>CAZZBE010000165.1:0-10296 GCA_964652715.1 uncultured Desulfobacteraceae bacterium
TCCCTTGAAACCGGACGCTTCGAAACCGGACTCTTCGGCCTCGGCGAGGACGCCT
Organism: uncultured Desulfobacteraceae bacterium; assembly: GCA_964652715.1. GTDB lineage: Bacteria > Desulfobacterota > Desulfobacteria > Desulfobacterales > JAABSP01 > JAABTD01. The sequence continues at coordinate 56 of CAZZBE010000165.1, forward strand.
CGGGCCTGGTCCTCATCCTTGGCGGCCGGTTCCCATGCATCGGCCATTGAATCGTCCATTGTATCGGCCCGGGACCGGTAGCCTTCGGTCTTTGCTTCCGTGGACGGCGCCGGGGCCCGAACCTTCCGGTCGGCCTTGGCCAGGTTACGGGCCTGGCTTACGGTAATTTCCTCCACCCGTTTCGTTTCCTGCCCGAGTGAGACTTTTTCCTTTTGCCGGCGGGAAAGAAACCGGTCGGCGAACCCGGACCGCCCTTCCTGCTGCTGTTGCACCGCCTGCATCTCCCGGACGGCCGGGGTCGGCGGCGCGGCCGGATGGGCCGCCGCCGTGGTCCGCTTGCCGTTGAAGACAGCGTTGGCCCGCCGCAGCCGGGACACCGCGTCCGTCAATTGCGCCGGCGGCATCTCCGGGTTTTCGGCCAGGGGCGTCTGGAACGAACCGTCCGGATTGTTCTGGAAATACCCTAAAATGTAGGGGGCGTCGGGCGGCCGCGACAGGGGCGAACGGATGGTCGCGCCGCCGTCGGCGTCGGCCGTCTCCGGAATGTAGCGGTAGTTGTATTCGTCCACCGCCCTCCCCTCTTCCCGCCGCACGATGGCCGCCATCTCCCGCTCCATCTCCGTGAAAATGGTCTCGGCGAAAAACCGGAGCTGGGCCCGCTCCTCCTGTTCCAGGCTCCGGTAGGTCCGGAGCACGAAATACCCCACCGGGATCGACAGGGCCACGCAGAAAATCAGGATGAAAAACCGGAGCCGTTTCATCCGCCGGTCTCCAGCCGATATCCCTCGCCGCGCACCGTGACGATAAACGGCGTCTCGCCGAGCAGCGCGGCGATCTTTTTCCGCAGTTTGAGGATGTGGATGTCCACCGTCCGGGTCTCGATGTCGGCGTCGGCATACCGCCAGACCTCGGTGAGGAGTTCCTTTTTGGAGATGATCCGGTCCCCGTTCCGGTGGAGGTAGGCCACGATGTCCATTTCCCGCCGGGTCAGTTCGACCTTGTCTTCGCCCCGGACCGCCGTGAGGTTCCGGCCGTCGAAATCGATGCCGCCGGCGGAAAACGGGTCATCGCCCAGTACCTTGCCGGTCCGCCTGAGCACCGCCTCCACCCGGACCATCAGCTCCCGGAGGGAAAACGGTTTCGGAATGTAATCGTCGGCCCCGCGTTTGAACCCGGTGACGATGTCGTCCTCGGAACCTTTCGCGGTCAGCAGGATGATTCCCTGGGCCGGCTTCTCCTTACGGATCGCTCTGCAGATGGTGAACCCGTCCGTGGTGGGGAGCATCACGTCCAGGAGGATCAGGTCCCAGGAACCCGTCAGGGCCTTGTCCAGCCCCTCGCCGCCGTCGGACACGCCCTCGGGCGCGAACCCGTTGAAGACCAGCACGTCCAGCAATCCCTCCTGGATCGCCGGGTCGTCCTCGACCACCAGGATTGTGGGTTTTGGTGTTTTCATTCCGGTCTCCCGCTATTCCGCGAAGGAATGGGTTGCGTAAAACGACGCGTCCTCCGGCAGGCTCAGAAGAAACCGCCATGCCGGCATCACGTCGATGGCGCCGGGTTCAACCTGTATCCGTTCCTCCTCGCCGCGCGTTACGATGGCGGCCGAGGTCAGGTTCAATTCGGCCATGGCGTCGACGAGCGCCGCGATCTCCCGCTTGCGGGTTCGCGGGTCCGCCATCGATTCACATACCTGAACCAGCATGCGGGACCGGTCCGGCAGCCGGGCGATGAAATCCACTTCCCGGCCGTTTTGACTCTTGAAGTAGAAAATCTCGGATGTGATCCGCCGCAGGGCCGTGAACACCAGGTTCTCGAGCAAATGGCCGGAATTGATCAGAATGCCCGAACTGACAGAGGTCACCAGCGCATGATCGATGCAATAGATCTTCTTGGGATTGGCATTGGCCCGCGCCAGCGATGCATCGAAAATACGGACCGTAAAAAAAACATAAGCGTCTTCGAACCACGAAAGAAAGTCGGATACCGACGATTTGGGCGCTTTGTGGCCCAGCGATTTCAGATATCCCGTAAGATTGTTGGTGGAATACAACGAAGCGGTGTTGTCCGCGAGCCAGTGCGCCAGATCCGCGACCGCTTTCGGGTGCGATATATCATGGCGCTCCACAAGATCCCGAAACAGCATGGCGTTGAAGTATTCCTGGTGGATTTTGATCCGCAACGGCCGGTCTTGCCCGAGAACTTCAGGGAATCCGCCTTCCTCCCAATAGTCCTCGAAGGCCTTCTGGACCATAAGGCGCTCTTTGGTCGAAAAGGGCGCTTCGCTTTTAATGCCCCTGGCGTCCAGAAACTCCCGGAAGGAAAAAGGGAACATCTCCCAGGAAAGCGCCCTGCCGCGCATTTGAGTGGCGATCTCGCGGGACAGCATTTGGGCGGAGGACCCCGTTATGAACACCTCGCATTTTTCGGTGCGCATCATTCGGTCAACGAAAGATTCCCAGTTTGAAAGCACCTGTATTTCATCGAAAAAACAAAACAGTTTTTCCGCGTTTTTCTTTTCCGGATATAAAGAGAAATAGGCTTCCAGGATAATGCCCGGAGACTCATGGCGCATGCCATGAAGGCGGTCATCGAAGAAGTTGAGATAAAGAATGTTCCGGCGGGAAACACCGCTGTCCAGTAACCATTGAATCACCTGGAACATAAACGTTGACTTTCCGCCGCGGCGAACGCCAATGCAAACCGTCGCTTTCCTGGGAATCGGCCTGATGCCCACACGGCGGGGAACGCCGGTTTCCAGCTCAACTTCCTGAAAATCCAGTATCATCTCTTTTAATATGTCGATCATTCCCCTTAATCCAGTAATATTTATTACCGGTTAAACCAATATCCGGCAATAAGTATATCCGCTTTATCATAAAAATGGCAATATTTTTTTCTATATTCAGATTCAGTCTCCCCGATTCTGAATCCGATCAGACCCGCGGGGTTTCCAAAACCCCGCGGGTCTCCGAATACCGGAAAACTATTGTCCAGGTACTTACCACCGGAGCCCCCGATCCGAAAAGCAAAACTTATGTAAAAAAACCGCCCGTTTCTTTTTACATTTCTTTGAATTGCACTTTCCCTTCGACGGCCGCATGATGGAGTCAACGATGGAAACGATGTGAATTAAACACCCACGCCAAAGGAGGATGCCATGAAAAAGAACGTTTTCAAATCACTGGTCGTCGTCGGAAGCCTGATCGCCGTTACATGCGCGGCCATGGCCTTCACGGATCGCAACCCCCAGCCGCCGGTCGCGCCGCCGCCCGTCACGGTGAAAGACGGCGTGGTGTCGTTGTCCGGCCAGCTGAGTCAAAACAAAGTGGCGCTGAACGGAGACGGGACCGTGGCCCTGGAACTGACCCTGAGCGCCGCGGACATCGCGCCTAACCCGGACGAGGCCCTGGGCGCGGTGGACATGGTGATCGTCCTGGACCGCTCGGGCTCCATGGAAGGGCAAAAGATCGCCGACGCCCGCCAGGCTGTCCGGGGACTGATCTCCACCCTGACGAACCGGGACCGGCTGGCCCTGGTGAGCTATTCCGACGGGGTCCGCACCGACGCGGTCCTCACCCGGATGACGCCGGACGGCCGACGACGTCTCGACACGACTGTCCGATCCATTTACGCCAACGGCGCCACCAATCTCGGCGGCGGTCTTCAGGCCGGCATGAACCTGCTGACGGCGGGTCGGGACGGTGACGCCCCCTCCAACCAGGGCCGGGTCATCCTCATCTCCGACGGCTTGGCCAATCGCGGCGTCACCGACGCGGCGGCCCTGGGCAACATGGCGTCCCTGGCCCTGGAGCGGGGCTTCGCCGTCTCCACCGTGGGCGTGGGACAGGATTTCAACGAAAGCCTCATGACCGCCATCGCGGACCGGGGCGCCGGCGCTTACCATTATTTGTCGGAACCCAGCGCCTTCGCCGCCGTTTTCCAGAAAGAATTCCAGCACGCGCGGTCGGTGGTCGCCGGCGGCCTGACCGTGCGCGTGCCGATCAGAAACGGCGTCTCCCTGACATCGGCCTCCGGCTACCCCGTCTTCAAAAAAGACGGTTACGCCGTGTTCCATCCGGGAGATCTGCGCTCCGGCCAGACCCGGAAATTTTTCCTGACATTGAGTGTCCCCACCGACCATGAAACCGATGTGAAAATCGCCGGCATCGACGTAACCTATCGCCACGCCAACGCGTCCCACCGGGTCGGTCTGCCCGATCCTTTCCTGGTCAGCTGCGTGAAAGACCGGACCGCGGTCTTTTCCTCCATCGACCGCGGCGTTTGGGAAAAGAAGGTCGTCCGGGAAGATTTCAACCGGCTCAAGGAGGAAGTGGCCGGTTTTATCAAGGCCGGGAAATCGGACGAGGCCATGCACCGCATCCAGACCTATACGGAGACCCAGCAGTCCCTGAACGACGTGGTCCAGTCCGGGGAAGTGGCCGAAAACCTGGACCGGGATGTCAAGGAGTTGGAAGCCACGGTGAAAGAGACCTTCTCCGGCGCCCCTTCGGCGGTGATGCAAAAACAGAAATCCAACGCCAAGGCGCTTCAGTATGAAGGGTACCGGGAACGGCGGATGAAATAGAAAGGAGATTCCCATGAGCATTATGACGCGATTCACCAGACTGTTTAAAGCGGATGTTCACGGCGTGATGGATCAGTTCGAGGATGACGGGTTGATGCTTCGCCAGTGCCTCCGGGAGATGGAATCCGCTCTAAGCGACCGACGGGCCGTCCTGGACCGGAAAGTCGAGGCCCGGGACGCGGCCCGGAGCGACCTCAAAACGCGCAATGAAGAGATCGCCGCCCTGGAAGCCGACATCGACATGGCCATCGCCAAGGATCGGGACGATATCGCGCGATTCCTGATCAAGAAGGAGAAACCGCTGTCCCGCCATTGCGCGGAGCTGGCGCGTCACCTGGAAACCCTGGACCGGGAGATCGCGGAATGCCAGGCGGACCTGGACCAACGCCGGAACGAATACGACGCCCTGAAGCTCAAAGCCTCCCGCTATCTGGACCGGGAGAAAGACGCGGACTGGCCCAGCGCCCATAAATGGCGCGCGGCCGACGCGTCGACCGTCACCGACGAGGAGGTGGAACTCGAATTGCTGCGCCGCAAGGAAGGCGGGAAGGAAGGTGCGGCATGATGAACAACCGCGTGAGAACCACCCTGGTCTTCGGACTGCTGAGCGGCCTGGCGTTCGTGCCGGCCCAGATGGCGGCGGGCTGGTTTTTTCACCCCGCACCGGCTTTCCGGATCGTCATCGGCGCGGTAATCGGCCTCTATGCCCTGCTCCTGACCCGATGGGGACGCGCCGGTCGACTGTCGGCGCTCTTTCCCGTGCTGGTGTTGATGGCGTTTGCGATTTTGGGAACCCATCGCGGCTTTTTGATTCTCGCCCTGCTGGTGCTCGGCTGGGTCCGGTCCGGCATCTGCTTTCCCGGATCGATGACCGGGCGCATCCTGGCCGAGGCGGCCTTGGGGCTGGGAGGCGGATTGCTGGTGCAAAGCTTCGCGCCCCATACGCCCGTGGCCTGGGCGTTGGGGATCTGGATGTTCTTTTTGGTTCAGTCGCTTTATTTCGTTCTGATCGCGCCCGCTGACGACGCCGCCGCACCAGGCGGACCTGATGGGTTTGAAGACGCCAGGCGGCGGGCGGAGGCGATTTTGTCGGGGAGGTTGTGAGGTAATGTTAGATTGTCTGAACCGCAGATTTGCGCAGATTTTTATGATTTCGCAGACTCACTCCACATAAATCATCTTCCGCGTCATCCCCCCATCCACCACGAAATTCTGCCCCGTAACGAACCCGGCGTCATCCGAAATCAGATAGGCGACCATTCCGGCGATGTCTTCGGGGCGCCCCACGCGGCCGGCGGGGTGCTGGGCACGGTCCTCGGACATGATGGGTTTTCCTTTCGTGGAAATCCCCCCTTGATCCCCCCTTTAGAAAAGGGGGGAGGAAAAGAAAACCCCCCTTTTTGGAAGGGGGGCTTGGGGGGATTTTTCAGTTACGCCGCATAGGTCGCCTCACCCGACGAGACATTGGTGAAGACCACCTCCTCGCCGTCCATGTCGACCCGGATGTCGCTCCCTTCCGGGAAATTCCCTTTTAAAATCTCCATGGAGAGCGGGTTTTCGATGTACTTCTGGATGGCCCGCTTCAGGGGCCGGGCGCCAAACACTCGGTCGTAGCCCTTTTCCGCGAGGAACGCCGTGGCCTCGTCGGACAGTTCGATGGAGAGGTTCATGTCGGCCAGCCGTTTGCGCAGGCGGGCCATCTGGATCTCCACGATCTTGCCGATCTCGTCCGGATCGAGGTTGTGGAAGATGATGATCTCGTCGATCCGGTTGAGGAACTCCGGCTTGAAGGTGGACCGGAGCGATTCGGTGACCCGTTTTTCCATCTCGTCCCGCTTGGATTCCTCCAGTTGCTGGATGAACTGGGAGCCGACGTTGGAGGTCATGATGATGACCGTGTTCTTGAAATCCACCGTCCGGCCGTGTCCGTCGGTCATCCGGCCGTCGTCCAGGATCTGGAGCAGCACGTTGAAGACCTCGGGGTGGGCCTTTTCGATTTCGTCGAAAAGGACCACGGAGTACGGATTGCGCCGCACCGCCTCGGTGAGGTAGCCGCCCTCTTCGTACCCGACGTAGCCCGGAGGCGCGCCGATGAGCCGCGCCACGGCGTGCTTTTCCATGTACTCGGTCATGTCGATGCGGACCATGGCGTTTTCCGTGTCGAACATGAATTCGGCCAGGGCCTTGGCCAGCTCGGTCTTGCCCACGCCCGTGGGGCCCATGAAGATGAAGGAGCCGATGGGCCGGTTGGGGTCCTGCAGGCCGGACCGGGCCCGGCGGACGGCGTTGGCCACCGCCTCGATGGCCTCCCGCTGACCGATGACCCGCTTTTCCAGGCGGGATTCGGTCTCCACCAGCTTGGCCCGTTCGCCCTCCATCACCTTGGAGACCGGGATGCCGGTCCACCGGGAGATGACCTCGGCGATGTCGGAATCGTCCACCTCCTCCTTGAGCATCTTGCCCTCTTTCTGGAGGTCGGCCAGCTTTTCCTGGGCCTCGGAAAGTTTCCGGTTCAGTTCGTTGGTCTTGCCGTACCGGAGTTCGGCCACCCGGCTCAGGTCGCCCTCCCGCTCGGCCTTCTGCTCTTCGATGGCGACGCCCTCCTGTTCCTCCTTGATCTTCCGGACCGCTTCGATGAGGCTCTTTTCGTGCTGCCAGCGGGCCTTCATGCCGTTGAGTTCCTCGTTAAGATCCGCCAGTTCGGCTTCGATCTTCTTCCGCCGATCCCTGGAGGCGGCGTCCTTCTCTTTCTTGAGGGCCTCGTGCTCGATCTGGAGCTGCATGATCTTCCGCTGGACCTCGTCGATTTCAAGCGGCATGGAGTCGATCTCGATCCGGAGCTTGGAGGCGCACTCGTCGATGAGGTCGATGGCCTTGTCCGGCAGGAACCGGTCGGTGATGTACCGGTCCGACAGCCCGGCGGCGGCGATGATGGCGGAATCGGTGATCCGCACGCCGTGATGGACCTCGTATTTCTCCTTGAGTCCGCGCAGGATGGAGACCGTGTCCTCCACGTTGGGCTCGCGCACCTGAACCGGCTGGAACCGGCGTTCCAGGGCCGCGTCCTTTTCGATGTACTTCCGGTACTCCTTGAGGGTCGTGGCGCCCACGCACCGGAGGGTGCCCCGGGCCAGGGCCGGTTTCAGCATGTTGGATGCATCCACGGCGCCTTCGGCCGCGCCCGCGCCCACGAGGGTGTGAAGTTCGTCGATGAAAAGGATGACCTCCCCTTCCGCCTTCTCGATCTCCTTGAGCACCGCCTTGAGCCGGTCCTCGAACTCGCCGCGATATTTCGCGCCGGCCACCAGTGAACCCATGTCCAGGGCCACCAGTCGCCGGTTCTTCAGGCTCTCGGAGACGTCGCCTTCCACGATCCGCTGGGCCAGCCCCTCCACGATGGCGGTCTTGCCCACGCCGGGTTCGCCGATAAGCACCGGGTTGTTCTTGGTCCGCCGCGACAGCACCTGGACGATCCGCCGGATCTCGTCGTCCCGGCCGATGACCGGGTCGAGCTTGCCCATTTGGGCCAGCTGGGTCAGGTCCTTGCTGAACTTGTCCAGGGCCTGGTACTTTTCCTCGGGATTGGGGTCGGTGATCCGCTGATTCCCCCGGATCTCCAGCAGCACCTGGAGGACCGCGTCCCGGGTGGCGCCGTTCTTCTTGAGGAGCTTGGCGGCCGCCCCCTCTTTTTCCTCGACGATGGCCAGGAAGATGTGCTCGATGCTCACGTACTCGTCCTTCATGTTGGACGCCTCGGTGAACGCGGCGTTGAGCACCTTCTTGGACCGGGGGGAGAGATACGCCTCGTCCCCGCCGCTCACCTTGGGCAGCCGGTCGATGGCCAGCGCCAGTTCCTGGGAGACGGCGTTGGGGGACGCCCCCAGCTTCCGGAGAATCGACCGGGCCACGCCCTCCTGTTCCTCCAGCATGGCGCCCAGCAGGTGTTCGGGTTCGATCTGCTGGTTGTTGTGCTTCGAGGCGAGGGACTGGGCGCTTTGAATCATCTCCTGGGATTTGATGGTGAATTTATCAAAACGCATTGTAAATGCCTCCTTATTATAATGTCTGTACAGCCAGGCGGCGGATGGACGCCGCTTGGCGTTAAATTCTTTTAACTATCCAATTCTACTCTATATCAACAATAAACACGTTCCGGATTCTGTCAATGGGGGAAAACGCCGGACCACCCATTTTTTTTACAAAATTGTATTTTTTTGCACCCTTGACAAACCGCCTGAAGTAGGTTATCTTTACGGCAATTGAGTGATTCTGTTCTTTCAAAAGAATCTCCGTTAAGGGGGCGAAACGGCTTCGACGGAGGTAAAGAAGTATTGGCTGCATACCGAGGTTCCTGCCTGCTCGTAAAACGGCGGGGAATAAACATAATCGCAGACGATTATAATTACGCCGTAGCTGCTTAGGCAGCTTCCGTCCTACCGGTTCTCCTCCTGTGAGGCCGGCAAGGGCGTCGACTCTACAGGATAGCTTGTTCGGATTGTCTGTCGCCGAATGAGCGAAATCGCAGACGGACTGGCTGTTAAGGGATCCGGCCTGAAGGAGCCCTTGATGGCGAGATTAAAATTCAGGATATGTATGTAGACGTCAATACGGAATGCTTTCGGACGCGGGTTCGACTCCCGCCGCCTCCACCATAACTAACTTAATTATAAAGCACTTCAAAACCTCAAAAGTGTCACAGAGCGTCACGAAGTATCACACCTCTCCCCTATGACTACCGCACATATAGCCATTATCATCAGTTTAATTTCGGCATCTATAGCGGGACTCTCGCTCGGTTGGAACATATACAGAGATGTAATTTTAAAACCGAAACTTGAAATTTTCTTCGGCATTCGCTCGCTTGTCGGCCCTGGTATTGGTGGAACTCCAGAATATCTTGTCTTAACAGCAACAAATTTTGGCCCAGGAACTACTACAGCAACCATGATATATACCGAGGAAACATCCCTTTGGAAAAAATTATTAAGAAAAACCAAACACGCTGTTGTGATTCATGACTATAAAAACCCGTTAAGCGGAACCCTCCCAAAAAAATTAGAAGTTGGAGATAAACTTGATTTGTTGTTGCCATACAATGAAGAATGTTTTTTACGGAAAAATTGGAACCGGGTCGGTTTATATGACATCTTTGGAAGATTCCATTCAGCAAAATGGAATCAAATTAGAGAAGCTCGTAAACGTTGGATAAATGATTTCGAACACGAAAAAGTTTAGCTATTTTATCATGCTCCTCCCTTTTTTGACGCCAGTTCATATATTGATCTAACCTCCTCGGTTTCCACCTTGAAATAGCGTTCAAAAGCCTTATTTGTGCTGTGCATGGTCGCCCGTTTGATCTGTTCAGGGGATGCGACTTTCCGTAGTGCCAGGGCGGAGCTATGTCTTGTTTTTCCATACAAATCAAAGCCCTCGATCCCGAGATCATCACACGCCTTTTTCTACCATTTATAGAGTTAGCGGGGGGCAATGTACCGTGGGCCAAACTTTTCCCCTCACTTACTATCTGAAATCTCGTAAAGTTTTGTTCGCCTGAGAACTTTCCAAATTGAGCTTGCACAATAACTGTGGTAATCATTATCAAATGACATGCCACGAATCCAAGAGGTATGGGGCTCACAGCAATAGGAGGGTA
>CAZZBE010000166.1:0-10197 GCA_964652715.1 uncultured Desulfobacteraceae bacterium
CGTTCAGGCTCGAGGCCAACCCGTCCTCCGGCGCCCAGTAACAGATCATGATGGGAACCTTGGGCAGGGGATGAAGAATCACGGCGATGTCGGATTCGAACGCCTCGTCCACTTCCTTTCCGCCGAAAATGTGGACCATGTCGTCGAACAGGTCGGTATACACATCCGCCACCGACTTCATGGATTCCTCGCACCGCTTCCGGAAAAGGGGATAGCGCTCTTTGCCGTTTTTTAGCTCCCGGAAAGACACCCAGTTTCCGGTCGGATCGGCGCCCTCGGCATAGAGGACATAATTGAGGAAGGGGACCGCCACCCAGGGGTTGACGTGGATATCCGCTGAAAGGGTCCCTTCCGCATCCACGCTGAAATCCTTGCCCATCACTTTGAGGGTCAGCTTTTTCCCATTGAACCGACCGCCGACCCTCCCGGCCGCCTCCGAAAGGTCGGTCCGCTTGATTTCGTCCTTCAACTGTCCGAGATATTCCTCCCGGGTCCTCTCCGCGAGATTCGGCGCTTCGGATCCGCCGGAAAGCCGATCGATCGTATCCGAATCCAGTTTCGGACATCGGTCCAGGGATTTTTCCCCTTTAAAAACAGCGCCGGCGAATGCAAGGCAGGTCTTTTCGCCGCATTCCCGGCAATTGGATTTATCCAGATGCTGGAATATCTCCATTGCGTTCTTCGGTTTGGCCATAAAGATTCTCCTGATCCATAAAGTTGACGCTTTGAAGCGGGGACAACACAGTCCAATCGGTTTTGTATTATAGATAGTTATGATTGTCGAGCGTGTCAATCGGACATGAATGGGGGAGGGGGGGCCGGATCGGAATCCGACCCGTAGGAGAAGACCGATTCGTCGTTGCACCCGGGAAACGCGCCGATAAAACGCAGATCGGACTTCCGGATGGCGGGCGTCAGCGAACCGATTTGCGGCCCGATCAGATCAAAGAGACTTTCCGTTTCTTCTTCATCGAAAAAATAAATCTCATCCTCGTTGGGGTTGAAATCCACCGCATAAACCCGCCGCTTGGGGGACGCGCCGTCGATGACGACGAGCACCCCTTCTTCCTCCAGGAATCGATCGAGGCTGTCTCCCATGGCGACCATGGCCGATACATCGTCCTTCTTTTTTTCCATATCCAACGAGATGCCATGGAGTTCGGCCTCGTCGGATTCCGCCTGATAGACAAAAAACACGTCAACAGGTTGATCGCATTCCATTATCCGCATGCTGATCTGGTCGATCATTGTCTTTTCCATAAAAGCATTCCTTTGTCCCCTTTTACAATATGGGTCGGTTGTGGATTTTCATATCGATGCATACAGAAATTAAGGAATATGTGTCAAGAAAATATTATCAAAACAGGAGATTCCAATTGAGTCAAATATCGGTGTGACTGTCGGTTTACTTTTCAGCCATTCGGGGGACCGACCCTTATTCGTACATAGGTTGCAAATTGACCGACACCCCAATTTTGTCGGTCTGAATTCGCGGGGAAAGATGAGTGCAATATTACTGGGGACTTATGGGGGAAATACGACTTTTGAATGATGTCGTGAAAGTTGTCATCTTGTCGGTTGATTGTAAAGACATTTTATAACCTAAAGAAAAAATAACCGTTTTGATTGTTGCACAATAATTGCAATGTAAGTTTCGACAGGCAGCGCAAGCAAACAAGGAAAGCAAATTGAAATGTCAACAGCTTCCGAACCATTCTTTTCAAATAGGAGGCGCCGAATGAAGTATCACATCCTGTTTTACATATTTATCCTTATTCTCATGGCGGCGGAATTTTCCAATTCCAATAATCATTTATATTCAGATGCTTCAACCAAATCAGACGCGGCGGACATAATCCGCCCGCTTTCGGAATTGCCGTCCCGGAGCGTCAAGCCATATCGTCCGTAAAGCCGATAGATAAAAAAACTATAAAATTCAATACATTCTCCTTGATGATGTTTCTCGGGCGGCGGAAGTTTGCTACAATGGGAACAGGACATCATAACAGGAGGATGCAAAATGAACAGAACCGAAATCGCCGGCGTTCACGAACGGCCGGAGCTAAAGAACAAAACCGGAGTTTTTAAGGATCGAACTCATGCCGGGAATATACTGGGCGAAATGCTCGAACCCTACCCCCTGGAAAACGCCGTCGTTTTCGGCATCCCCGCGGGCGGGGTCCCCGTGGCGCTGGCCGCGGCAAGCCGCCTTGGACTGCCGCTGGATGCGGCGGTGGTCAGCAAGATCACGCTCCCCTGGAACTCCGAGGCCGGTTACGGCGCCGTGGCGTTTGATGGCACTTACAAATTGAACGAAGCCCTGATCGCGCAGCTTTCCCTGTCGGAAAATCAAATCCGGGAGGGCATCCGGAAAACCCGGTCGAAAGTGGAACGGCGATCGAAGTCCTTCCGGGGGGAGCGTCCTTTTCCGGAAGTAAGGGGCCGACCGGTGATCCTGGTGGATGACGGGTTGGCTTCCGGCTTTACCATGAGAACGTCCATTGAAGCGTTGAGACATGCGGGGGCGGACCATATCATCGTGGCGGTTCCCACGGCCCATGACCAGGCCGTGGCGGACATGGCGTCGCTGGCGGAGGCCGTCTTTTGCGCCAACATCCGCAAAGGCGGCCGGTTCGCCGTGGCGGAGGCGTATCGGCACTGGTACGATGTGAGCGAAGCGGAAGTGATGGAGATGATGGAAGGATCAGGAAAGGGCTGAAATAGTTCAAACCAAGCGGGTTTTTGGAATATAGAAGAACGGACAAAAGGGGCGTTGCGCCCCCTTTTGTCGTTTATGGCGTCGAAGTTTTTACTTCTGGCCCTTTTTTCCGGCGATCTTGGCCCATTGATCCCGAAGGGTCACGGACCGGTTGAACGTGGGGCGGCCGGGTTGGGAATCCCGTCGGTCGGCGCAGAAATAGCCCAGGCGCTCGAACTGGTAAAGGCTTTCGGGCTCGGCCGAGGCCAGGCTAGGCTCCAGTTTGCAGCCGTTCAGCACGGTCAGGGATTTGGGGTTGATGTGTTCGGTGAAATCGGTCTTGCCGGCGCCGGGGTTGGGGTGGTTGAAGAGCCGGTCGTAGAGCCGGACCTCGGCGTCGATGGCGTGGCCCGCCGACACCCAGTGAAGGGTGGCCTTGACCTTCCGGCCGTCGGGCGCGTCGCCGCCCCGGGTGGCCGGATCGTAGGTGCAGCGGACCTCGGCGATGGCGCCGTTTTCGTCTTTGATCACCTCTTCGCATTTGATGAAATAGGCGTACCGGAGCCGGACCTCCCGGCCGGGGGCCAGCCGGAAGAATTTTTTGGGCGGGTCCTCCATGAAGTCGTCCCGCTCGATGTAAAGCTCCCGGGAAAAGGGGACCCGCCGGGTCCCGGCGGCGGGGTCCTCGGGGTTGTTGACGGCCTCCAGCTCCTCGGAGTCCCCTTCGGGGTAGTTGGTGATCACCACCTTGAGGGGCTTCAACACGCCCATGACCCGGGGGGCCCGCTTGTTCAGATCCTCCCGGAGGCAGTGTTCCAGCAGCGCCAGGTCCACCACGCTGTCGCGCTTGGCCACGCCGATCCGTTCGCAGAAGGTCCGGATCGATTCCGGCGTAAAGCCCCGGCGGCGGAAGCCCTGGATGGTGGGCATTCGGGGGTCGTCCCATCCGCCGACGTATCCGCCCGCCACCAGTTGAATCAGTTTCCGCTTGCTCAGGACGGTGAAGCTCAAATTGAGCCGGGCGAACTCGATCTGACGGGGATGGTAGACTTCCAGCGTGCGCAGCACCCAGTCGTAGAGGGGGCGGTGGTCCTCGAACTCCAGGGTGCAGAGGGAATGGGTGATCCCCTCCAGCGAATCCGAGAGGCAATGGGTGTAGTCGTACATGGGATAGATGACCCATTTGTCGCCGGTGCGGTGATGGGCCGTCTTGCGGATGCGGTAGAGGGTCGGGTCCCGCATGTTGAGGTTGCCGGAGGCCATGTCGATTTTGGCCCGCAACACATGGGCGCCGTCCTCGAACTCGCCGGCGCGCATCCGCTCGAAGAGGTCGAGGTTTTCGGTGACCGATCGGTCCCGGTAGGGGCTTTCCTTGCCGGGTTCGGTCAGGGTTCCGCGGTGCTCCCGGATTTCTTCGGGGCTCAGGCTGTCGACGTAGGCGTCGCCCTGCTCGATGAGCTGCACCGCGAACCCGTAAAGCTGGTGGAAATAATCGGAGGCGTAGAATTCCCGGTTCTCCCAGTCGAACCCGAGCCACTTGACGTCATCCTTGATGGACTCGACGTACTCCACCTCCTCCTTCAACGGGTTGGTGTCGTCGAACCGGAGGTTGCACTTGCCGCCGAACTCGGCCGCCATCCCGAAATTGAGGGAGATGGACTTGGCGTGACCGATGTGGAGATAGCCGTTGGGTTCCGGCGGAAACCGGGTGATCACGCGGCCGCCCCACTTGTTCGACTTCTTGTCCTCCTGGATGATGTTCCGGATGAAATTGCTCGGCGTCGGCGTCTCGGTTTGGCTCATGGGGATGTCCTTGGCTTTCTTTTTCAATAGGATGGCGTTTTCTTATTCTTAAGACGGATCGGGGGTCGAACGCAAGGATTTTGTCAGCCCTTCCAGGAGCCGCCGCCAGCGGTCGTCGCCGGAAAGGGATTCGAGGGCGTCCAGGTCCGGCCAGAGGCCGTCGAGGGCGTCGGCGATCCTGTCCAGGGTCGGGGGCGTCCGGTTGGGCCGCTCGATCTCCATCAGGGCCGAGAACCGGTCGGCCAGGGTCCGGGCCAGCGTCTGGCTCGGGGATTGAAACAGGTCGGGCCGCCGCATCAGCGGCAGCAGACGGTCGTCCCAGGTGTGTCCGTCGGGGACCATGATCTCGTTGTACCGGCTGGCGATTTTGAGGTACCGGGGGCTGATGTAATTGTAGAACCGTATGCCCCGGCCCAGGGCAACGGCGGTGTCCGAGATCTGGGAAAAGAGCGTTCCCGCGGCGTGGTCCCACTCCCGGTACCGCACGTGGAGATAGTAAAGCCAACCCCGCCCGGAAGCCGGTTCGATGAGCGGAACCAGCAGCACCGGCTTGTTCTCCTCGCTCTCCTGGATGCCGAGCATCCGGTGGGTGAGCACCTTCCAGACGTTGCCGAGGGGTTCGCCCCACAGGTCCCACTCGCCTTCGCTGAAACGCTCGTCGGCCAGGTAGCGGGCCCTGCCCTCGAAGCCCTCCCGCTCGGGATGGAGCAGGTAAAACGGCGCGTTGGACGGCGCCTGGATCCGGTATTTTTCCAGCGCGTCCCCGGGATTGTAGAGCCGGTTTTCCCGGACCATGGCCAGCAGATCCGCTTCTTCGTGAATCCGTCTCACGGCGTAACGACCGACGCCCTCCACCTTTTCCACCATGGGGGATAGCTTTTTGATGGATTCGATGAGACGGTGATCCAGGTACTGGATGTCCATGCGGTGGCGCAGCATGGTGTCGCCCACCGGGCCGAAGGCGGCGGTGAGGGCCGACGCTTCCGACGCCGGCTGGAACCGGTGATTTCGCACGTTGGCGGCGGCCGCGGCCATCGCCATGCCGGTCAGACCCAGGGCAAAGGGGAGTTGAAGGCGTGAGACGGGCAGCCCTTCGGCGACGCCGGGCAGGAAGATAAAACGGCCGACCGGGTATTTAAACAGGGCTTTTTTCTCGGACGTCTCTAAAAAAGCGGCCTGGGAGAGGACGACCATCCGGGCGTAGCGGCATCCGAAGGTGGAGAGTTCGTCCAGGGCCTGGTCGAAATGGCCTTCGCTGGTCACGTCCATCAGGATCAGGTTGTCCTCGGAAACGTCGTAGCCGGGGCGGAGGGCCGGCAGATACCACTCCCCCTCGGCGAAAAACGGGGATTCCATCCGGTCTTCCAGCTTTTCCGGCGAGCGCTTCAGAAACGCATCCACGTCTTCCCCCGCCAGGTAGCGGTTTTCCCAGGCGGAGACCGCCTCTTCGCCGTAGGACGCCGCCATGCCGACCCGGTGGGTCAACCGGACGAACTTCCGGCTGATCCTGTCGTCCACCGTGGCCAAAGGGCCGTGGGCGCTCTCCCCAAAGGGGTGAAACTGGAGGGACACGGCCCCGGATTGATCGAAGATCTCCATCCACCAGGCCCCCGCGCCCCCCGGCGGGCCTATCAGGAAAGCGGTGTTGTAGGCGCTGTTTTCGGCCATGGCCGACAGGATGTCGATGTGGAGTTTCCGGTCCTGGAGGATCGTCCGGACGACCCCGGCGCTCCGGCGGAAATGGCGCGCCAGGAGATCGCCCTGTTCGGGGTCGCGTTCCCGCCAGGCCCCGAGAAACAAACAGCTGACCGCCGCGTAAAGGGCCGCGGTTTCGATGAAGGCGGCGGCCTCTTCTTTCAGGCGAAAGCAGCCCATGGATCGCTGGAAAATCCGGACCGCGGCCCGGGGGATGTCCGGCCCCACCCACAGGCAGGGGCCGGCGCTCTGGCGGACCCGTTCCAGCAGGAACCCTTCCGTCGCCTCCCGGCCGGCCAGGAAAATGAGGAGATCGTCCGGGGTGAAATGGGTTAAAGGCTCGCCCAGGGCCGCCACCCGAACGGTACAGCCCAAAAGGGGCCCCCATCGGCGGGCCAGGTCCCGGGCCGCGCTGTCGGCCAGCCGGTCGAAGGGGACGAAAACGACCTCGCCCTCCTGGGCGATCTCTTCGAACAAGAGGGCGGCCAACCCTTCGGTTTCAGGGGGCGTCCGGGTCGTCAGGGCGTCCAGGGGGTCCGGCCCGTCCAGGATGTCGGCCAGTTTCCGCATCTGGCGGCAATAGACCCGCTCCCACTCGCTTTCCGCCGCTGTTTCCCAGGGGGTAGGGAGGTCTTCCTCCGCGTTCGGGGGGGCGGGCGCCGCCGGCGGGTTTTTACCCAACGCCTTTTCGGATCGGACCAGTTCGGTCAGGGCCGAGCCCCGGCGGTTGACCGCTTCGGTCCGTCCCCGGCTGGCGGTCAGGGATTTGGCCCGGTTCCGGGGGAACTGGTCGGCCTTCCGGCCATGGGCCTGGGCGAAAGAGAGGGCGAACCGGTAGTAAAAGATCAGGTCCGCCAGGGGCTGGATCGGATCGGGGAGCTTGGGCAGGGAGACCGCGGCGTTCCGGCTGAAAAAGTCGATCTCCTCTCTCCGCTCGTTCTCGCAGGTCGCCGCGGCAAAGGGGACGTCCGAAAGGTAGAGCCGCTTCATGAGAGTGACGGCCTCGTCGAGGCGCCCGGCGCTGGTGGCGTTGACCATTACCAGGTTGGCGTTACCGCCGTCGAACCGTTTTTTGAGCGGGTAATAGAAATATTCCCGGTAGTCCAGGGGTTTGCCCAGGGCCGTCCAGGCGTTCTCCTCGATCTTGAGGGCGGCTTCCCGGCAGGTCCCCGCCATGTTGAGGGATCCGAAAATCACGGCCGTTTCGCTCCGGCTGGACCGGGCCGCCAGCTCCTCTGAAAACCCCTGCATGGCGCCGTCGGAAAGCAGCGTCTCGATGGTGTCGGGCGCCGCCCGCAGGGCGTCCGGTATCTCGGGGGCCGCCGGTTCCCTGCCCTGTTTGTCGGCGATCCACAGGGCCAGCAGGTAGAGGACATGGAGCATGCAGACAATGCTTTTCAGGCCGGAAATGGTCACTTCCTCGCCGCTGAGCACCGGGACGACGCCGCCGCTGTCGTGGGTCAGCAGGGCCATGTCCGAGAAGACCTTCTCGGTGACGCCGATGACGGCCACGTTCCGGTCCCTCAGATCAATGGCCAGCTGGACCATGTCGGCGGTGGTGGAGGACCAGGAGACGAGGATCACCAGGTCCCGATCCGGCACGATCTCCCGGTTGAGATCTTCGATCTCCACCGGCTGAATCGTCACCGCGTCGATGTCGGGCATGACGTCCATGAAGAGGGTTTGGGCCATCATGCCCGCGTGGTGGGCGCTGCCCATGCCCGCCAGAACGATCCGCTTGAGGGCGGCGAACCCGGGTCCGAACCGGCGGGTCAGGTACCGCTCCCGCAGGGGAAGCGACGGCGGGCCGTCCTCGGGGAGATAGGAGCGGATGATGTCCCGCAGCCGCTCCGGGATCTCGTTGAGGTGGGTCTCGTAAAACGATCCGTAGAGGTCCTTCCGGATGTGGGTCGGGCTGAGCAGGGTGGTGAAGGGTTTGATATCGGGCAGGGCGCGGCCCTGGAAATCGGTGAGGGTTACCTCCCGGCTCAGCCCGTCCGGTGTAAAAACCGTCTCGATTCTTGCGAAAATCTCGGCGCCGTCCAGGGGATAGACCGTTACCTTGAAGGCGGACAGCAGGTCCTCCGCCTCGGCCTCGTACCGGGATTTGCAGACGTTTTCCGCCTTTTTCCCCTCGCCGGCCCGGCGGAGATCGTCGATGGCCTGGGCCTGCCGCCGGCGAAGCCGGTTCAGGGCCACGGTCTTTTCGTAGATCAGGGACTGGGGAAAGAGCCCCAGGGCGGCGTTGATGTCGGAGACGACCATGTAGTCGTTGCTGGCGGCGCTTTTGACGATGAAACAGGGCCGGTTGTGGGCCGCCGCGTAGAACCGGCGGGGCGAGTGGAGGCTGATGCCGGATACGGCCAGTTGTCCGCCCTTTCCGGCCATGAACCGGGTCGCCTCCAGAAAAGCCATCTCGTCGAGCTGGGCGTCGGTTTTGTTCTTGACCCGCTGGTAGACGCTGTAGTCGATGGCCTTGCTGCCGATCTCCAGGTCGTCGAATCCCGCGTCGATGGCCGACCGGATGTCGTCGTAACGCCGCTTTTCCGATCTCAGGTTCTGGAAATAATACCCCCAGAGAAGGCAGTGGTATTCGGTGGAATTGCCGGTCCGGAAAGAGACCCCGGCGGTCTGGCTCAAAAAGTCCTTGACCTCCGCCTCCACCTCGGCGCTGTACTGGCCGTTGAGCACCATGGCCCGATGGCCCCAGGCGTCCAGAAACGGATGGGCGTTTTTCAGGGTCACCGGCGACTGGATGGCCCATCGGCCGTGGGAAATGATGGGCTGGGAGAGGAACCGGAGCGAGATGGGCGCGGTGTCCGGAGACGACGGCTGAATCGTCGTGGACAGGGCGTCGTCCAGGTCCGGGAGGAGTTCCATCTCCTTGAGCCAGGTGAACACGGCGGCGGCGGCCCGTCCGTAGACATTGGCCCCTTTTTCCGCCTGATAGAGATTGCGCCAGTCCAGGTTGGGTATCTTCGCGGCCCCCGGCCACATGGACTCCAGCCGCCGCTGCATGACCTCGTGGCTCCCGGACCGGAGCGCGTACCGGCACATGAAGGCGGCGTCCAGCAGCCGGAACAGGCAGCGGACCCCGTCCCGGTCGTAATCGGCGGGGATCCGGACGGCGCAGTCCTTGAGGTGGCGCCAGACGAACTTCCGGGCAAAGGGATACCGCTCATGCCAGGCGTACTGGAGCCGGGAGGGCTTGGGATACCGTTCCTCCAGAAAGACCTTTTCGAAAAGCGCGTCGAACTCCCGGAGGATGTCGTCGGGATCGACCTCCAGGCGGCGCGATTCGGCGCTCTCGGACAAATCGGCTTCCAGCGCGTTCCGGATCAGGTACTGGATGACCACGAAGGAGAGGTCGTAGTCGGTGGTCAGCCGTTCGATGAGGGCCCGCAGATCTTTTCTGGACCGGATGGGAAAAACGGGCATGGGGCCGGGCCGTCCGGGCCGCCCGGGGGAGAGGACCGCGGGATGGGAAGCGTTGAGATCCGTCAGGGCGTCGAAGGTGGGGTAGGCGTCGGCTTCGAGGGTCTCGGGGGCGCTGTCGGGATCGATGAACCCTTCGAAGACCAGCAGCCGGTGCTGATGCGTGAGGGTGGGGGCCGCATCCGACTCTCCGGTCCAGACGTCCAGCAGGCTTCCCGCCTGGTTGGGATAGGCGGCGGCCTTGAGGAGGGTCCGGCTGAGCTGGGCCACGGAGCCGATGGCTTTCCGGGTCCGGATCGGCTCCATATCGTCGCCGTAGAGGCCGACGCCGGTGGAGTCGGGGGCCCGGTAGATGATCGCCGACATGGCGGTGAGAATCCGGGTCAGGCCGTTGCCCGCCCCTCCAAAATAGCCGACGATGCCGCACATTCAGAACCTCCTTACCCCCAAATCGCCCGACGGAGGAGTCGCGGCCCCCTCCCTGGCGCCTCAGAAACAGAAACGACCTTCGGTGATGACGCCGAAGGTCGTTTTGTTTGTATCGGGGCACAGGGAATTTATCAAGG
>CAZZBE010000167.1:0-10186 GCA_964652715.1 uncultured Desulfobacteraceae bacterium
TCTACACCCGGACCCCGGCGGGCCGAAAAGAGCTGGTCAAGGCGCGGCTCCGGAGTCTTTCGGCGACCGACGCGCCCAGGGCCGAACGCCTGGAAATCTGGCGGTAGGACCGGTTGCGCCACGCACAAGAGAGGGAGAAGCCGGATATCGCTCGTTGCGTATCTTGGAGGGATGGTGTATAAAAGCCTTTTTTTCGGCAATCTGTGGAGTCCCCCGCATTTATCCCAAGAGGGCGATATGCCAGAAGAGGGAAAACCCAGGCTAAGCGAGGTGCTGACCGATGTCATCGACGTCATGGACATCGCCATGTGGGAGCTGGACCTCAACTATCGGGTGGTCTCTTACAACCGTAAAGCCCGGCAGATCTACGGGGCGAGCGCCAAGGGGAATTTCTGCTACAACGCGGCCGCGGGCATGGACACGGTCTGCCCCAAATGTCCGGCGGAGATGGTCTATGCCGGACAGGAGAGCGGCCGGTCGGAGCACCGGCGGCGGGACGCCTCGGGCAAGACCATTTACATCGACCACCTGGCCACGCCCATCCGGGACCGGGACGGCAATCTCACCGGTGCCCTGGTCCTGATCATCGACATCACCCGCCACAAGCAGATGGAGGCGGAACTCAAGCGCCACCGGGACCGGCTGGAACAGATGGTGGCCGAGCGGACCCAAGCCCTGAGCGAGAGCAAGGCCCGGTACCAGGCGCTTTACGAAACATCCAAGCGGGCGGAGGAGGTGTACCGGTCTCTTCTGGATTCGTCGGCCGACGCCATTGTCATCTACGACATGGAAGGGCGTCCCCAATTCGTGAGCCCGGCGTTTACGAAGATTTTCGGCTGGAGCTACGAGGAACTGGCGGGCCGCCGGATCCCTTTTGTGCCGGAATCGGAACGGTCGGCGACCACGCCCTATATCCAGGCGTTGATCGATCATGGAACCCCTTGCCACGGGTTCGAGACCCAGCGGTACACCAAAGACGGGCGGCTCCTGGACGTTTCCATCAGCGCCTCCCGGTATCTCGACCATCGCGGCGAACCGGCGGGCATGCTGGTGATTTTGAGGGACATATCCGAGAGGAAACAACTGGAAGCCCAGCTCAAGCATTCGGAACGGATGGAGTCCGTGGGCATTCTGGCCGGCGGCATCGCCCACGATTTCAACAACCTGATGATGGGGATCATGGGCAACACGTCGCTTTTGCGCCACGACATGCCGGTGAATCATCCGTACCAGGAGCGGCTGAAAAAGATCGAAAAGCTCATCGAGAGCGGCGCCCGGCTGACATCCCAGTTGCTGGGGTATGCCCGGAAGGGCGCGTATGAAATCCAGTCGCTCGACATGAACCGGGTGATCCGCGACACCGCCGAAACCTTCGGCCGAACCCGAAAAGAGGTCGTCATCCAACTGGAGCTGGCGGGCCGGCTGCCCCTGGTGGCGGCGGACGAATCCCAGATGGCACAGGTTTTGCTAAATCTCTTTATC
Organism: uncultured Desulfobacteraceae bacterium; assembly: GCA_964652715.1. Classification (GTDB taxonomy): domain Bacteria; phylum Desulfobacterota; class Desulfobacteria; order Desulfobacterales; family JAABSP01; genus JAABTD01. Next base: position 1,483 of record CAZZBE010000167.1, read on the forward strand.
AACGCCGCCGACGCCATGCCCGGCGGGGGGCGCCTCCATATCCGGACCGAGCGCGTCAGGGGGGATGGCGGCCCGTCCCGATCTTTCTCTCGCGGCGAATGGATCCGGATGGCGGTGGCAGACACGGGAACGGGGATCGACGCGGCGAACATCGACCATATCTTTGATCCGTTTTTTACCACCAAAGAGATGGGACGGGGCACGGGGCTCGGACTGGCCTCGGTCTACGGCATCATCAAATCCCATGGAGGGCATATCGCCGTGGCATCGGAAAAAGACAAAGGGACGACCTTCAACATCGATCTGCCAGCCTCGGACAGCGAGGCGCCGGCGGCCTCGGACAACCCCGGAAAAATCGACCGCGGCAGCGGAACGATACTGCTGGTGGACGACGAGGAGATCGTCCTGGAGGTGGGGATCCAGATGCTCCAGGCGATGGGCTATACGGTGCTCGGCGCGGCCAACGGAACCGAGGCGATCCGGGTTTTCGAAGAAAAGGCTGATTCCATCGATCTGGTGGTCCTCGACATGATCATGCCGGGCATCGGCGGCGGCGAAACCTTCGACGCCATCAGGGAGATCGACCCGGATGCCTGCGTGTTGCTCTCCAGCGGCTACAGCCAGGACGGTCAGGCCAAAGAGATCCTGGCGCGCGGGTGCGGCGGCTTTATCCAGAAGCCGTTTCGGATGGAGGATTTGTCGGCGAAGATCAAAGAGATTCTGGCCTGATCCAGGGATCTATATGACAAACCATATCGATCAGTTCAGCGCCGTTTTGAGCGCACTGCGAAAATATCGGGTCGAATACGTGCTGGTTGGCGGGGTTGCGGTGATTCTTTACGGGTTGGAACGGGTCACGGCCGATCTGGACATATTCGTCAGGATGACGCCGGACAACATTGACCGGTTGAAGGAGGCATTGGACGACGTTTTCAGGGACCCGTCCATCCAGGAAATCACCTTGGAGGAACTTTCGGCATATCCCGTAATCCGATACGGAACACCCGATGGGTTTTACATCGACATCATGACCCGCATCGGCGAAGCCGCCGAGTATGAAGATTTGAAATGGGAAGAATTTGAGTATCTTGGAACCCCCATTAGGATTGCCGTACCCGAAACCCTGTTTGAGTTGAAGCGCGACACGGTGCGTCCGAAAGACAAGGTGGATGCCGCTTTCCTGAGCGAACTGATTCGCCGTCGGGGTCCCGATGGGCGGGAACCGGGCGAGGAGGAATAAGATGCCGATTCAAAAATTCAAATCCTTCGAAGAGGCGGAAAAGGCCCTATGGAATTTTGAGCCCGATGACGCCTATTTCCAACGTGTCAGACGCCTGTTTGATTTTGCCGAAAAATTAAATCCGATCCGTTGTCCCCACGGCATTTTCAAGTTCAAAACCATCGAGGAGGCCAATCGGCACCGAGAGGAATGGATGCTGGAGCAGGCTGATAGAAAAAGATTTCGCCAAAAGACCGCTACCCCAGAATGAGCCCCTGGGGATCGCACTTCTCCCGCAAAATTTTCAGCTCCCCGGCAGTGGGCGGGGCCACCTCGGCAGCGTGTGAGATGTCCACCTCGAACCCCGTGTTTTCCGCCACCTTTTCCGGCGTAACGCCGGGATAATATCCCTCCAGAGCCATCCGTTTCGTCTTTTTGTTGAACCGCATCACCGCCATGTTGGTGATGACCGCGGCCGGGCCGCTGTCTTCGGACAGGCCGACCCGGGCGCGGCCGCCGGGGCCGTCCATCCAGCCGGGGCTGGTCATGTAATGGAGGGTCGGGACGAATTTACGCTTTTCGTGCTGCATGAAGATGATCGTGCGGTTCACGAAGGAGGCCACGTCGCAGGCGCCGCCGGAGCCGGAAAACCGGACTTTGGGTTGCCGGTAGTCGCCGATGACCGTGGAGTTGAGGTTGCCGTAGGGGTCGATCTGGGCCGCGCCCATGACCCCCACCACCCGTTTGCCGGTGAACCGGTTTTGCATGGTGGCGAAGGCGTCGGCCAGGCTGCCGTTGACCGAGGCGCCGAGCATGACCCGGGGGTCGGCCACGGCCATGGGGACTTCTTCGAGTTTGGAGTCGATGGCGCCGGTTTCGAAAAAGATGACGCTGTTGGGCGCGCTGATGTGCTTGGCGGCCATGGACGCCACCATGGAGATGCCGGTGCCGCAGAAGACGATGTCGCCGTCTTTGATTTCCCGGGCCGCGGCGATGGTCATGAGTTCTTTGAGGGTATAGTCGGGCATTTGGGGTTGCCTCTGGTTTTCAGGTCTGATCTTCGTTTTCGTCAGGTGGACGAGGTGGACTGGGTGGACCGGGTGGACGATGTGGACGTCGGTTTCATTTTCGATCCAGTCCGGTGGCGTAGCCGGTGCGCGGGTCGGCTTTGATGGCGTCGAGCTGCTTCTTCCCGATGCGTTCCAGCAGCTCTCGGTGATCTTTCACGCCCCGGATGAAACGATCCAGGTAGTCCGGATAGAGGGCGTCGTCGGATGCGTATTTCCGGTAGTCGTTGAGATAGACGGGGTCGTAGTCGTAGTGGTTGTAGCAGGCGGTGGGGTAGGCGCCGTGGGGAACCGGAACCACGGCATCGACGCAGAAAAACGGGATCTGGTTGCTTTCGGGGGAGGCTCGCAATTGATCGGTCTCCACCAGTTCCTCGCAGGTGACGATGAGATGTTTGGCGGATTTGGCCTGCTCCACGTCGCTGAAGGGGAGCCCTTCGATGCGGCACGTTCCCTTGGGGCCGGCTTTCTGGACATGAATAATGGTTACGTCCGGGTTGATGGCGGGAACGAGCACCACCTTGGGCACGTCGCCCCAGTCGCCGAAAGGGTTGTCCATGACCTGGAGCTTGTCGTTGGGCAGTTTCGGATCTGCGGCCCGCGTCTCAGACGAAAAACCCCATTTGTTGATGAGGTCCGTCCCCAGCCCCGAGCGGGTGGGCAGAAACGGCGCCCCCATGGCCCCGGCCATGAACCGGAGGGTCATCTGGTAGTTTGAGTAATCCTCCACCGCCAGGGTCCCCTCCTGGGCCTCTTTTTTGAACCGGATGCAGGTGGGCGCGAACCGGCCCGTGCCGCCGTAGGCGATCTCCAGCCGCTTCACGCAACCGCCGCCGACGAGTTCATCCACGCCCTGCCCGTTGGAATGGGCGTAGACGTGGAGGTCCGTGATCCCCTGCCGGATGATCTCGTAAACCGCCGCCATGGGGTTCCGGTTGAGGGTGAATCCGCCGATGGAGATGTGGCTGCCGGGGGCGACGAAGCGGCGGATGGCGTCGCTCAGATCCATGATTTTGTCGGTTGTCATGAGGGCACGCCCTCCGCGCTCCACCCCCGCAACCGATAATAATCCCCCACCAGCGCCGCCATTTGATCCTCGGTGATGCCGCGTCCGTCCTTCAGGGTTTCTTTCAGGAGCCGCTTGGGCAGCTTGTCGTCTTCCATGGTCAGCCCTTCCCGGATGTTGTAGCGCCGGACGGTGTCGGACACGTTGGCGGCGATGCTTCGCAGTTCGGGCTTTTCCAGTTCCCTGCCGGTGGTCAGGGCGATGACTTTCCGCAGCCCTTCCCAGGGGTAGAAATCCCGGTAGAAGCGACAGAGGATGAGGGTGTCGAAGAGGGTGCAGCGGTCCTCGAAATCGAGGAAGAGTTCGGCCTTGCCCTCGATCTGCTCGGGATCGATCATGCCGGCCAGTTCGGGTTTGTAGAACGTGGCCCGCAGGTGGCAGGCGCCCCGGTCGGAGACGGCGTAGGCCAGCCCCATGCCTTTGAGCGCCCGGGGGTCGTAGCCGGCGGGCTCCATGCCCTTCACGTGGACGGCCACGTCTTCCATGCCGAGTTCTTCGCTGGCGGGTCGGACGCCTTCGGCCAGCAGGCCGCCGACCCCTTCCCGCCGGACGATTTTATGGAGCAGGTTCGCCACCATGTCCGGATCGCCGTATTCCAGCTTGTCGGCGATTTTGCCCCGCTTGGACGCCTCGATGGCGAAGGCGGCCAGGTTGCCGGCGGTGATGGTGTCCAGTCCCAGCCGGTCGCACAGGTCGTTGAGCCAGGCGATTTCCTCGATCTTGTCGATCATGCACAGGCCGCCGAAGGCGTAGATGGTTTCGTATTCGGGGCCTTCCAGCTTGAGGCCCTGGTGGCGTCCGTCCTGGACCTCTACGTACTTGCCGCAGGCCATGAAGCAGGTCATGCAGGCTTTGGGCTTGGCGTTGAGCTTGTCGGTCATGGACTGGGCGTTGATCTTCTCCCAGTGGTCGTAGGATCCTTCGGCCCAGTACCGGGTGGGGAAGCCGCCGGCCTTGTTGAGCATCTCCACCATCATGGGGGTGCCCTTATGGCGGTAGGCGTTGGTGGCGGCGTGGTCTTTCAACTCCTGGAGCATCTCCCTGGCGTAGGCCTTGATCTCGTCCGGGGGGGCGGCGATGGGGCGGGACCGGTCGCCGTGGAAGGCCATGGCCTTGACCTTTTTCGCGCCCAGGACCGCCCCCATCCCCGTTCGGCCGGCCGACCGCCAGTAGTCGTTTTCCACCACCGCGAACCGGACCCGGTTTTCCCCGGCCGGGCCGATGACCATCACGCCGGGCCGTTTGGCGTCGGTCCGGTCCCGGACGATGTCCTCGGTCTCGTAGGTCTCCTTGCCCCAGAGGTCGGAGGCGTCGTGGAATTTGACGTCGCTGTCCGACACCTCCAGCCAGACCGGCGCGTCGGAGGTCCCGGTCACGACCACGGCGTCGTAACCGGTCCGGCTCATGGGAACGGCGATTTTTCCGCCGGAATACGACTCGCCGTAAAATCCCGTCAAGGGCGACTTGGCGAAGATGCCGTGGCGGCAGGAGCCGTAGATGGGCGTGTCCGTGGCCGGCCCGGTGGCGATGATGAACGCGTTTTCCGGATCAAAGGGGTCGACCTTGGCCGGCGTCTTGTCCAGCAGGAGCCGGGTGGCCAGCCCCTTGCCGCCGAGATAATCCCGGGTGATGTCTTCGCTGACGGATTCCTCGCGGCTGGTCCGGTTGGTCAGATCGATGGTCAGTATGCGTTGAAAAAAACCATTCATACGGATGCCTGCCTTTCGGGTTTAGCAATGATCATAGCCGGCTTGTAGCAAATGCAATCTCGGTCCCGCCCGGCCGCGCGGGAGTGAACTCCCACGCTATTTTGTGCCGTCCCTACGGGACTGAAACCACGGGTAAATGTCCTGTAGGGACATCGTATAATAGCGTGGGGATTCATCCCCTCGCGGCTTCCACCAAACTCTCTTCCAAAATCGACAGCCCCTTGTCGAGCTGTTCGTCTGTGATGACCAGCGGCATGAGGGTCCGGATGACGTTGCTGAAATTGCCGCAGGCCAGGACCACCAATCCCTTTTCGTAGCAGAGCTGGACGACTTTCTTGGCCTGGTCCGTGGCCGGTTTCTTGGATTCCCGGTCTTTGACCAGTTCCAGGCCCAGCATGGGACCTTTGCCCCGGACCTCGCCGATGAGTTCGACCTTCTCCTGGAGGGCGGCGAACCGCTTGGAGAGGATCTCCCCCAGTTCGGCCGACCGCTGGAGCAGGCCGTCCTGGGTGATGACTTCCAGAACGGCCAGGGCGGCCCGGCAGCAGATGGGATTTCCGCCGTAAGTGCCGCCCAGGCCGCCCACGTGGGGCTTGTTCATCATCTCCTCCCGGCCGATGACGGCGGAGAGCGGCATGCCGCCGGCGAAGCTCTTGGCCAGGGTGATGATGTCGGGTTCGACTCCCCAGTGCTCGATGGCGAAGAACTTGCCGGTCCGGGCCGATCCGCTCTGGACCTCGTCGATGATGAGCGCGATGCCGTGTTTTTTGCAGATATTGTCCAGCTTGGGGAAGTATTCCGGCGGCGGCGTGACGAACCCGCCTTCGCCCTGGATCGGCTCGGCGATGACCGCGGCGGTGGATTCGGCGGCCACGTTGGTGATGAAAAAGTCTTCCAGGTAATCGGCGCAGGCCGTATCGCAGGAGGGATATTTGAGCCCGAACGGGCACCGGTAGCAGTAGGCGAAGGGCATCCGGTAGACTTCCGGGGCGAAGGGGCCGAAGTTGAACTTGTAGGGCTTGATCTTGCTGGTGAGGGTCATGCCCATGAGGGTCCGGCCGTGGAAAGCGTTGTCGAAGCAGATGATCGCCTGCCGGCCCGTGGCGTACCGGGCCACCTTGACGGCGTTCTCCACGGCCTCGGCGCCGCTGTTGGCGAGCATGGTCATTTTGTTGAAATCGCCGGGCGCCAGATCGTTGAGCTTGGCGGCCAGTTCCACATAAGAATCGTACATGGCCACGTGAAAGCAGGTATGGGTGAATTTGTCGGCCTGGTCCTTGATGGCCGCCACCACCTTGGGATGGCTGTGGCCCACGTTGTTGACGCCGATGCCGCCGGCGAAATCGATGAGTTCCCGCCCTTCGACGTCGGTCATCACGGCCCCCTTGGCCTCCTTTATAAAGGCGGTGGTGGTGTTGAACGGTCCCTGGGGCACGTGCTTGTTGCGCATTTCCAGAAGTTCCTGACTGCGGCTCATATCGTTTCTCCTTTGCGTGGCGGATGGATGATTGATTGATGGTATGGATTGAAGCAAGGAGTGTACCAGCATGGGAGCGAATGATTTTGCCGGCGAATTCAACGACGCCGCTCGCCATTTGCCGCGCGGGGATGAATCCCCACGCTATTATACGATGTCCCTACAGGACATTTCCTTGCAATCCCAGTCCCGTAGGGACGACACAAAATAGCGTGGGAGTTCACTCCCTCGCGGCCGGATGAGGCAAGCTTGCTATTCGCCAACAACATCTTTGATTCTAAACCAGCGGTCGATTTCAATGTATCCTTGCATATTTTATGCATTCGTGCATATATAACCGATGTTGTTCAAATTAACGGGTATATCTCATAGATATGAATGGAATGCCATGCCTTCCCCCTTAAGCCAACTCCTCTTCGACCCATCGGTCGCCCGGCATCACCTCGACTGGAAAGCCTTCAGCCGGGCCATGCTCAACGCCACCCGAAACGGCGTGTTCGCGGTGGACGGCGACGGCACGGTGGTGCTGTCGAACCTGATCATCCAGACGGACTTCGGCTTGTTCCCCGGCACGTCTCTGCCCGCGACCCTGCCCGGTTTTTGGCCCGAGGTGGAAAACACCCTGTGGGACCACACGTATCGTTCGGAGATCCCCATCCAGGGGGAGACCGGCTCTTTCCTGGCCCGGGTCAGTCCGATTTACTGGAAAAGCGCGCCGGTGGGGGTGCTGTGCATCTTCGACGACCGGACGGAGCTGGAGAAGGCCACTCGCCGGATGCTCTCTTACCGTGAACTGAGCCGGGAACTGGACGCCATCATCGAGTACAGCAACGACGGGCTCTGGATCTGCGACGGGCACGGGAATGTCCTCCAGATCAATCCGGCTTCGGAGCGGCTCAACGGTATCCGGGCCGGAGAGGTTGTGGGTCGGAACATGCGGGAACTGGAATCCGAGGGTTTCATTGATCGATCGGTGACCCTGGAGACGATCCGGACCGGCGAGGTGGTCAACATGCTCCAGGTCAACAGTGCCCGGCGGAAGCTCATGCTGACGGGCAGTCCGATCTTCGACGACGACGGCGTTCTCGACCGGGTGGTGGTCAACGAGCGGGACATTACCGAAATCGATGCGTTGCGCCGGGAACTGGAGGAACAGTCGGCCCTCCGGGACGGGTTCCGGGACCACATCATGGAATTGCAGTTGAATGAACTGGAATCGAACCGAATCATCGCCCGAAGCCCCGCCATGACCCAGGCCCTCAAGATGGCGCTGAAGGTGAGCGGGGTCGACTCCACGGTGCTGATCCTGGGAGAGTCCGGGACCGGCAAGGGGATGGTGGCCGATCTCATCCACAAGCACTCCGGCCGGACGGACCGGCCCATGATCAAGATCAACTGCGGCGCCATTCCGGAGAGTTTGGTGGAATCGGAACTTTTCGGCTATGAAAAAGGGGCTTTCACCGGCGCGGGCAAGGGCGGCAAGCCCGGCTACTTCGAACTGGCCGACGGCGGCGTCCTCTTTCTGGACGAGATCGCCGAATTGCCCCTGTCGTCTCAGGTGAAGTTGCTCCGGTTTCTGGAGGACGGGGAGGTGGCCCGGGTGGGGGGGACGAAAGGCCGCCGGGTGGACGTGAGAATTCTGGCCGCCACAAACCGCGACCTGGAAGCGATGGTCGAGGCGGGGGAATTCCGCCGGGACCTCTACTACCGGCTTAATGTCATCCCGTTGCGGATGCCCCCGCTCCGGGATCGCCGGGAATGCCTCCTGCCCCTGATCCACCACTTCCTGGCCCATTTCGCCGAAAAGCTGACCCCCGGCGGTCCGCCGCGCCTGACCCGCCCGGCGTCCGACGCCCTGATGGCTTACCGCTACCCGGGCAACGTGCGGGAATTGATGAATATCTGCGAGCGGTTGGTGGTGATGACCGAAGGCGGTCGCATCGATATGACGGACCTGCCGGGAGACGTGGCCGGGCCGGTCGGCGCCGCCGGATTTGGCGCGGCGCCCCCGGATGACCGGACGACCCTCGCCGACATCCTCGCATCGGTGGAACGGGAGACCATCGCCGACGCCATGGCGCGTTGCGGCACCCAGCAGGAAGCGGCCAGGGCGCTGGGCGTGAATCAATCGACCATCGCGCGGAAACTGAAAAAATATGCGCTTTC
>CAZZBE010000168.1:0-10181 GCA_964652715.1 uncultured Desulfobacteraceae bacterium
CTATAGCCTGTCGTATTCTTCAGGCTCGATCTCAGCCACTTTCGCCATGGCTGCTTCGAACTTATCACGACCGCCGCGTTCCGCTCTTTTGGCTATATATTCCTCAATCAATTGGTCCGGCACTTTTTCAGCCAATTTGCGAACCTGCTTATGGAAAAAATCGGGCACAGTAGGAATCTTCATCTTGTTGAAAAGTATAATATGCCGTTTTGGCTGTCAATCCAATTCGGAAAGACTGACATCATCTTAAGCAGCAGGCTCAAATGAAAAACCCGGCGGCGCGGGGCCGACCGGGTTTTTCCAATTTCACGCGCCCAATCGGCGCAACGCCTACTCTTTTTCTTTTTTCGCGGCCTCGATCACCTTGTCGGCCATCTGGGCCGGCAGTTCGTCGTAATGGGAATATTCCAGGGTGAACATGCCCCGGCCGCCGGTCATGGAACGAAGATCGGGGGCGTAGGTGAGAAATTCGGACATGGGCACGTTGGCGGTGATGATCTGGTTTTTGCCCTTGCTGTCCATGCCCAGCACCCGGCCGCGCCGGCCGTTGAGGTCGCCCATGATGTCGCCGGTGAAATCGTCCGGGGTGGTGACGGTGATTTTCATGATGGGCTCCAGGATAACGGGGTCGGCCTGCTCGACGGCTTTCTTGAACGCCAGTGACCCGGCCACCTTGAACGCCATTTCCGAGGAGTCCACCGAGTGGTAGGAGCCGTCGTCCACGGTCACCTTGAAATCCACCACCGGATAGCCGGCCAGGATGCCCCGCTCGGCCGCCTCGACCACGCCTTTTTCCACCGCCGGAATATATCCTTTGGGGATCACGCCGCCCACGATGGCGTCCACGAACTGGAATCCCTCTCCCCGCTCCATGGGTTCCAGGACGATCCAGCAGTCGCCGAACTGGCCGTGGCCGCCGGTCTGCTTTTTGTGTTTCCCCTGGACCCGGACCTTCTTCTTGACGGTCTCTTTGTAGGGCACCTTGGGAATTTTCAGCTCCACTTCGACGTTGAACTTCCGCCTGGCTTTTTCGCAGACGGCCTCGATGTGGACCTGTCCCATGCCCGAGAGCAGAATCTCCTTGGTCTCGGCGTTCCGGGTCAGCTTCAGGGCCGGGTCTTCCTCCATGATCTTGGCCAGGGACTGGAAGACCTTGTCCTCCTCCCCTTTCTCCTTGGCCGACACGGCATAGGAGATGACCGGAGGAAGGGATTTGGCGCAGTCGTACCGGATTTTATTGCCCGCATCGCAGAGGGTGTCGCCGGTTCGGGTTTCCTTGAGCTTGGCCACGGCCACGATGTCGCCGGGTCCCGCCTCCTTGACCGGTTTCTGCTCCTTGCCCGCGAGGCGAAGCAGGGCGGAGTAGCGTTCTTTGGCCTCCTTGTTGACATTGTACAGGTTGCCGTCCCCGCTGAGCTTGCCGGAGACCACCCGGAAGATGGAGAGCTGGCCGGCGTAAGGGTCGGCCACGGTTTTGAACACAAAGGCGGAAAAGGGCGCGTCCGGATCCGGAGCCCGCTCGATCTCTTCCTCGCCGGACGGATCGACGCCGGCCTTGGGACCCCGATCGGCCGGCGACGGCATGCACCCGACGATGAACTCCATCAACGGCTCGGCGCCGATGGTTTTGACGGCGGCCCCGCAGACCACGGGGGCGAAGGCCCGGTTGAGGATCCCTTTACGGAGGGCGGCCTTGAACTCGTCTTCCGAGATCTCCTCCCCTTCCAGATATCGCTCCAGCAATTCGTCGTCGGCTTCGGCGACGTTTTCCATCAGGGCTTCCCGCTCGCTCTCCGCTTTCTCCTTCAGATCGCCGGGAATGTCCCCGACGGCGACCTTGCCGTCGTCGTCGTAGGTGAAGGCCTTCATGGACAGCAGGTCCACGACGCCCTTGAAATCCGCCTCCGCCCCGATGGGAAACTGGGTCGGAATCGGTTTGGGGTCGAGGATCTCGGCGGCGTCCTGGAAAGCGCGGTCGAAATCGGCCCGCTCCCGGTCCAGCTTGTTAATGAAGATCAGGCACGGCTGATTGAACTCGTTGGCGAACTCCCATCCCTGCTCGGTCTGCACCTTCACCCCGTCGATGGCGTCGATAAGAAACACCACCCCGTCGGCCGCCTGCATGCTGGTTCGGGTGTCGGAGAAGAAGTTCTGGTCTCCGGGGGTGTCGATCAGGTTGATGGTGTGCTTCTTCCATTCGGCCTGATGGAAGGCGCTGCTGATGCTGATGCCGCGCTTGAGTTCCTCCGGCTCATAGTCCATGGCGGTGTTGCCGTCTTCAATGCGGCCCAATCGCTTGGTTGCGCCCGCTTTGAACAGCATCGCCTCGGCCAGAGAGGTCTTTCCGGAGTCGCCATGACCCACCAGGGCTATGTTCCTTAATTTGTCCACCATTTCCGTCTTTAACTCCTCTCTATTGGATTTTTTGCACCCTTAAGCGCTTCGCGTTAAAATAGATATATTTATCGATTCACTGAAAAAAAATCAAGCGCAAAATCCCATTCATTTTCCGGGTCCCGGGATGAAAAAGCCGTCAGATTTTCAAATGGATGAGGAATTCCCGGTTGCCCTTGGGGCCAAGGATAGGGGACGGGATCGCGTCCAGGGGCCGAATGCCGGCTTCCGTGAAGAAGGACTTCAGATCGTCGATCACCGCCGCATGCCGGTCCGGGTCCCTGACCACGCCGCCCTTGCCCACCTGGCCTTTGCCCACCTCGAACTGGGGCTTGATGAGCGCGATCATGTCGGCCCCGGGACGCGCGAAAGGACGGGCCGCCGGGGCGGCGATCTTGAGGGAGATGAAGGAGACGTCGATGACCGCCAGATCCACCGGCCCGGGGACGGCGCCGGCGGCCATGCGCCGGATGTTGGTCCGTTCGATGACCGACACCCGCGGGTCCCTCCGCAGTTTCCAGGCCAGCTGGCCGTAGCCCACATCCACGGCGTAGACCCGCTCCGCCCCCTTCTGGAGCAGGCAGTCGGTGAAACCGCCGGTGGAGGCCCCCACGTCCAGACAAACCCGCCCCGGGACGTCGATGGGGAATGCCGCCAGGGCCGCTTCCAGCTTCAAGCCGCCGCGGCTCACATAGGGGATGTCCCCGCCTTTGACACGGATGTCGTCGTCGTCCGCGACCATCGCCCCCGCCTTGTCCACCGGCCGGTCGTTGACCCGCACCTTTCCCGCCATGATCAGGGACCGGGCCCGTTCCCGGCTGCCGGCCAGCCCCTTTTGGAGCACGGCCAGATCAAGCCGCCGCCTTCCGCCCATTACACCGGTCCCTTTAGCAGGTTTTCAGCGGCGGCGCTCACGGCCGCGGCATCGACGCCGTACTTGGCCCGCAGAATCTTCTGGGGCCCGTGTTCCACGAACAGATCGGCGATTCCGACCCGCGACACCGCCACTTTCCCCAGAATCCCCGCGTCATCAAGGCATTCCAGAACCGCGCCGCCGAAGCCGCCCTGCCGGACGTTCTCTTCCACCGTCACGATCCGTCCGATCTTCTCCGCCAGGGGAAGAATCAGATCTTCGTCCAGGGGCTTGACGAACCGGGCATCCACCACGGCGGCGGAGACGCCTTTTCCGGAAAGGGTCTCCCCAGCCGCCGCGGCCTCCCGAACCGATGCGCCCACGGCCAGAATCAGGACATCCTCCCCCTCCCGCAACAGTTTGCCCCTGCCGACGGGAATCGGCTGAATGGGATCGGCCAGCGGAACCCCCAGCGCCGACCCCCTGGGATACCGGAAGGCGACAGGGCCGGGGTGGTTGATGGCGGTCAGGAGCATCCGCCGCAGTTCGTTTTCGTCCCCGCACGCCATGACCGTCATGTTGGGGATGGCCCGCAGGTAGGAGAGGTCGAACAGGCCGTGGTGGGTGGGGCCGTCCTCGCCCACGATGCCCCCCCGGTCGACGGCGAAGGTCACGGGCAGCCCTTCCAGGCAGACATCGTGGAGGATCTGGTCGTAGGCCCGCTGAAGGAAGGTGGAATAAATGGCCACCACGGGCTTGTACCCCTCGACCGCCAGTCCCGCCGCGAAGGTCACGCCGTGCTGCTCGGCGATGCCCACGTCGAAGAACCGGTCGGGCCAGGCGTCGGCGAACGCCGTCAGCCCGGTGCCTTCGGGCATGGCCGCGGTCACGGCCACGATCTTTTCGTCTTCCGCGGCCAGTTGCACCATGGCGTCCCCGAAGACCTTGGTGTAGGTGGGGACCACGGTCTCTTTGACCACGCAGTTGCCGGTCTCCTTCTCGAAGCACCCCACGCCGTGGAAGTAGACGGGGTTTTTTTCCGCGTAGGGATATCCCTTCCCTTTTTTGGTGGTGACGTGGAGGAGCACCGATTCGTTCAGGGTCCGGATGTTCTGGAGAATCTCCACCAAATGGCCGAGCCGGTGGCCGTCGATGGGGCCGAAATAGTCGAAATTGAAGGCCTCGAAGAGCATGCCCGGCGTGACAAAGGCCTTGAACGACTCCTCGGACCGCTTGGCGAACTGGTAGGCGTCGTCCCCGATTTTGGGCAGGGATTTGAGGAAATCCCCGAACTCCCGCCGAAGCCCCTGGAGCCGCTTGGCGGAGAAAGTGCGGCTGAGAAACGAGGAGAGGGCCCCGACATTGCGGGAGATGGACATGTCGTTGTCGTTGAGAATGACGATGAGGTCTTTCTGCATGTCCCCGGCCTGGTTGAGGCCCTCGTAGGCCAGCCCGGCGGTCATGGAGCCGTCCCCGATCACGGAAATGACCTTGCTACGGTCCTTTTTCAATTGCTTGGCGCAGGCCATGCCCAGTCCGGCCGAAATGGAGGTGCTGGAATGGCCGGTGGAAAAGGCGTCGTAGGGGCTTTCCTTTATCCGGGTGAAGCCGCTGATGCCCCCGTACTGGCGGAGGGAGCCGAACCGGTCCCGCCGGCCGGTCAGGAGCTTGTGAGCGTAGGACTGATGCCCCACGTCCCAGATTATTTTGTCCTCCGGGGCGTCGAAAACGTAATGGATGGCGATGGCCAGTTCCACGGCGCCGAGACTCGACGCCAGATGGCCGCCGGTTTTCGATACCACGTCCACAATGGTTTCCCGGATCTCGGCTGCCAGGGCCGGGAGTTTGGAAAGCGGCAGCTGCTTGAGATCCGCCGGGGAATCGATGGTGTCCAGAATGCTCAAGGGATCTATGACTCCTGGTTTATCGGTTTCGGTCAACGATGTATCGGGCGATGGCCCGGAGCGGATCGGCCCGGCGGTCGAAATCGTGGAGGGCGTCCAGGGCCTCTTCCACCAGGGCTTCGGCCAGCTCCCGGGACCGGGCCGCCCCCAGAAGCGCGGGATAGGTGCTCTTTCCCCGGACCCGATCCGTCCCCACCGCCTTGCCCAGGAGCGCCGGGTCCCCCTCCACGTTCAACAGATCGTCGGTCACCTGGAAGGCCAGCCCGATCTTTTCGGCATATCGGTCGAGCAATCCAATCCGCTCCTCTCCGGCCCCGGCCAGAATGGCCCCGGTCTTGACGGCGGCCCGGATCAGGGCGCCGGTTTTAAGGGCGTGCACGCCAGCCAGCGCGTCCACCCCGAGCGCGGCCTCTTCGGCGGCCATGTCCCGCATCTGCCCTTCGATCATGCCCTCGTATCCGGCGGCCCGGGCCACGACCCCGACGACTTGAATGCCCGCCTCCGGAGGCAGGGTCGCCAGGGTCTCGAAAGCCAGGGTGAGCAGGGCGTCCCCGGCCAGGATGGCCGCGGCCTCGTCGAAGGCCACGTGGCAGGTGGGCTTGCCCCGGCGCAGCGCATCGTCGTCCATGGCCGGCAGGTCGTCGTGGATGAGGGAATAGGTGTGGATCATCTCGATGGCGCATGCGGCCCGAACGACGGCGTCGTCGGCCCCGCCGGCCGCGGCTTCCGCAGCCGCCACGCAGAGCGCCGGCCGGACCCGCTTGCCGCCGTCCATCAACGAATGGCGCATGGCCCGGACCAGGCGGGCGGGGCGGTCCGGCAGCAACCGGTCGAGGCGCTGGTCGATCTCCCCGGCTTTTCCCGAGAGGTAGGATTTCAGATCGAACACGGGCATCACCCGGAAATCACTCGTCCGCCGCGTCGAAGGACGCTTCGGTGAAGCCCCCCTCGCCGTTTTCCAGGAGCACCGCGATCTTTTTCTCGGTCTCGTCCAGCTTCCCGGAACAGAGCTTGGAAAGCTGAACCCCTTCCTCGAATTTTTTCAGGGCTTTTTCCAGGGGCAGATCCCCGGATTCCAGTTCCTGGACGATCCCCTCCAGCTTTTCCAGGGCCTTTTCGAATGTCAGTCCTTTTGCGCTCACGATAAGTCCTTTTTCTCCACCCGGCAGATCAGCGCGCCCCGGGCGAGGGTGATGTGAAGGCGTCCGTCGATGTCTACCCTGTCCGCGTCCCGGATCACGGCGCCCTCCGGCAGGGTGCGGGCGATGCTGTACCCGCGGCCCAGGACCGCGGTCGGGTCCAGTCCGGACAGCCGGGCGGTCAGATCCTGGAGACGGACCCTCCGATGGGCGAGATACCCCTTAAGATGAAGGGCCAGTTCCCGCCGGCGGCCTCCCACCCGCTCTTTCAGGCGGCGGATCCGCCTCGACGGCCGGGCCGTCAGAAGACGTTCCCTGCGCCAGAGAAGCCGTTCCTGTTTTCGGCGCAGGGCGCCGTCCATGCCCCGGTTGAGCCGGGCCGTCAGGTCGTCGACCCGGAGCAGGAGGTCCGCCAGCCGCCGCTTGGGGTGAACGAGCCGCTTGAGGGTCTCGTCGAGCCGGCGTCTCCGGTCCGTCAGATGACGCCGCAGCCGACCCGCCAGGGACGCCGTCAGGTTCCCGCAGGTCCGGATCAGCTCCGCCTTGACCGGAACCGCCAGTTCGGCGGCGGCCGACGGGGTCGGCGCCCGGCAGTCGGCAACAAAATCGGCGATGGTCGCGTCCGTCTCGTGGCCCACCGCCGAAATAATCGGGATCTCCGAGGCGAAAATCGACCGGGCCACCCGTTCGGAGTTGAAAGCGGCCAGATCCTCCAGGGACCCGCCGCCCCGGGCGAGGATGGCCACATCGGCCGTCCCCCTCCGGTTGAGGGCTTCCACGGCCCCGGCGATCCGCGCTTCGGCCCCCTCCCCCTGGACCTTGACCGGAACGATCTCCACCCGGAGGTTCGGAAACCGGCGGTCCAGGACGTTCAGGATGTCGTGGACCACGGCCCCGGTCCGGGAAGTGACGAGGCCGATGGTCCGGGGCAGGAACGGAATCGGCTTTTTATGGGATTCGTCGAAGAGCCCTTCCCGGGACAGACGGCCTTTGAGCTGCTCGAAGGCCGCCTGGAGGGCCCCCAGACCGCTGGGTTCCAGGTACTCGAAGATGATCTGGTAGCTTCCCCGGGGCTCATAGAGGCTGATCCGCCCCAGACCCGTGACCGTCATCCCATCTTCCGGGAGAAACTTTAGGTTGCGGTTCTGCCCCCGGAACATGACGGCGCCGATCCGGGCCGATTCATCCTTCAAAGTGAAGTAATAATGACGGGAGGCGGGGATCCGGAAATTGGATATCTCTCCAACCACCCAGACAAACGGAAACCGTTCCTCCAGGAGGCTCTTGATATCGGCCGTCAGGCGGGCGACCGTGTAGATCGGGCGGTCGGCGTATGTCCTTTCCGTCATCACCCGATACAGCTAACACACTTGCCGCTTTCTTTCAATCCCTTTCCATTCGCGCCATATAGTCCCGGACCGCCGGGAGCATGTGGACCTCCTCCGGACCCATCCCTTTTAAGCAGGCGGCCAGGAGCCGGTTTTTCCGGTGGATGGAGAGGTGCTTGTCCATGATGTAATGGGGCGCGCCTTTGATGAGACAATATCCGCTCTGGGTCGTCACCCCGGTTTTGCGGAGATTGTGCTCCGATACCGCGACGCCCAGCCGCTCCGCCGCATCCTTGAGCTGTTCGTAGAGTTTTTCCGCTTTCATCTCCCCTGCCGCCGCTGCGCCAAATCGTCCCGATCCGTCGCTTTTCCCTTGAAAAACGGGCCGTATGTATTATATATAACCTGAATCGATCATGAATGTACAGAGACCATGAATAATCGATACTACTTTAAAACTCTTATGGGAGGACAGTCAGCATGGCGTCATTTGCTCGCAGCAGAACACAACCCCAGGTAGCGGTCAATTCCTTTATCCAGAGCGTGTACGGCTGGATGGCCTTCGGTCTGGGGCTCACCGGTCTGGTGGCGATGTTCGTCGCCAACAGCCAGACCCTTTTGCAGCTGATTTTCGGCAATCAGCTCATCTTTTTCGGACTGATCATCGCGGAACTGGCGCTGGTCTTTTCCATCAGCGCCCGGATCAACCGCATGGAGGCCGGCACCGCCACGGGCCTGTTCCTGTTGTACGCCGGCCTTAACGGGGTCACATTATCCTTTATTTTCCTCGTGTACACCAGGGCCTCCATCGCCTCCACCTTTTTCATCTGCGCGGGGACTTTCGCGGCGTGCAGCATTTACGGGTACGCGACCAAGAAGGATTTGACCTCCATGGGCGGCTTCCTGTTCATGGGGCTCATCGGCATCATCATCGCATCGGTGGTCAACATCTTTCTCCGCAGCCCGATGATCTACTGGATCATCAGCTACGTGGGCGTGGGCATCTTCATGGGGCTGACCGCCTACGACACCCAGAAGATCAAGTCCATGGCCCACTCCCAGCCCGCCGACCTGGAGGCCGGGGTGATCCGCAAGGGCGCCATCATGGGCGCGTTGTCCCTCTACCTCGACTTCATCAACATGTTCATCTTCATGCTTCATATCTTCGGGGGTCGGGAGTAATATCGCACGCAAAACGCCCCTGGGTCGGGAAACAGACCGCCCAGGGGCGTTTTCAGCCGGTCGGCCGCGTTTTCCAGATCTACCCGATCGCCTTTCGAATTACCTCCACCAGGCGACGGCAATAGCCCTCCGTCTCCTCGGCGGTGGGCCCTTCCACCATCACCCGGCACAGGGGCTGGGTTCCGGAATACCGGACCAGCACCCGTCCCTTTTCGCCCAGCCTCTCCTCCACGGCCCGGATCTGCTCGCCCACGCCGGGCAGCGCCCGGAGATCGGGCTTTTCGGTCACCTCCAGGTTCATAAGACTCTGGGGAAACACGGACATGATCCCCCGCATCTCCGAAAGGGGCCGATCCGCGGCGGTCATGGCGTCCAGGAGCATCAGGGCCGTCAGGATCCCGTCGCCGGTGGTGTGATGATGCGTGAAAAGCATGTGGCCCGAATCCTCGCCGCCGATGACGGCCCCGGTCTCGGTCATCCTTTCGGCCACATACCGGTCCCCCACGCCGGCCATGACGTGGGCGATCGCGAGTTCCTTCAGGGCCAGTCCGAGGCCGATGTTGCTCATGACGGTGGAGACCACCGTGTTGTTCCGGAGAGTCCCTTTCTCTTTCATCCGCCGGGCGCAGATGGCCAGGATCTGATCGCCGCTCAATACGGCGCCGGTCTCGTCGGCCGCGATCAACCGGTCCCCGTCGCCGTCAAAGGCCAGACCGACCCGCGCGCCCTCCTTCCGCACGGTCTCCACCAGATTTTCGGTGTGCTGGGAACCGCAGTCGTCGTTGATGTTCTTTCCGTCGGGATGGACCGAAAGGGGGTAGATCTCCGCCCCCAGCTCCCTGAAGAGACGCGGCGCCACCCGGTAGGTGGCCCCGTTGGCGCAGTCGAGAACGATCTTCATTCCCTTTAGGTCGCTGACGCCCGGAAGCCGCCCTTTCAGAAACCCGATGTACCGGTCGTCGGCCTTTTCCAGCCGTTGCGCCGTCCCGATCTCCGGGCCGCTGTCCGCCGAGCCGTTTTCGAGGCGCGCCTCTTCCAGTATCCGGGCCTCCAGCCGGTCCTCCACGGCGTCCGGCAGCTTGAAGCCCTTGCCGTCGAAGATCTTGATCCCGTTGTCGTAGAAAGGATTGTGGGAAGCGGACAGGACGATGCCGGCGCCGGCCCCGGCGTCCGCGGCAAGAAAGGCCACGCCGGGGGTCGGGAGGACATCGGCCAGAAGGGCCGTTCCGCCGGCCGAAAGGATGCCCGCCGTCATGGCGTGCTCCAGCATGTCGCCGGAGATCCGGGTGTCCCGGCCGATCACCACCCTGGCGGGACCGCCCCCGTCGGAAAAAAAAGTCGCCACGGCCCGGCCCACCACCATGGCCGTCTCCGGGGTCAT
>CAZZBE010000169.1:0-4167 GCA_964652715.1 uncultured Desulfobacteraceae bacterium
ACTAGAGATCAGCAAAGAAGTATCAACTGAAACAGTTCTTGATTCTTGGATTAATGCACGGTATCAAGCTTCAGTAATGAATGCTAAATGTGATGAATTAAAACCTATGGCTCTTAAAGAGGCTTTAAAAATTAGATCAAAGCGAGCTTCCAATATTGTTGCTGAAGGAATTGGATACAAAGTAATTATCCGGCACGTACCAGAAAGTGACAAACAATTTCAAAAGCGTATTAACTCTCATCCAGATATTGAAAGTGTAAACTTTGATATTGAAGAAGAAAAAACCAAGGCTCAAAAAGAAAATGCTGAAGAAATTGAGTCTATCAAAAATCAGATTGATAATTTGCGCTTGAGAATTGAGCTTTTAAGTAACACTGATCTTGGTCGTAAGTACCAACAAGAAAAAGAGCAAATAATTGCTGATAACGGATTGGGGAAAAAAGAAAGCAATCCTCAGCTAGTTCTTCAGAACGTTTAATTAATTCACACCAAAAACCACAAGAGGCTCTTAAGCATATGTTTAAGAGCCTTACAATTATTAAGTAAGGAGAAACCATGAAAATGACAAAATTGCCTGAAAGTAAGTTAGTAAAAAATCAAAAACTTAATCTTACTAAAGTTATTCCAGATACAAAATTTACTTTATGCGCTCAAATACGCTGGGATGATGAATGTGGAAATGGACATAACACTTTTTTAATAACCGGAGAAGTGTTTGAACGTTTAGACAATAGCAACAAGTATAAGACAATTGCTTGCGGTTGTTGGCATGAAGAATTTGCAAAAGCTTTTCCAGAGTACGCTCATTTAACTAAATGGCATTTGATGACTTCAGAAGGGCCTATGCACTATTTAGACAACACTTTATATTTGGTAGATGAATATCCACCAAAGAAAGGATGGTTGTATGAAGGTGAAAGACTTTTGAAATCACCGAAAGGCAGCATCGAGATCACAGAAACATGTATTTATTACGGAGACATAGATGAATTAAGAGCCGTAGTAAAAATGAATCCTGAACTTAACTTATGGGTCAAGATTAACGAGGGATCTGGAAAAAACTCAGATCTTGAAGGTGCAAGACAAATAGCGATCGCACCCAATGCAACTTTAGAGCAATTACAAAATCCTCAATGGTTAGTAGAACGACTGCCAAGTTTAATGGAGGAATTTAAGCGCGACATTGAAGCACTGGGGTTTATTTACTAAAAGGTATCTCCCTTATATTCTCTCCATCGAATTGGTGGAGGCTTAGGAGGATATTCCATAATGTCTATTGGAATATCTGTAGGAATATCTTCCTTGTTAACTAAACCAGCATGTTGTGCTGTTGCCCACATATGCTTACACATGTGAGCAGCAGCACGATCAATTCCTGCACCAGATGGAACTCCTGGTTTTAACTCAGACCAATTCCGATTAAAACCATCCCAAGTATTTTGCTGCTTGGCGCTATCTGGACAATCGCACCAGGTAACAGTTTTTCCGTTAATCTTGATTCCTTTATCAGTTACTTGAAAATTATTGCTCATGATGATATGATATTTTAGCTCTCGGCTATTTGATCCTCAGCGAGGCAAGCGCAGCGTAGAGTAAGATGAGACGTGTTTAGTAGCACCCGCACGTCTCATCTTTAATTTTAACTAGAGGTGGGGGTTTGGGGGAGACTATAAGTTCCGCGCCATAATTTCTAATTTGGCGCTGGGATACATCAGAATTCTATCGGTCTTGGGAACCAGGACTGCTGCTGATGGAGGGGATGTGAGTCCGAAGCTTGGACGTAAGTCTAAGTTGACGCAATCCCCCGTGAAGTCAGAAGCCCACGCCATAGCGTAAGCTTGGCGTTGGGTAGTTCACGTCACCTGCCTACCCAATAATATTTAATTGTAAAAGGTTTACCAGAATCATTTGAGTTAAATCGGATGGTATCCGAATAGTAAATCTCATTGTTGTTATAGCTATCTATAGCAAGAGGAATCTGTGATTTAACAATCTCAATTTCTCCAGGATTGGGAACAGTATTAATATGAATAGGTTCTAACGTTACTGGGAGGTTATCTATAGTAACTTCCCATTTGTGCAACATGTCCCACTCAATGTTTAGAAACTCAGCTTTCTTCTCTGGTGGAAGTGTATCTTTTAAGTTGAGTTCATTTTGTGGTGGAATATTACTAGAATAAATTTCCTCTGTTATATTTCTACTCCACCATTCTATATTATATTTAAATTGAGTAGTAACATTATCTTTTAATAATCCCCAACATATTGTTTGAGTAAGGTATTCTTTTTCTACAAAAGAACTTACTTCACTCCCTTCAAATTTAATAGACAAATTGTCCATTAACGCTTCTGGAAAATCTTTTGTAATTTTGCTATTTGGATTGTTCTTAACCCATATAGATCCATTCCAACCGTATGATTCCCAAAAATAATTATTGTCTGATGGGTTTGAGAATAATTGTCGAATATAGCCTTTGCTAGAAACTACTACTCCTCTTCCTAAGTGAACATAAAATGATTCATCAATTAAACCAACATAAGTAGTAAGAACTTGATTATTATCACAACTTATTAACCGATTAGTTTGAATTAAATCATTTTCATAGAAAGTAATTTTGTAATGAGTTCTACCACTGTAAGGACACAAGATATCATTGGTAGTTAGACCAGGAGAGTTAATTGTTCCTGGTGTATAAGTACGATTAGAAGAAGCAAAAGCTAACTTATGTCGATTTATAAACCAGTCCCCTTTCTGATTAGCTTCAATACACCCAGGATGGGCAGAAATATATGAACTTGTACCACCATAAGAAACTAACCCAGTAGTTGAACACCAAACGATATGAAAATTATTAGAGTCAGTTTCGTGCTGTACAATAAAAACCAATTCATTTTTAATTTTGCTTGCTTTAATAAATTTTGTAAACCTAAACTTAACCGTTAAAGGTAAATCTGAATCTTGTAACTGAATATTTTCTAATATATTATTTGATGCTTTCTTTTTAAGAAAGATACCATCATGATCACTTAAGTCTGTTCCATCTGTAAGAATATAAAGATCATCATTAAGTCCATAACTAACACCATAAATTATATCAGCAATTTCTGTTATGCCATTTTGCTGATTATCAACATCAAAAGTTAAAGCTGCTGCTTTACAAGCTACCGTAAATTTTTGCCTATTACTATTTACACTAACTTGATACACATTTATTAAAAGTTTTCTTGAATCGTTTGAGCTTAATTGTTCTGACCTAAACCAAGAAGTAAATTCACCAGAGAATAAATCAACAACTGTAATACCAGTTGAATCATACCTTAATACTTTTGATTCTGATATATAAATAATATCAGCCCAATTTTGCCAACCATAAAAGTCTGGATGTGGTTGACGCATCCAGTTTAGCCAAGGTATATGACCCCAGCGATCGGTATAACTATTATCTTCAAATCCAAAGTGACAGCGGCGCTGGATATTATATTCTGCTGTACCAACAGCACCACTTTTAGTAATTTGTATTTTGTACAAATCAGGGTATACCTTATTCCATTTGTTAGATTCGCTAAGATGGTCAATAGTAATAACACCAGAACTTGATCCTATTGTTTGAGGATTAAAGAATGGCTGAGTTGAAATGTCCGAATGCCAAAAAGCTGTTTGAAATGGCTCATTTGGATTTTTAAAGAAATCAAACGAGAACGCTGCATTTTTAGGTAAGTTAGAACCTAAAAGTAGAAAAGAAAATATTCTACCTACAAACCAATTTTCGTCTCGATCTATTCCCTGTTTATATTTATATAAAGAGTAATTATAAGTATAATCACTTGAAGTAAGATTATAGGCACTACTCCAGTTAGAACCAGAATCAGTCCAGATTGCAAATCTCAGATCATTTACTGGTAACAATGCTTTGTAATCTAAACGAGTAGGCTTTTGAAAACAACAATATAAATCTGTGTAGTTATTCCAGTTGCTGTTTCCAAGTAACATATTTTCCGCAAATTCATTGCGGGCTTCTTTAGGATTAATAAAGTTAAACCACTGTCTATCTTCAAAATAGATCCGATAATCTATTGGTATAAACTGTTGCTCAATTTGTTCAATCGGCGGATCGAGCTTTGTGTACGCTATTACAGATGCAGTAATATTTTCATAATTTCCAGGAT
>CAZZBE010000169.1:4267-10107 GCA_964652715.1 uncultured Desulfobacteraceae bacterium
TCGAGCTTTGTGTACGCTATTACAGATGCAGTAATATTTTCATAATTTCCAGGATAATTAATACCAATACATATTCCAACAGTACCAAACGTTCTTGCGCCATTAGAAGGTTCTGGTATTGTTCCTTTCAATAAAATGTAAGGTGGTTCTGTGTCTGATACCCACCGTGAACCATTATTACTAACATTATTAACTGGTATCATTGATGCAACAGCAACAATATTCGTTAGCTGTTGAGTAAATTCATTTTCATCTATTTGAGCAGATGAAAACACAGTTTTAACATTCCAAGTTCCTAATGCCCCTTTTCTTGGATGGGAAGATAGAATGTATCGAAAAAACCAATTGGTTATTACACCAGTTGCAGTTTTAGTAATGATGCTTCCATCAGGTAAGGTAATATTAACTTGAGTTGCCATATCTAATTTAAGTTACTGCTATTTAATAATAATTCCACTTTTAGGTTGAATAAAGAAATTAGTTTTGCCTCCTCCTATTGAAAGACTACTATTAAATACTTGAATATAGTTTCTTGGTTTTGAAATACGTGGTTTGATAAAGAAATTAGTTTTGCCTCCTCCTATTGAAAGACTACTATTAAATACTTGAATATAGTTTCTTGGTTTTGAAATACGTGGTTTAGAAACAAAGCTGGACTTACCACCTCCTATTGATGTTCGGCAATATTCTGTTTCACCAAATATTGTACCATTTTTTATATTTAACTTATAATAAGAAACTAATTTTTCAGTGCGTATGCCGTAACTTAAACTATTTCCAACTATTCTATAGGTTTGGTTTTTAGTTGAAAAGAATTCTTTATTATCTAGATAAATTTTTTCTTGGAAAATATATTCACCTAAATTGCTATTGAATATATCTATATCAACTAACCATTTTTTTCTACGTTCAGGAATTGATATAGTGACAGGAATTTCATTTATATCAAACCTAGGATTAGGAGTAAATGCAGCATCAAGAGGTTTTTCATTGCTGCCACCTCCTATTGATGCATAATAAAAATATGCGACTGGAACAGTGAAAACAATTAGAAAATCAAATATAGTAGGATCTTCTACTGATGAAATTCTTAATACAATTGGAAAACTTTTTGGGTTAGAGTTAGGAAGAAAGTTTGTATTAGCAAATAACAGAACTGGATTAAGAGAAGTATTTGGCATTGAAATAACATCACGATTCCCTTTTACAAAAACCCACTCAAAGGAATCTGGAGATCCATCAGATTTAATTTTACCTTTTTCATCATCTAATTGCTGAAGATCAAGAGGGTAAGGTAAAATCCATAGTAAAGATTTGCCAGCAATTAAATAAGATATACCACCTTTTAATACTTTTACAGTCCAAAAACCACTTGGGGAATTACAACTTTTATATTGATAAGTAACAGCATTTCCATTTTCGCTAGGTATAATTCGACTAGGAATTAAATCCAAGGATCTTTCATATCTAGCATATTGACTTTTGTAATTATAAGTTTGATCTGGACTATAAACTTTTGAGGTTCTACCAAACTTATAATCACTTTCATTGCGGTAGTCTAAAGAAGTATAACCTTCTTCACCACAATTTTCATCATTAAATGGTTCATCAAGCTTTTGCTTAAAAGACCATCGTTTTCCCTCTTTATAGTCCGACACCCTAGTGCATTTAAATGTACTAGGGTTGTATATTGATTTTCGTTTTTTACGCCCCACTAATAATGCCCCCCAATGACACTAACAACAAAGCCAGTAGTATCTATTGCAGACAAAGCACAATATAAAGATTGATTTGGTTCAAGTTTACAATTACGAGTTTTTGGTAAGGATTCATAAATTAAATTATCACTATTATCTCTTCTAAATTCACCGTTAAGTGGAAGTGCTGATGGTAGAGGTACTTCGACAAGTTTACCAGTTTTTATTGGAACAGCCAAATATCTCCATAAATAGTATTTATTACTTTGAAGTCCTTCGTTCAGAATACTATCCTTGTAAATCAAAATATCTTTAGGATCAGTATCAGACAAGCCAATGATCTCGATAGATTCAATTAAGCTGCCACTAGATTCTGCTGTTCCAATAATAACAGGAGATTGACCCTGTGCCGGAACAGGACTAACAACTGCATCTTTAATTACAATTAACCAACTAAATGGGACTCTTGGATAAATAGGAGATGTGTTAGCTCCTACAGTTGGATATGTCATTAAAACCCTCCAAAACCTCCAGCTAATTGTTGATTTTCTACTATTCGGGATCCAACACTTGTATCAGCTACACCTGGTAATAAATTAACTGTTCCACCTTCGCTTCTGACTTTTCGGTATCCAGCTTGCAGAACACGTCTGTAGTTTTTTACTGATAGTAAAATTGCCAGTTCATCAGTTTCATCTAGGTAATGCCCTTCCCAAAGAGCTTTGTCTGATGACATTTCCCTGATGCTTGTTCTATTAATATCCCCCGCTACTCGTTCTCTTAAAGAATAAAATTGAATATCTTTTGACAATGTACTAATTGGAGCTATATCACCAACAGCGGACTTTTTATCGTATGCCGCATCACACCTTGTTAATTGTGTAAGAACAAGCTTCTTGTGATACTCATTTTCAATAGTATTACAAGCTTTCTCAGTGTTGTTTATCGAGAAAGGATCAACACCCGATCTAGATAACATACCTAAATGAAAAAAAACTCTATTCTTGTCTATTTCATCTAGTTTCACTTTTTGATTAAGTGCATTTGCACTTTTAATAAGTTTAGTAACTAGGCAACTGTAGTTATCATCACTCAGCAGTTGCTTTAATCTGTCAACATTTATATTGTTGACGGAGCAAGCAACTGCTATCAATTGCTCGACTTTAAGAGCTTTTGCTCTGTCAAAATCAATTAGTCTTAATTCGTGATTCACCAAAGTATAAATTTCCTAGAAGTGGATCTTTTGGAGATATATTAACTCCTATATTTTTTAAAACTGCTAGCAAATGATTTAGATTTTGATAGGGGCCATTTATTCTATGTCCTAGGATCATTGTAGCTTCTCTAGTAGAAATGGACAAAACATTTTGTAAGTCTTTAACAGTTAATTGTTGGCTGTTAATAGGAACTTTTTTAGATTCCTGCTGACTTAAAAACACTAAGTTGTCTTCTTGTAAAACATTCTCACAAATCATACCAGGTGTATTCCATGCAAAGAATCGCCTGTTTTGTATTTCATTGTTACTGCTATTAATAGGTTCTACTAATACAGTATCGCTATAACTCGCAACAACTTTCCACCTTACATTATTATAAATAATATAAGCAGGTAAGTATTGTCTTGGTTCTTGATCTATTTGATTTTTGTCAGTTGTTGTATTTGGCATGATTAAATAAATCCGTTATTGAAATTTAGAGGTGAGAGCAAACCAATATCATCGTTAACTGGTAAACGTATTGGTTCGTGAACAATTTCATACTCTGTTGCATTTGATTCTTTACGCTTACCGTAAGTAAGCATTGGAACTAAAGGCAGTTTGAATCCAACATGAACAAGGATGTATACTGGTTCAGTTGAACTAGCTGATTCAAATGTTACATCAATATTTTCATTTGAATCATCTGCCAAGGAAATTACCCAAGATCGAATGCTAGGCATTTTAGTTATATCATCTTGATCACCTTCAGTTTGTTTGTACTCCATTGACATTAAAAGCCTTGGCAATTTTGTTGAGTCTGGTATTTCTTCTGTATTAGAAGAATACCTTTGTCCCTCAACACTAGAGACTTGACTATATGGAGAAAAATGATAAAGGGAATATCCTTTCTCTATATAAAACTCTCCAGGCTTTAAATTTTTTGGTGCATCCTCTATTACTTGTTTAACTTGGGGAGATTTGAATTTGAAGTGCGGTTCAACAGGTTTGCTATTGCGTTGGGGGTAAAACAATAATTTTTGCCCAATAGCACCACCTTCACCTATTCGGATATTATCAGATATCCTAATAGCTACGTGATTGATTTCAGAAAAATCTGGCAAAATAAAATCCTTGGGTACGATCGCACTTTGGCGGGGAGGAATTTTAACAAGATTTATTCCGGAGTAAATCTTTCCTGGTTCCAGCCGCACACCACCTCCCCAGATTGCTCCAAAACCTATGCCAGGAATTTCAATAATATTTCCCGCAGAGCTACCGTACCCACGAGAATCATAGTTTCCTGCGGCAATAGGTGATAAGGAAACCATTAAACCTTTTTTTTCAGTATTTATGTACATTTTTGTCTCACTTAATTATTGTATGATCTCATTACAGTAACGAAATCGGGCTCCAATAAAGCCCAATTACCGTACATTAACCAAATGGCGATGATTTTTCTTTCATAATCATCCATTTTTGATATTCTTACTTCTGGTCCATTACCTCCGACTGCAATACCGATCACATTGGAACCAAATACAATTCCAAGCTCACAAGTGCGAATACGAGTTCCGTGCTTGGCTAAACCTAGACTTGTATTTCCTCCTCCATTATCAACATTATAATCTTGTACAATCTCACTCATTGGAAGATTATTGCTGGTGAACCAACATATTCCATTTAATACAACTCCAGTGGGCATAGTTGATCCCATAGGCCCATTGTAGTAAGCCTGATTCCCAAGCAATCCCGACATCCATGGCTGATAATCCAGGGGAATTTGCGGTGGTGTCATTTTATTAACACCAGGATGCATTGCATCAACGGGCATTCGATTATGATGTCCGTAAAAATCAGGATACCGTGTCAATTCCTGATAACGAGGATCACGGCGTAGATGGTACAAGAAGCCAGGAGTACAAAGACCACACATCAATCCTGCTTCGTGAGGTGGTACATTATCCGACATCATGTCCCGTATCACCTGATCAGTATCGTCAATATTTACTTGTGGAGCAGGTTGCCCCACAAATCGACTGTTATGCATGTCAACTGTTTCACCATCCTTAAAACCTCCAGGGTTATGGTATTTTTCGCTCTTAAGAAGTTCATTAATAATAACTCTGTCTTTAAAACGCAAAAAATTATCTAACAAATTTCGCGATCCAATTGATTGATGAAATGCAGGAATACCAACATCCCATAGTTGCTTTTGAGCAACAAGTGCTTTGCGAACTGGAATTTGGAAAGAAGCAGGAGCGCCAGGATTGTTTGGGTCTCCTGGACCAGTAAATTCTTTCACTGGCAAAAACAAAAGGTCTTTCTGTAACTCTCTTCGAGAATCAGTGCCAATTGTCTGATAATCTTCCCTCATATACGATTCTTTGGTTATCCCATTGTCATCCCATAGCCCGTATCGCTCGATTCGAGCAATATCACCTGGGGACATTCTCTGATCGAAAACAACAATTGGCTTAACAATATGTTCCGCGATATAGGCAGGTCGAGGCACATATAAGTCCACCGACATCACCGATTGAAATGTAGCTGCATCTACTGATCGAATTAAAGTTGTGTCGTTGTAGTCTGGCATTTGAAATATGTTATAATGTCCACACAACTTCTTGCAGCATTTTTCCCCTCCTTTCAGGCTAGGGGATTTTTATTTTCAATACCCTCCAGCTTGATAACTTTGAACAATTCTTTCCTTTAATAGCTTTTGGGCTGCATTGTTTTCTTTGCGACGTTGATCTTGAATTAATTCAAGTTGCGCTTTAAGCAAAATTTCTTGGTTATTGCCA
This sequence comes from uncultured Desulfobacteraceae bacterium, assembly GCA_964652715.1. Classification (GTDB taxonomy): domain Bacteria; phylum Desulfobacterota; class Desulfobacteria; order Desulfobacterales; family JAABSP01; genus JAABTD01. The sequence continues at coordinate 9,965 of CAZZBE010000169.1, forward strand.
TTTGGATCAACTAAGAAATTATCTGGAGAAGAAATATCAGAATCCTGAGTTCTAGCATTATTAACAGCAGCTCCTAACCCAGCACCTATAGCTCCAGCACCCACAAGTTTTAAAGCCCAAGGAACTCCTCTTTTTGCAGCATT
>CAZZBE010000170.1:0-10061 GCA_964652715.1 uncultured Desulfobacteraceae bacterium
CGAAAGGATCGGTCCGCGATGGAAAAGGGGATGCGCCGGGGATCGTTCCGGGGCCGGTCGAAGACCGCCTGAACATACGGGCCGTAGGTTTCGATGTCCGGCATCATGACGAGAACATCGCGCGGCCGGAGGTCGGGATCATTCTGAAACAGGTCCAGCAGGTGATCGTGGAGCACCTCGATCTCCCGCATGGGTCCGTGGCAGATGTGGATACGGATGGCGTCGTCCGACGGATCGACGTCGCGGGGTTCGTCATCGGCCCCGCCGACCTCCCGGAGGTTGAGGATGTCCGACTGAATCATCGCCAGCAGGGAATCGTCCGTCTCGACCGGATCGATGAACGCCGACTCCTCCTGGGGGGACATTTCCGCCAGCCGATCGAAAAAATCCCGCCCGAGTTCCCCCAGGACGGCCAGGAGGGGATTGCCCACGTCCAGATGGAGCAGTCCGCGATCGAGATCGCCGGCTTTTTTTTCGATCGCGCGTTTCTTTCGGCCGGAAAGGACATCCCCCCAGGGTTGCGGACAAGGGTTCATGATGAACAGATTGACCTCGCAGAAGCGGGAGAGCGCATTGAAAATTTCAAGATGGAACGGCGGCAGGGTGGAGACCCCGAAGACGGCGACCCTTTCGGGCAGAGAACCCGGGGACGGGTCGAGATCGTCCATTCGGCTCAAAAAGGCGCGTCTCAGGGCCGGGGCGTGATGGGCTTCATTCCCCTCGGCCACTTTCCGCCAGAGGATCGCCTGCCAGTCGTCGTCTTCCCCGGACTGCCATTTCATGATCATCTCCGGCCGGTAGAGCAGGTACTGGTCGAAGGTGTAGGCGATTTTCTGGGCCAATTGAAGGCATTTGAGGTCATTTCTTTCACTGCCGAGGTAGTGGCGGACATCCTCAAATTCCGGTTGATGGGCCAACGCCGGCAGCCATCCCATGATTTTCCAGGTCATGGTCTCCCGGTCAAAGGGGGAACTATCCGGGATGTCGGGGAGGACGTTCCGGAAAACATGCTCGTAAACGAACGGATTAGGGAACGGAAACGAAATATTGGCGCAGACGCCATGGCGATTGGCGATCTCCATGGAAATCCACCGCTCCATCCCCTTGCTTTGGACCACGACGATCTCCGGCGTAAAGGGCGACGATAGAGGCGTCTTCAGGATTTCCGAAAGGAAAACGGACAGGATTTCAAGGCGGTTGGAGGTGAAGAGATTGAGGTTGGGGGGCGAGGGCATTTTTATATGCTATTGGGTTGATTCCTTGAATTCATCCCATGCCTCATCGCGTGCTTGTTCAAATTCTTGGTGAGGATCGACGCCCGATTCATGGCATACATCTGAAATTTTTTTCCCCAGACGCTGGAGCTTGAACATTTCAAGCTGTTTTTCGATGAACGATTGGATGGCCTGTTCTCCGAATTCCTGTATCAAATCGTCATCAATGTCCAATTGAATGGTATTCATGCTTCCACCTCATCGGCTTTCTCATTATTTTCATCCACCCCAATTACATACAGCATCCCCGGCAAAAACACAAGATCCCCGATCCAGGCCGAGGTCATGGCCAGGGCGCTCAGGCCGCCGAACACTGCGATGGGTTTGAAATCGCCCAGGGTCAGCACCAGGAAACCCACGGTGGTGACCAGGGTGGTGGCGCTGATGGGTTTGGCGGTGTCGGCCCAGGCCTGGCGGACGGCGTCGGTTTCGCCTTCCGCCCCGTCGGGACCCATCCGCAGGCGGGCCAGGAAAAAGACCGAATCGTCCACGGCGATGCCGATGGCGACGGATGCGACCATGATGGTGGCCACGTTCAAAGGCAGCGCCATGAGCGCGGCGGCCCCGGCGAGCACCGCGATGGGGAAAATGGAAACGATCCCGCCCGCGAGCACCAGGCCCGGCGACCGGAAAATGAGCGTCAGGACCGCCAGCACCGTCAACAACGCCAGGCCGAAGCTCCGGATCTGGGTGCGGATCAGCTCCACCTCGATGCTGTTGAGCAGCACCACCGACCCGGTGAGGCGGACCTGGACCCAGGAGGTGTCGAGCCCCTCCACGATGGATCGGATCTTTTTTACCAGCCTGTTGAACCGGACCGATTCCACCGTCTGGACGAAAATGGAGATCCGGATAAACCCCTGGTCCGTATAGACCACGGGCTCAATGCCGGGGATGCCGGAAAGGCGTCTCTTCATTTTCTTTACGAACGCCCGGCATTCCTCCGGAAACCCCCGGCAATCCATTTCGATGGTGGAGAGGCCGGCGAGCCGGTCCGCGATGAACCGGTAATCCCGGCGAATGCGGGACTCCTTCTTGAAAAAATTGAGAACATTGGACTCCACGTGCAGGGTCGGGGCCAGCAGGGAGGCGGCGATGACGACGCCCACGCCCGCGGCCACAATGGCGTACCGTCGATCGGCGATAAAAGAAGGCGGGCGGAGGGAGGCCTTGCCGCCGGACGGGGTCAGCCGGACCCCCCGCATGGTAAATTTCGAGAACAGGTAGAGCGCCCCCGGCATCAGGGCCAGGTTGGCGATGAAGCCGACGAGGATGCCGGCGGCGGCCCAGAACCCCAGGTTTCGGACCGGCGCCAGGTGGCTGATCATGAGGGACAGAAACCCGGCCGCCGTGGTCAGGCTGGCGATGGCGTAGGGGGCGGCGACGGCCTTGAGGGCGTCGGTCAGGGCGGGCCCGATGGGGTTTTCCGGTCGGTAGGCCCGCCGGAAATGGTGGAGAAGATGGATGCCGCCGGTCAGGGACAATACCCAGATCAGGGCCGGCAGGGCCGAAGAGATCATGTTGAGGGTCATGCCGAACCCCGCCGCGGTCCCCAGGGTGACGGCCACGGCAAAAGCGGAGACCGCCGCCGTGATCAGGACGTAGGGGAGGGACCGGAAAACGATGAAGAGGCAGACGAGGGAGGTGAGAAAGGCCAGGGGCAGGAAGATATGGAACTGGTGTTCCGACATCCGGTTGAGTTCGGCGTTGAACAGGGTGGGGCCGCCGATGTGGAAATCGTACCGGTCCGTGTAGGGCGCCAGGGCGTCCTCGACCTTGCGGACGATTTCCTGACGGTTGTCGATGACCCCCAGGCGCGACAGGTCGAGGAGAATGCCCGCCGTGCCGCCGTCGTCCGAGACCAGCACCGGGCTCAGGGCGTCGGCGACCCGATCGTCCGCGTCGGCGATGCTGAGGGTCCGGGCTTTGGGGTGAACCCCGGCCAGGTCGCGGGAGATGGATCGGATCTCCCCGGCATGGGAACGCCAGCCGTTTCCGGGCAGGCTGAACGCCGCGATCATCCACTCGTCGCCGCCGTAGGTCTCCTGGAATTCCCGGTATTCCGTATAGCTGGGGGTGTGGTGATCCAGCCAGACGTCGATGCCGTTGTTGACGCGGATGTCGGCGAGATGGAAAAGGGACGGGCTCCCCAACAGGAGAAGGGCGACAAGCGGGAAAAGGGCGTTCGCTGCGATCCAGCGGCGGATGCGGGTCATGAGGACGGGCTCCCAATGGGGTCTGTTTCCACAACCATGGCATGTTCCCCCGTATCGGTCAACAATTTCTCCGCGGGGTTTCTTTCCGGGATGGTGCAAATCCGATTGTCCGGATGGACCCCTTGTGGTACATCGAACGCATGATGAACACCAACCGGTCACCTGTGGAGGACGGCATGGCGGAGAAACGGTTCGATCTCGTTTTCAGGGGAGAAATTCAGCCGGGACATGACCCGGAGAAGGTGAAAAAAGCGCTCGCTTCCATGCTGAAACTGGACAGCGGACGGATCGAGGAGTTCTTCTCCGGCGATCCCGCGGTCATCAGGAAGGGATTGGACAAAACGACCGCCGCCAAGTACCAGGGGGCCATCGGCCGCACCGGGGCGGTCTGCGAGATCGTGGACGGTGCGGGCAGCGATCCGCCGGAGCGGGACCCTCTTCCGGCGCCCCGGAAGACCATGCCCATGCGGCCGGGGGTGTTTGTGATCACCAACATCGAGACGGTTCCGGGGCGGGAGATCGTGGAACATTTCGGCCTGGTCTCCGGCTCCACCATCCGGGCCGAACACCTGGGCCGGGACATCATGACCGGGTTGAAAAACCTGGTGGGCGGCGAATTGAGGGGGTACACGGAACGGCTCCAGGATTCCCGGAAACAGGCCGTGGACCGGATGAAGGAAGAGGCCCGGAAGCTGGGGGGCAACGCCGTGGTCAATGTCCGCTTCTCCACCTCGGCGGTGGCCCGGGGCGCCGCCGAACTCTATGTCTACGGTACAGCGGTTCGGGTCGAATAGCGCCGGGACCCCGAAAGGAAAATACCATGGAAGGGTTGATCGCGGTCGACGGCCCGGCGCGTTTTCAGAGACGGCTTGTGTAAAAAGAGCGGGTGATATATGAATCGGCTGCGTGATGCGGTACAATAAATAATGTTATGCAACAGTCGACCGCCATGACGGTCCGGAGGACAGAGGGACGCGATGATCACTTTGCTCGACTACGGCGCCGGAAACGTCCGCAGCGTCGTCAACGCCATTGAACGGCTGGGGGAGACGGTGCGGACCGTCCGCGGCGGCGACGAGATCCTGACCGCCGACAAGCTGGTGTTTCCCGGGGTGGGGGCCTTCGGGAACATGATGGAAATCCTGACCCAAAAGGGGTTCGCGGAACCCCTGAGACACTATCTTCTGGCGGACCGGCCCTTTCTGGGAATCTGCCTGGGGCTCCACGCCCTTCTGGACGGCAGCGAAGAGGCCCCCGGCCGGCCCGGCCTGGGGCTGATCCCCGGCACGGTCAAACGCTTCACCACCGATCTGGCGGTGCCCCACATCGGGTGGAACGGCATCGACATCCGGAAGCCGTCGCCGATTTTCAACGGGCTCCGGGGGGACGAGAAGTTCTATTTCGTCCATTCCTTTCACGCGGCCCCGGCCGACGACGAGACGGCGCTGACGGTCACCGATTACGGCTATCCGTTTGTCAGCGCCATTCAGAAGGGCAACATCATCGCCACCCAGTTTCACCCGGAAAAAAGCGGACCGGCCGGGCTCGCGGTTCTGAAAAATTTTCTCTCCGGCGCGGCGGCGGTTCGGCCGGCCCGGTCGGCGGGTCCGACCCGGCTGGCCAAACGGATCATCGCCTGCCTGGACGTCCGGGCCAACGACCGGGGCGACCTGGTGGTCACCAAGGGCGACCGGTACGATGTGCGGGAGAGCGGGAAGGTCCGGAACCTGGGCAAGCCGGTGGATCTGGCCCGCCGCTACTACGAAGAAGGGGCCGACGAGATCACCTTCCTCAACATCACGGGGTTCCGGGATTTCCCCCTGGAGGACATGCCCATGATCGAGGTGCTGAAACGGACGTCGGAGAACGTCTTCGTGCCGTTGACCATCGGCGGCGGCATCCGGGACTACACCGACAAGGACGGCCGACGGTATTCGGCCCTGGAGGTGGCCGCCGAATATTTCCGGTCCGGCGCGGACAAGGTCTCCATCGGCTCCGACGCCGTCCATATCGTCGAAGACTACCTGAAAACGGGCCGGGCCGCGGGCCGGTCCGCCATCGAGGAGATCGCCCGGGTCTACGGCAACCAGGCGGTGGTGATCTCCGTGGACCCCCGGAGGATTTACGTGGCGTCCCCCGGCGCGACGGACCATCCGGTCATCGAAACGGCCGTCCCCGGCCCCAACGGCGAGCGCTATTGCTGGTACCAGTGCACCGTCAGGGGCGGCCGGGAAGGGCGGGATCTGGATGCCGCGACCCTGGCCCGGGTCTGCGAGAAACTGGGGGCCGGAGAGATCCTCCTCAACTGCATCGACCGGGACGGAACGAATTCAGGGTTCGACATCGAACTCATCAACGCCGTCAAGGGGGCCGTTACCATTCCCGTCATCGCCTCCAGCGGCGCCGGATCCGCGGAACACTTCCGGGAGGTCTTCACCCAAACCCGGGCCGAATCCGCCCTGGCCGCCGGCATTTTCCACCGGCGGGAGGTTCCCATCGGGGCGGTGAAAGGGCGCCTCAAAGAGACGGTGGAGATCCGACCGTAAGAAACCATTGACGATTCGCCAGATTCAAGTCATCGACTTTACATCCAAAATTTTTGCATTATATTCTGTCCATACTGAGCGCCGCAAAGTGGTATAACGGCGCATCATACCCACACCATTATCCAAACACGTATAGAAGGTGATTATATGAACAAGGACGACAACGCAGCGACCATCCACGCGGATGAACAGAAAAAATCGAAAGGGACCCCGGAGATTCCCAACGAGCTGCCCATTCTGCCGCTTCGGAACACCGTGGCTTTTCCCCATTCGGTGTTGCCCCTCTCGGTGGGCATCGCCCGCTCCATCAAGCTCATCGAAGAGGCCCTCCAGGGGGACAAGCTCATCGGCCTGGTCTCCATGAAAGACGCCGCCATCGAAGAGCCGAAGCCGGGACAGGTATACGAAACCGGCACGGTGGCCAAGATCGAGCGGGTCATGCGGGCCTCGGACAACTCCCTCCAGGTGGTGGTCCAGGGGCTCAAGCGGTTCCGGGTCGATCACTGGACCGAGGAATCCCCCTTTCTGAGGGCGGCCATCGCCGCGCAGCCGGACACCATGACCGGCGACATCGAGGAAGACGCCCTTCAGCGGACGGCCCGGGAGCTGGCCCACGAGGTGATCTCCCTGTCGCCCAACCTGCCCCAGGACGCCGGGGAATTTCTCAAACACGTGAAAGACCCCCGGTTTCTGGTCTACCTGGTGGCGTCCAACATCGGGCTCAAGCCCGCCGAAGGTCAGGAGATCCTGGAGGAGGACACCGTCAAGGATCAGCTCCGCATCCTGATTTCGTTTTTAACCCGGGAAAAGGAGCTGCTCTCCCTGGGCAAGAAGATCCAGTCCGAGGCCAAAGAGGAGATGGACAAGGCCCAGCGGGAGTACTACCTCCGTCAGCAGATGAAGGCGATTCAGAAGGAGCTGGGCGAAGGGGAAGAGGCCGCTTCCGAGGCCGACGAATACCGGCGGGCCCTGGACGAAGCGGATCTGCCCGAAGAGGCCCGGAAAGAGGCCGACCGGGAACTCAAGCGGTTCTCCGGCATGTCGCCCCATTCCCCCGAGTACACCGTGATCAAGACTTATCTGGACTGGCTCCTGGACCTGCCGTGGCATGCGGCGTCCGAAGATAGGACGGACATCCGCCACGCGCGCCAGGTGCTGGACGAGGACCACTACGACCTGTCCGACGTCAAGGAGCGGATCATCGAATACCTGGCGGTCCGGAAGCTGCTCAAGGAGCGGCAGGCCATGTTCGGGGCGGACAAGAAAAAGCCCGTGAGCGACGCCATGGGCGCCATCCTCTGTTTCGCCGGCCCTCCGGGCGTGGGCAAGACCAGTCTGGGCCAGAGCATCGCCCGGGCCCTGGGCCGCGAGTTCACCCGCATGAGCCTCGGCGGCATGCGGGACGAAGCCGAAATCCGGGGGCATCGCCGGACCTATATCGGCGCCATGCCCGGCCGGATCATCCAGGCCGTCAAGCGGGCCGGAACCCGGAACCCGGTTTTCATGCTCGACGAGGTGGACAAGGTCGGCGCCGACTGGCGCGGCGATCCCAGCAGCGCCCTTCTGGAGGTGCTCGACCCGGCCCAGAACCACGCCTTCCGGGACCATTACCTGGACGTGGATTTCGATCTGAGCGAGGTGATGTTCATCACCACCGCCAACCACCTGGAGACCATCCCGGCGCCGCTGAGGGACCGGATGGAGGTGATTCAGCTCGACGGCTACACCGAGTACGAAAAAATCAAGATCGCCCAGGAGCACCTGGTGGCGCGGCAGATCCGGGCCAACGGGCTCCGGGAGGACGAGATCGATTTCGCCGACGAGGCCCTGCGCAAGATCATCCAGGACTACACCCGGGAAGCCGGGGTCCGGAACCTGGAACGCCAGATCGGGGCCGTTTGCCGCAAGAGCGCCCTCCGGATCGTGGGCAAGGAGATGGAGACCGTTTCCATCACCCCGGATCTGGTCCGGACGTATCTCAAAAAGGAGACGTTCGAATCGGAACTCTCCGAGGCCATCGATATCCCGGGCATCGCCACCGGCCTGGCGGTGACCGCCACCGGCGGCGACATCCTCTTTCTGGAGGCCACGCGGATGAAAGGCAAGGGGCAACTGACCCTGACCGGCCAGTTGGGGGACGTGATGCGCGAAAGCGCCCGGATCGCCTTCAGCTATGTCCGGTCCAAGGCCCGGCAACTGGGCGTCGATCCGGACGCCTTTGAGGAGACGGACCTTCATCTCCACGTGCCCGCCGGCGCGATCCCCAAGGACGGGCCGTCGGCCGGCATCGCCATGGTCATGGCCATGGCCTCCCTGTTCAGCTGCCGGCCGGTGCGGGGAGAGATCGGCATGACCGGCGAGGTCACCCTCCGGGGGCGCGTCATGCCCGTGGGCGGCATCAAAATGAAGGTGCTGGCCGGCCACCGGGCCGGGCTCAAAAAAGTGATTTTGCCCCGGCGCAACGATAAGGACCTGGACGACCTGCCCGACGAGGTCCGCGAGGACATGGATTTTATCCTGGTGGACCGGATCGACGAGGTGCTGGACGTGGTCTTTGAAGAGAAGGCCTGTGAAGAGCCGGACTTGCAGCCGGCGGCGATTAACGCTTAATTTTAAACGATAGAATCGAACCCCTGGCGGAACGAAAAGTTCGGCCAGGGGTTCAAATGCTTTTACGTTTCGTCGCCTTCCTTGATTCCCCCTCTCATGAACCTTCGGTCCAACTGAATGGGGTGTCATCTTCTTCGATCAGTATCCGATGATACTCTTCCATTCCCTCCTCTGCTTCGAGACGATCTGTTTCCGCGAACTCGGCATATAGACTGGCCCATTCAATTTTCTTTTTGGTCTCCACCGTTGTCGCTCCTCGATATGGTTATTCAAAATCTTTCAGAAAATCGTCCACCTCAGGGCTTCGGCGACGGATTCCACCCCGTCGATTCCAAAGGGGATTTTTATGTGATAAACCTCCGAATTCACATGGAGTGTCCCGGCTCGATTCCTTTCCGGCTGCAAAAATCCAGATAGTAATCAATGGTTTCCTGAAATGCCTGTTCCAGTTCGTTCACTGTGGCGCCATAAAACGTCCCCACGGCTTCGGCGTTAACCACCCTTCCGGAAAACAGTTTCATTTCATGGTCGTAGAATGCTTCTCCGATGTAGCCTTTATATTCCATTGACGATCAGGGCTTCAATATCCTTCCAGTGAAGATTGGCTGGCGTCGGTTTTCTGAAGACAGCTTCGAGCGTCCTGCGTTGTTTTCGGTTCATTGTTCTTTACTCGAAGTCCTTCAGAAAATCATCCGCCTCGTTGATGGACCGGCGGATGTCCCGGATCAGCGACTGAACCTCGATCTCGATGCTGTCCACCTCCTGGCCCAGCGCGCCGATGGCCCGGGCATTGAGGTTGTGTTTCAGAAAGAGCGTATAATCCTTGAGGTTCTGGAGAACCGGCGCCATCCGGCTCTCGGCCTGTTCCATGGTGGCCTGGAGCCGGGCGTACCGGGCGCGGGTATCGTTGAGGGATCGCCGGCTTTTTTCGCGGTATTCCATGTTGTTGATCTCGTTGATCTCGGCTTCCCATTCCCTGAACAGGGCCTCGGCGACCGATTCCACCTCGTCGATCCGCTCCCGGACCGCTTCGGCCCGGAGTTCGCAGTCCTCGTAGTCGTCCTTGAGCCGGTCGTAGAAGTCCTCCAGCTTGCCGCCTTCGAAGCCATAGATCTCCTTGACCCGGGCCAAAACCTCCTTGAACTCCTCCTGGGTCTTTTCCTGCTCGTCCCGGACGTCCTCCACGCGGTCTTTGAGGAGATGGCGTTTCTCTTTCCCCAGTTTTTCCCAGAATCCATAGTAGGTCCGCTGGCATCCCAGGGTCGTCATGAGGGCCGCCAAAGCGGCGATCATCGCAATTCGCAAAAGGTGTTTCATGTTTTTATCCTCCTAAATTAAGTGAATCTTTGCCTTTCTTAGGCGCTTATATCCGGCATTCAATGGTGATGTCGTACCCCGCGTCCGACAGGGTCTTT
>CAZZBE010000171.1:0-10020 GCA_964652715.1 uncultured Desulfobacteraceae bacterium
AGGTCCCGGGCCGGCCCTATCAGGTCACCGCCGGCATTTACGACGAGACCACCATTGAGCAGCTCAAAAAACAATTCGGCCAATAATGGCGGGGCGCGAAATGAAACTCAGCCTGCGAAACCGGTTCCTGTTGCCCACCCTTTTCATCGTCGTCGCGGGCCTCTGCGCTTCGATTACCATCTCCTACGTCAAATCGAAAGCCGCGCTGGTCGACGCCATTTCCCAGCAACTGGTTTTGCTGGCGGATTCCACCGAACGGTCCATGGTCGTCTGGGTCAACGACCGGAAGCTGGATATAAAAAGCTGGAGCAGTCACCGGGATTTCCAGATGGCGCTGGAAGATTCCTTTATCGGCAAGGCGGCGCGAAACGCTTCCAACGAGAAACTGAGTGAGTTAAAAAGAGATTACAGCTATTACGAGGACATCAATGTCGTCGATGAAACGGGCATGATAGTGGCCTCGTCAAATCCTGAGATCATCGGCAAGGTCGAGGTAAAAGATCGCCGGTATTTCCAGGAGTCCATCAACGGCGGGGTTCATGTATCCAACGTCCTGAAAAGCAAGGTGACGGCGAATCCGGTCCTGATCATCTCCGCGCCCATAAAAAAGGGGGAACGGATCGCCGGGGTCTATTTCGGCGTCATCGATCTGTACGCTTACAACGAAACCTTCATCAAACCCATCAAAATAGGGGAAGGCGGCTATACCTATATCTTCGACCGGAACGGACTGGTCATCGCTCATCCTGAAAAAGACAACATCCTGGAGGTATCCGTCGATCAGTTCGATTTTGGGCAAAAGATGCTGCAAAACCGCGACGGCGTCATCGAGTACCCGTATCAGGGAACGGACAAGATCGCCGCCTACAAGCGCAATGAGGAATTTGGGTGGACCTTTGCCGCCGCCGCCAACCGGGATGAGGTCCTGTCCCCGGTGTTCGACATCCGAACCATTAACATCGGTCTTGTGGTCGCGCTGGCGGCCCTCACCCTGCTGGCCGTCTATCTCATTACCCGAACCGTCGTCAAATCCATCGATAACATCGCCGGAGGCCTCAACGACTGCAATGCCGGGACGATGTCGGCCGCACAGCAGATATCCCGCGCCAGTCAGTCCCTCGCCGACGGGGCCTCCGAGCAGGCCGCGTCCATCGAACAGACCTCCTCGTCCCTGGAGGAGATGGCGTCCATGACAAAACAAAACGCAACCAACGCGGATGAAGCGAAAACCCGGACCCTGGAAGCCAAACGGATCGTGGAGAAGGTCGGTCTCCACATGACCGATATGGTCGGGGCGGTCGATGAAATCCGCCAATCGAGCAGCGAGACCCAGAAGATCGTCAAAACCATCGAGGAGATCGCCTTCCAAACCAACCTCCTGGCCTTGAACGCGGCGGTGGAAGCCGCAAGGGCGGGCGAGGCCGGCGCCGGCTTCGCCGTTGTGGCCGGCGAAGTCAGAAACCTTGCCATGAGGGCGACCGATGCGGCGAAAAGCACGGCGGACTTGATCCAGAACACCATCGACGCCGTTCAAAAAGGGACGGAACTGACCCGACAGACCCAGTCTGTCCTGGAAGACAACAAAGCGATATCGGAAAACGTCGTTCAACTGGTGGACGAGATCGCCGCCGCTTCAAGCGAGCAGGCCCAGGGCATCGATCAGGTCAACACGGCGGTCGCCGATGTGGAACGCATCACCCAGACCAACGCGGCCGGCGCTGAAGGAACCTCGTCGAGCGCCGAGGAAATGCGTCACCAGGCGAAGCGGATGACCGCGCTCGTCAGCGATCTTCTGGCGCTGGTGCGCGGCGGAGGCCATGCGCGTCGGGAGACGTCCGCCAGCACGAACACCATCGACGCTGAACCGGGGGGAGAAACGGTCGCTTACAAAACCCCGTCTGGATGGCGGGATCAAGGGGTCGCGCGGGTAACGCCGGACAAGGCCCTGCCGTTGTCCTGACCGGACTTTTAAGACCCGGAAGAAGGCTCCCATACCCTGCCCTGCGCCGGTGGCTCGGCAAACCAACTTTGTCATGAGAATCTGTTGGTCGTATAATGTACCAAAACAGAAATCTGATAAAACAGTTTCAGGAGGCTGCAATGACCGAAACCTTTGAGGCAATTTTTGATGGTCATGTATTTAGACCCATCGGGAAACATAGTCTGACGCCGAATAAACGCTATACCCTCATCGTAGAGCAGAAAGAGGTCGAGCCTAAAACACGCGATGCATTCGACGTCCTCGCTGATTTAGCAGGAACAGTTGACGGCCCGGAAGATTGGGCTGTCCATCACGACCGTTATCTCTACGGCGAGACGAATCCGCCGCGGCATTCTGAAAATGATTCTGATAAATAACCAACGAATATTTCTCGACACCGCTTTCGTCATCGCCCTGCTGAACCGACGAGACAAGTATCACAACATCGCCAAAGCGCTGATGGACCTTGTCCGTCAATCTCCGGAAATTTGGGTAACTGAAGCCGTCCTGGTGGAAATAGGAAATGCGCTGGCATCCACTGACAGACAAGGAGCAGCGGACTTTATCAACAGTTGTTATGCGACCGCTCATTTCATCGTCGTACCCGGCGGCGACAATCTGATGAAAAGAGCCATCCGGTTATACAAAAATAGGATGGACAAGGATTGGGGGCTGACGGACTGCATTTCCTTTATTATTATGCAGGATGAGGGTCTTTTGCTTGCCCTGACCACCGATACCCATTTCCGCCAAGCCGGTTTCGTTCCCCTTATGCTGGAATCAGAAGATAGTTTTTAGATCATCCAATGCCCCCGCTACATTCTTCTCTCCCTGAGTTTGAATCTATAGTCAACGACGGTCTGAACCAAATGGCGCGTCGAAATCCATAAACACGGCCGACGGTCGTAAACTGTCATTTTGGGTTGCCTGTGGAGTGGGGGACCGCTATAATTTTAATGAACGACTCGCCGGCCCCGCCGGGGAATGAATCCCCCGGCTACAATGGGAACCCGGCTGAAGCCGGCTGGGGAATATGGAAAAATTCGGGGTTTCAGAGCATCAGCAAATGGTCCGCGGCAAAATCGAAAGAAACCGAGGCTTAATAAAATATGTATGGCTATCAATGCAATTATTGCACAGGCACAGTTCGACCCCGAACAGTGGCCCGCGAGGCATTTAAGCACAAGAACGCATTCGTCATCCTGGAAAATGTTCTCATCGGCGTATGCGATACTTGCGGAAATCGGTACTACACCGCCGATATCCTTCAGTCCGTGCATGAAATTGCAACGGGAAAACGAAAACCTGAAAGAACCGAAGCGATTCCAGTCGCCTATCTGACGTCGGAAAACTTGGTCTCTGCGACATAACGCTGATTTTTGTTCTCGCAGGGCAATAGAACTCCAAGCGATAACCAAGCGATACATAAGGAGGCCCCCATGCCCCACCCCCTTCACGGATGGTGCGGAAAAATTTTGAACGTGGATCTCACCGACGGCCGCATTACCGAGCGGAACACCATGGACTACGCCCACCGGTTTCTGGGCGGCAGGGGGATCGCCACCCGGATCTACTGGGAGGAGGTCGGGCCCGAGGTGAAGGCCCTGGACCCGGAAAACCGCCTCATCCTCATGACCGGACCCCTGGGGGCCGTGGGGGCGCAGGGGGCGTCCCGGTTCGTGGTCGCGGGGAAATCCCCCCTGTCCCTGCCCGAGGGGTTCTGCTACGGCAACATGGGCGGGTTTTTCGGTCCCTTCCTGAAGCGGGCCGGATACGACGGGGTGGTGATATCCGGCAAGTCCGAAACGCCGGTTTACCTGTTCATCGAAGACGGCGAGGCCCGGCTTCTCGACGCCGCCGAGCTTTGGGGCCAGGGGGTTTACGCCGCCCGGGACCGGCTCAAGGCGACCCACGGCGACAAGGTTCGGTTCGTGACCACCGGCCCGGCCGGGGAGCACCTGTGCCGGAGCGCCAACCTGATGACCGACAACGAAGGCAGCGTCACCGGCGGGTTCGGGGCGGTCTTCGGGTCAAAGAACCTCAAGGCGGTGGCGGTGGTGGGCGCCGGCCATCCCACGGCGGCCCGCCCCGACGAGGTAAAGGATCTCAACCGGCGGGTCATCGAACTGACCGCCCGTCCGCCCCTGGTCCCGCCCTTTCCGCCGGACCAGGTATCCCGCACCGGCAAAGGCTCCTGCTACCAGTGCGGCCTGGTCTGCGACTACCGGAACACCTACACCACCGCCTCGGGCAAGGAGGTGATCCGGAAATGCCAGTCCATGTTCGTCTACTTTCCCTGGGTGATGCGGCGGCCCGAACAGACCGCCGAGACCGCCATCGACGCCACCGGCTTGTGCAACGACCTGTCGCTTTGCACCATGGAGATGTACAACGTGGTGGAATGGATCGAGGCCGCCTACAGGGCCGGCTATCTCACCGACCGGCGGACCGGCCTGAAAATCGATGAACTGGGGACCCCAGCCTTCTTCCGGGACTTGATGGAGATGATCGTCCACCGGGAAGGGTTCGGCGACATCCTGGCCGAGGGGCTGCTCCGGGCCGGAGAAATCCTGGGGGAGGAGGCCAGGGCCCATTTCTCCAACGAGGTCGCCGGCGTGGGCGGCGGGGCCACCTACTCCGGACGGGAATACCTGACCAACAGCCTCCTCTACGCCCTGGAACCCCGGCAGCCCATCGCCATGCTCCACGAAATCAGCCGGCTCACGGGCCAATGGGTCAACCACCAGGCCGATCCGGCGTCCTCTCCGGTCAGCTCCGACGTGTATCGCGCCGCGGCGCGCCGTTTCTGGAGCCATGACCGGGCCTGGGACATGACCGTCCCCGACGGCAAGGCCATCGCCGCCGCCCGGATCATGGACCGCACCTTCGCCAAGGACAGCCTCGTGCTGTGCGACAGTTGCTGGCCCCTCATGGTGTCCCGCCACACCCCCGACGGGGTCGGTGATCCGACCCTGGAGAGCCGGTATTTCTCCGCCGTCACCGGCATCGATATGGACGAAGCCGGTCTGCACGAATACGGCGAGCGGATCTTCAACCTCCAGCGGGCCATCCTGATCCGGGAAGGCCATCGGCCCGGGACCGACGACGCACCGGCGGAGTTCAACTTCACCGACCCCGTGGAAACCGTCTTCATGAACCCCGAGGTCATCGTCCCCGGCCCCGGCGACGCGATCGTCTCCCACAAGGGAAAAACATTGGACCGGGAGGTCTACGAATCCATCCGCCGGGAATTTTACGAGCTGCGGGGATGGGATCCGCAAACCGGGGAGCAGAAAAAGGAGACCCTGGCACGCCAGGGGCTGCAAGAACTCATGGACGCCGCACAGGGGAAGTGACGCTTCCGCGCCGACTTGATTTCAGTTGACTTCATAAGCATCCTATTCCCATAAAGGAGACATCGTGCAATCACAGCAACGTTAATGCCATCCCCAAGGAGGTATGCCATGAAGACCCATCCCGTCTTTCGCACCCTTGTCGGCCTCGCCGTTCTGATCGCCCTGGCCTTTTCTTTTTCCCCGTCCCCCCAAGCCGCGGACGCATCCACCCCGCCCCCCAACAACCTGATCTTCATCTTGGACAGCTCCGGCAGCATGTGGGGCCGCATCGAAGGGGATCTGCCCAAAATCTCGGTCGCGAAATCGGTGATGACCGACCTGATTTCGGGCCTGGACGCCGGATCCTCGGTGGGACTCATCGCCTACGGTCACCGCCGCAAAGGCGACTGCTCGGACGTGGAAACCCTGACGCCCCTACAGTCCCTGGACAAGGACCGGCTGATCGGACAAATCAAAGGGATCAATCCCAAGGGGAAGACGCCCATCACCCGGTCCGTCAAGGAGGCGGTGGAGATTCTCCGGACCGTGGAAGAATCCGCCGGCATCGTGCTGGTGAGCGACGGCATCGAGACCTGCGAGGGGGACCCCTGCGAAGCGGTTAAAGCCGCCAAGGCGGCGGGGATTCCGTTCACGATGCACGTGGTCGGCTTCGACGTGGCGGAAGCGGAGACGGATCAGTTGCGCTGCATGGCCGACGCCGGCGGCGGCCGGTATTTCACGGCCAGGAACACCGCCCAGCTCTCCGACGCCCTGAAAACCGCGGTGGAAGCCCCGCCGGCCCCGCCCCAAAGCCGGTTGCAGGTGGAAGTCCGGGTCAACGGCGAACTCGGCCGGGCCGAGATCGACGTCTACAGATCGGGCGACGGCAAGCGGATCAGCCGGGACCGCACGGACCGGCGAGAGGAGGAAAACCCCATCGCGTTCGCCCTGGAACCGGGCGAATACGACGTGACCGTCCGGGCCATCGGCCTGGATGAATCCCCCGAACAGAAGCGGACCGGCATTGTCGTCCCCGCCGAGGAGACCGTCACCGAGCGGTTCGAATTCGGTTCCGGCAAATTCCAGATCACCACCACCGTCAACGACAAACTCGCCAAGGCCGACGTGGATATCTACGAAGCCGGCACGAACCACAAAGTCGCCGGCGACTTCACCGGACGACGCGAGAAAAACAACCCCGCCACCTTCACCCTCCAGCCCGGAACCTACGATGTGACCGTCGATATGGTGGACATGGACGCCCGGCTCGAACGGAAAATTGAAGGCGTCGTCATCGAACCCGGAAAAACCGTCACCGAGCACATGGAGTTCGGTTCCGGGACCTTCCGGATCACCGCCACCGTCAACGACAAACTGGCCAAGGCCGACGTGGACATCTACGAGGCCGGCACGAACCACAAAGTCGCCGGCGACTTCACCGGACGACGCGAGAAAAACAACCCCGCCACCTTCACCCTCCAGCCCGGAACCTACGATGTGACCGTCGATATGGTGGACATGGACGCCCGGCTCGAACGGAAAATTGAAGGCGTCGTCATCGAACCCGGAAAAACCGTCACCGAGCACATGGAGTTCGGTTCCGGGACCTTCCGGATCACCGCCACCGTCAACGACAAACTGGCCAAGGCCGACGTGGACATCTACGAGGCCGGCACGAACCACAAAGTCGCCGGCGATTACACCGGGCGGCGGGATAAAAACAACCCCTCGATTTTCACGGTCGAACCCGGAGAATACGATGTGACAGTGGAGATCCTGGACATGGATGACCGCCCGGAAGAAAAGCTGGAGGGGACCGCCGTCGAGAAGGGACAAACCGTCCAGAAGGAGATCCGGATGGCGGCGGGAACCCTGAACGTCAAAGCCACCCTGGACGGCAAACTGGGCCGGGCCGACATCGACATCTACGAAGCCGGCACCCGAAACCGGGTCGCCGGCGGCCGGACCCGCCGCGGCGCCGAAAAAAACCCGCTGGTCTTCACCCTGAAACCCGGCGCCTACGACATCGCGGTTGAAATGCGCGACGCCGAAGACCGACCGACGGAATCCAAATCAGGTGTGGCCTTGGAGGCTGCGCAGGTCTCCGAACATCATTTTGAGTTTTAGGATGCTCATTCGGCCGCCAATGCCGGGGGCTGAACCCCCCGGCAAGAAGAGGAAGCCCCCTGAAGGGGGCTCGGGGCTCTCGATCTGGCGTCCAAGGCGTTCAAAAACAACCAGGCTGCTGCCGAGCGCCCTTCAGGGCGGTTCCCCTATTTGCCGGGGGGTTCAGCCCCCGGCATCCCCGGCATCGGGCGGAACTTTCCGCTTTCCAAAAACATCAAAACATCGAGGATCACCTCCTCCGCGTTCATGATCAGCGGATGAGTCCGGTGAACGACCCTGAACGCCGTCATCCCCGGCAACCGGGCCCGGGCCACCGACACCTTGCCGTCGTCCGGGCCGGGGATGATCATGGAGTTGATGAAGTTGATGGTCCGGTCGCCGGTGATGACGCCCACCTCGAAATCCACCGGCGGGAGCTGGTTGACAAAGGAGTCGGGTTCGGTTCCCAACTGGAGAAACGCCGGCCCCATGATGGACCGCACCATTGCGTTTTTCCGCAGAAAATCGACCACCTCGGAACCGAGGCTGGGCGGCGAGAGCATGACGGCCCGGCCCAGGTTGTCGGGCCGGAACCGGCGTGCCAGGTCCCGCAGGATAATCCCGCCCATGGAATGGGTCACGAAATGGACCGTGCGGGTTCGATCCGTGCAATGCGTTTCGATGGCGGGTTTCACGAATTTCTCGGTGAGCACGGGAATCGGGTGGTCGGTGGAGGGGTAATCGATGTTGAGGACATCATATCCCGCGGCCCGCAACGCGTCCGCCATTTTAGTGAAGGAGCCGGCGCTCCGGCCGAGCCCGTGGAGGAGAACGACATAATCGCTTTCAACGGTCCGTTCGGCCGATACGGCGCCGTCGCTCATCAGCGACAGACCGCAGAAAATGACAATCAGTCGGGTCATGATCGCGTGCCCGCATTCGCCGCGAAATCCAGGGCGCCCGGATCGGTCGCGTCGTTTTTCGGATCGGTGGGGATGGTCCGGCTGTCCGGCGGGGCCTCGCCCCTTTCCACCCAGTCCACCAGATACCGAAACGCCCGTTGGACATATGCCTGAATGGGCGTCAACCGATCCCGGACGCCCTCGTCGCCGGGAACCCCGTTGAAATCATAATCGCCCAGGCCGTCGGCCAGGGAATCCACATGGCCGGCGTTCTGGATGGTGTAGAGTCGGTGCAGGCCGGGGTTCCCAAGGGCCGCAACCGCCTTTTGGTAAGCAATGGCATGGGCGTAAAGCCCCAGCAGGCCGTCGGCCTCCCCCGCCAGGGAGATCATGGGGGCTGAAAACCGGCCGGTGGCGGCGTTTTTCAGGGCCCAGGCGACGCTTTCCGCGTTCCAGTCGCCGTCAAGGTGGCGCTTCAACCAGTCATAAACGGGCGGCGGGTCGTCGGGGTTTTCCGGGTCGGCGTGGCAGGAATAGGCCGCCGCGGCCTCGGCGTCGTCGCCCCGAAGGTCGGCCCGGTACACGTGGGAGGTAAAATTGTAGAATCCCACCCCTCTCATTTCCGGCGACACGGTCTTGTAATCGTCGAAAATGGTGTTGTAATACCCCCAGCAGATGGCGGATTCGGGCGCGAACCCGACGGATTGCATGGCCTCATGGGCCGCCGGAAAGGGCGGATCGGCGGCGAAGTTTTCCGGCGTGGTCAGGGTGTCCGGCCCGTAGGCCCATCCCATGGTCAGGGCGGCCCGGTCCGCGGCGGTCAGCAGGGTATTGAACCGGGACCAGGCGGCGACGGCGTCCGGGTCGTCCGGCCCATCTATTCCCAGCGCCCTTGAGTCGGGCCAGTAAGCCCCGGACCAGTCCAGGCCGCCGTCGAACAAACGGGGATGACCGGCCGCAACCGATTCACCGTCCAGCTCCAGGGCCCGGCGCGTCTGATAGCCGCCGTTGGACAGTCCCGCGGCGTAGATCCGCCGGACCGCGGTGCCCGACGCATCCGCGAGCCGGTCTTTCGCCCATCGGCCCAGATCCAGCATCATCGCGCCCCAGTGCCGGGAAGGATGGGCGCCCGACAGCATGGACGCCGGCCCCGCCGGCAGTCCCTTGTCGCCGGAGACCAGGGCATAGCCGGCGTCCAGCAGCCAGGGCGCGAAGATCGCTTCGTTGGCGAATTCATTGCGCAGGCCCGGCGTTCCCAGGACCACCAGATCGCCGTTCCAGCCTTCCGGGACTTTCAGGACCACCCGCTGCCGCCGCCCTTCGGTCTCCAGGACGCCCCAGGCCTCCCAGCCGGGAACGACCCGGGTCGGCGCGAATCGGACGCTGTGGAGGAGATTGGCCTGGATTTTAGCCACTTTGGCCCTCTCTTCCGGCGGCAGGTTTTGACAGGCGGGATCGTCGGATTTGAGGGTCCAGTAGGCGATGTGGGCCAAGCCCACGCCGTCGCCGGCCGCGTAGGCTTGGCGGGCGGCGTCCGAGAGTCCTTCCGTCAGTTTTGTAGAATCCAATCTGTTCATTGTCCCTCTCCCATGGGTCGCATCTTCGGCGTCTCTCCTGTGGATCTGTTCCGTCCTTTTTGTCACTGATCATCGGCAGCCTACAAGATGACCCGAGGGATTGTAAAGCGGTTATTCTT
>CAZZBE010000172.1:0-2963 GCA_964652715.1 uncultured Desulfobacteraceae bacterium
TCAAATAATCATGAATCGAATCCGCCGCCTTCCGCCCGGCGCCCATGGCCAGGATGACGGTGGCGGCGCCGGTGACGATGTCGCCGCCGGCCCAGACGCCTTTTTTGGTGGTCTTGCCGGTTTCCGGGTCGGCTTCGATGTAGCCCCATTTGTTGAGCCGCATGTCGTCGGTGGACTGGGTCAGCAGCGGGTTGGCGCCGGAGCCCACGGCCACGATGACCAAGTCGCAGTCCATGGTGAACTCCGAGCCCTCGATGGGCACGGGCCGCCGCCGGCCCGACTCGTCGGGCTCGCCCAGTTCCATTTTCAGGCATTTCATGCCGGTGAGCCGGCCCTTTTCGTCGCCGAGGTATTCCACCGGATTGGTCAGCAGAAAGAGTTCGATCCCCTCTTCCTCGGCGTGGTGAATCTCGGCGGCCCGGGCCGGCATCTCTTCACGGGACCGGCGGTAGACGACGCGGACCCGGTCGGCGCCCAGGCGCATGGCGGTGCGGGCCGAGTCCATGGCCACGTTGCCGGCGCCCAGCACCACCACGTCCTTGCCCCTGGGAATGGGGGTGTCGTATTCCGGAAACTTGTAGGCCTTCATTAAATTCGCCCGTGTCAGGTATTCGTTGGCCGACAGGATGCCGATGAGATTTTCGCCGGGGATGCTCATGAACCTCGGCAGCCCGGCGCCCACGCCGATGTAGACGGCGTCGTAGCCCTCCTCGAAGAGTTCGTCCAGGCTCACGGTGCGGCCCACCACGGCGTTGCACTCCACTTTGGCGCCCAGCCTTTCCAGGAAGTGGACCTCCTGGGCCACGATCTCCTTGGGCAGCCGGAATTCGGGGATGCCGTAGACCAGCACGCCGCCGGGCTTGTGGAAGGCCTCCAGGATGGTCACGTCGTGGCCTTTGACGATGAGGTCCCCGGCCACCGTCAGACCGGAGGGACCCGAACCCACCACCGCCACTTTCTTGCCGGTGGGGTCCTGTTTGGGCGGCAGTTCGCCGGTGCCGTGGGCCCGCTCGTGGTCGGCGGCGAACCGCTCCAGGTTGCCGATGGCCACGGGGTCCCCCTTTTTGGCGAGGATGCAGACGCCCTCGCACTGGATTTCCTGGGGGCAGACCCGGCCGCAGACCGCCGGCAGGGCGTTCCTGGACCAGAGGTTCCGGATGGCGCCGGTGAAATCGCCGTCCTTGATCAATCCGATAAAGCCGGGGATGTCCACGGAAACCGGGCATCCCGCCACGCAACTCGGTTTTTTGCACTGGAGGCACCGTTCCGCTTCCAGCACGGCCGTCTCGGGGGTATAGCCGACCGGCACCTCATCGAAATTGCGGCGGCGGACGTCGGGTTCCTGTTCCGGCATGGGCTGCCGGGGAATGTCTTTCTTTTTCTTGCTCTTCTCAGCCATTTTTCCTAAACGCCTCCTCCCTTTGTTACGCCTGCTCCAGCGTGCAGAATTCGTTGTAGCATTTCTTCTCGTCCTCGCAGTAGGCCTGGAGGCGCTTCATCAGTTCGTCGTAATCCACCTGGTGGCCGTCGAACTCGGGGCCGTCCACGCAGGCGAACTGGGTGGTTCCGCCGACCGTCACCCGGCAGCCGCCGCACATGCCGGTGCCATCCACCATGATGGGGTTCAGGGAGACCATGGTGGGGACGTTGTATTCCGCCGTCAGCCGGGAGACGAATTTCATCATGGGCACGGGGCCGATGGCCACCACCTGCTTCACCGCTTCGGCCTCGAGGATGTCGCGGAGGGCGTCGGTCACCAGCCCCTGACGGCCGTATGAGCCGTCGTCGGTGGTGATGTGGAGTTCGTCGGACACGGACCGCATGTGATCCTCCAGGATGAGCAGGTCCTTGTTCCGGGCGCCCAGGATGGTGATCACCTTATTGCCGATTTCCTTCAGGCCCCGGGTGATGGGATGAAGCACGGCGATGCCGGTGCCGCCGCCCACGCAGACCACCGCGCCCACCTTCTCCAGATGGGTCGCCTTGCCCAGCGGCCCGATGATGTCCTGAAAGGCGTCGCCCTCCTGGAGGGTCTTGAACAGGGCCGTGGTTTTGCCCACCACCATGTAGATGACGGTGATGGTCCCCTTATCCGGGTCGGCGTCGGCCATGGTCAGGGGGATCCGCTCGCCGGTTTCATTGGCCTTCATGATGACGAACTGGCCCGGTTTGGCCTTTTTGGCGATGAGCGGCGCTTCGATTTCGTTCAGGATGACCGTGCCTTCGGACATCTCTTCCCGTTTGACGATTTTAAACATGACGATTTCCTCCATAATAGCAATAAGGTTATCCCCGGGCGCGGTCCGGAGACGGCCCGAAAGGAGATTCATCTTACATCAAGTCTTTTGTGGAAACAATCCTAAAAATTGCTCTGAAACGGATTTGACGGGCGGCCCCCGGCGGTCACGGTCCGAACGCGTCGGCCATGGCCTGAAACCGGGCCGACTGGACCGGCCCGTACCGGGCCACCTCGGCGGCCGCAACGTCCAGCGGTTTCGCTGTTGCGTCTTCGGCCTTGGAGAAAAACTTGTCGGCATAGCAGATGAGGCGTTCTTCCAGTGAGACCGGAGTCATGTCCCGGCGCGGCAGGGGCAGCCCTTGCCGCTGAATCTCCGGCGCGGTGAGACCGGTCCCCACGTGGCGCTCGCAGACCAGCGCGTGACGGGGAAATCCTTCCTTTTCCAGCAATTCCCGGCCCATATACCCGTGGCAGACGTAAGGGTGGTCCCCGAAGCAGCCCAGTCCCGGCGCCCGGGTGAACCGCATTCCGATGTCGTGGAGCAGGGACGCTTCCCAAATAAAATCCGCGTCCGGGTTCAGATGAGGAAGGCGTTCAGCCGCCCGGAGGGCCTTCCGGCCCACCTGGCGGCCGTGGCGGACGAGGATCTCCCGGGCGTCCGGGAGATCGGCGTAAAGGCGGTCGATGAGGGCCAGCGGGTCCATGGGATCAGTCGGGGGATCAG
>CAZZBE010000172.1:3063-9951 GCA_964652715.1 uncultured Desulfobacteraceae bacterium
CGGGGGATCAGCCGGGGGATCAGCCGGATTTCCGCGACAGCAGGACGTTGCGGATGAAGGGGTCGATGGCGCCGTCGAGCACGTCGTTGACGTTGCCCACGTCCATGCCGGTCCGGTGGTCCTTGACCATCTGGTAGGGGTGGAGCACGTAGGAGCGGATCTGGCTGCCCCAGGCGATGTCGTCCTTGGAATCGTGGATCTCCTGCATCTTTTCCTCCTGCTTTTCTTTCTCCTGTTGATACAGGCGGGCCTTCAAGACCTTCAGGGCCAGGTCCTTGTTCCGGTGCTGGGATTTCTCCTGCTGGCTCTGGGCCACGATCCCCGTGGGCAGGTGAGTGATGCGCACGGCGCTGCTGGTTTTGTTCACATGCTGCCCGCCGGCCCCGCTGGCCCGGTAAACGTCGATGCGCAGATCGTTTTCATCCACATCGACGGTGATCTC
Source organism: uncultured Desulfobacteraceae bacterium (assembly GCA_964652715.1). GTDB lineage: Bacteria > Desulfobacterota > Desulfobacteria > Desulfobacterales > JAABSP01 > JAABTD01. Next base: position 3,506 of record CAZZBE010000172.1, read on the forward strand.
GTTGTCCAGTTCCGGATAAACGAAAACCGAAGCAAAAGAGGTATGGCGCTTGCCGCTGGCGTTGAAGGGCGAAATCCGCACCAGGCGATGGACGCCGTTTTCGGTTTTCAGATATCCGAAGGCGTTGGGCCCTTTGGCGGTGAAGGTGACGCCCTTGATGCCCGCCTCGTCGCCGGGCTGAAAATCGATGATCTCCGACTTGTATCCATGCCGTTCGACCCAGCGGGCGTACATCCGGAACAACATCTCGGCCCAGTCCTGGGCTTCGGTGCCGCCGGCGCCGGCGTTGATGGAGACGATGGCGTTCTTTTCGTCGTCGGGGTCGTCCAGCATCAGGTCCAGCATGTAGGCGTCGATCCGCCGCCGGAGGCCGGCGAGCTGTTCGGAGACGTCGGCGAAGGCGTCGTCGTCCTCCTCTTCCTCCGCCAGTTCCAGGAGCACCTCGGCGTCTTCCAGCTCCCGGCGGAGGAGGTCGTATCGTTCGATCTTGTCGGTGAGCCGGGTTCGTTCCCTGAGGATGGCCGTGGTTTCGTCGGGGTTGTCCCAGAAGGCCTCCCGGGCGATCATGGACTCGATTTCCGCCAGCCGGGTTTTTTTGGCGGCTAAGTCAAAGATACCCCTGGAGCTGTTCCAGTCTTTCCCGCAGCTCATGCACGATATCTTTCAGTTCTCCTGTCATGCGGTCCTCCTTTTTGTAAAGTGGTTCAGAATGGGGATGCCCAGGCCGAAAACCGCCGACAGAACCAGGCAGCCGACGGCGAATCCGTCCCCCCATTTCGTGTAAACGGTTTTGCCGTCCATCAGCGGCGCGTCCCGGGTCGTCAGGGTGGTCTCGAAGAGCGGGGTGGTCCCGGCGGTTCGCCCCACGGGATCGATGAACCCGCTGATGCCGGTGTTGGCCGCCCGAACCAGGCTCCGGCGGTTTTCCACGGCCCGGAATACGGCCATGGAAAAATGCTGGTAGGGCGCGGCGGTGCGGCCGTACCAGGCGTCGTTGGTCAGGTTGGCCAGCAGCGTCGCCCCGCTGTCGGTGGCGGCCCGGGCCAGTTCCGGGAAAATGATTTCGTAGCAGATGAGAACGCCCAGCCGAAGCCCGTCGGCGGACAGGATCTGGCCCATCTCCCCGGCCTCGAAATCCCCCACCTGCGCCACCAGCTTCCGGATAAACGGCATCCACCGCTGCAACGGCACGTATTCGCCGTAGGGCACCAGATGGACCTTGTCGTACTGGGCCGCCACCGTTCCGTCCGGCAGGATCAGGAATGCGCTGTTGAAGAAACGGTAGTCCTCCCCGGCCCGCTCGGCGTAGGGGCTGCCGGTCAGCAGCGGAATCCCCGCCGACCGGACCCCCTCCAGGACCAGCCGGGTGTAGGTCTGGTGGTGGAAGAAATGGAACGGCGTGGCCGTCTCCGGCCATACCGCCAGGTCCGAACCCGCTTCGGCGGCCTTTTCGGTCAGGGAGAGGTAGCCCTCGACGGTCTTCCGGCGGTAGGCCTTGTCCCATTTGATCGCCTGGGGAATGTTCCCCTGGATCGCCGTCACCCGCATAACGTCGGCCGCCGCCATCCGGCGGTCGACGGCGTCGATGCGAAGGCTCCCGTAGATCAGCGTCGCCGCCAGGCAAACGCCGAAGACCGAGGCGCCCGCCATCACCCCCCGCCGCGTTGCCGGTCCGTCGCGCCAGGAGAGCCCCTTCAGATGGAGGACGAGGACCGCCGCCGTACCGCCGGCCATGGCGATGAGAAACGACAGGCCGTAAGGGCCGGTCAGGTCGGCGATCTGGATCAGATGGAGGCGCTGGAACTGGGAATACCCCAGGAGTTCCCAGGGAAACCCGGTGAAAAGATGGCCCCGAACGTATTCCAGGCCCGTCCACAGAAACGGAACCAGAGCCCACATGGCCGTCGGCCGTCGGCGGATCCGGACCAGAATCGCGGAAAACAGCGCCGGGTAAAGGGCCAGATACGCCGCCAGCAGGAACAGCGCCGGCACGGCCAGGTAGAGCGGCAGGTGGCCGTAGGTCCGCATGGTGTGGACCACCCAATAAAGCAGGGTGGCGTAATGGGCCAGTCCGGCGATGAAGCCCAGCCGGAAGGCGGCCCCCGGTTTCCGGTCCCGGATGGCCAGCAGCAGCGGGGTCAGCCCGATCCAGGCGATCCATTCCAGGCCGATTTTGGGGAAGGCGGCGGTGAGCAGCAGCCCGGAGAGGAGGGCCCACCCCGCCCGCTTGTCCATCAGAAGATCACCACCCTTTTGACGGCCCTGACGATACGGTTTTGTCGATCAAAAACTGTCTTTCCATTTTCCCCATGGTCTCTTTCCGCCGGTTCTCCGCCGTCCGCTTGCCTTATCCCGACAATCGTTACCAGCAAATCCCCATCTTGTCAATGATTTCGGATTGACATCCACCGGTCGTCCTGATACAAAAAGGGGTTTAATGATCGCATTGCATTTTCTCTTGGCATCCCGAAGACAAAGGGGAACATGTAAAAACGGAATGGAATCCGAGGAGAACAACGGCGCCCTTTCAAGGGACGCGACCATCGTCAACGACCTGGGTCTCCATGCGCGGTCGGCGGCCCGGATCGCCCAGATCGCCGGCCAGGCCATGTCGAAGGTGTGGATCGTCCGGGGCGACGAGGCGGTGGACGCCAAGAGCACCATCGACCTCCTGACGCTGGCGTGCGGCAAGGGGTCGGAAATCACCATAAAGATCGATCGCGAAGAAGATATCGACGTACTTGAACGGATTATAAAGATGGTGGAAGATGGATTCGGCGAACAGATCAGTTGACGCGGAGACCGAAAAGGAGATCCTTCTCCAGGGATTGCCCGCTTCCCCGGGCATCTGCATTGGAAAGGCCTACCTGGTCCACCAGGGCGGCGTGACCGTCGCCAAAAAATACTTTATCCACGAATCGAAGCTGGACGCCGAGAAAAACCGGTTCAAAACCGCCGTCAAAAAAGCGTCCGACGAGCTGCGCCGGATCATCCGGGAAACCCCGGAGGAATTCAGGGAGCAGGCCGACATCCTCAAAACCCATGTGATGCTCCTCAACGACAAGATGCTTTACCAGAAGAGCATCGACACCATCCAAAACGACCGGGTCAACGCCGAATGGGCCCTGAGAAAAGTCGCCTCAAACCTCAAGCCCGTTTTCATGAACATGACGGACGACTATTTCCGGGAGCGATGGTACGACATCGCCAACGTCTCGGACCGGATCATGCAAAACCTGTCCGGCGAAGCGCCGGTGGATATCCGGAACATCGACAAGCGGGTCATCCTGGTGGCCCGGGACCTCTCCCCGGCCGAGACCAGCCAGATCCACCTGGAGCGGGTCAAGGGGTTCGTCACCGACCTGGGCGGCATCGCCTCCCATACGGGGATCATCGCCCGGAGTCTCCAGATCCCGGCCGTGTTGGGGCTGGAGAGCGCCACCCACATGATCCGGAACGACGACCTGATCCTGGTGGACGGCTTCAAGGGCCGGGTCATCATCAACCCCTCGGAAGAACACCTCATCCAGTACGAGGAGATGCGGGAGCGGTACGAGGTTCAGGTCGCCCGCATGAGCCGCGGCGCCGAAGCCCCGGCCGAAACCCTGGACGGGGTGCGGGTTCATGTAACGGGCAACATCGAACTGCCCGAGGAGGTGGTGTCCGTGCGGGATTACGGGGGCGACGGCATCGGCCTCTACCGGACCGAATTCCAATACATGAGCGGCAACCGGTTTCCCACGGAGTTCGAACTCTACGACAAATACCGGGACGTGGTGGAGGTGATGGCCCCCAAGCCGGTGGTCATCCGCACCCTCGACATCAACGGCGACAAGGCCGTTTCCTATACTTACCCGTCCGAGGAGGCCAACCCGGCCCTGGGGCTCCGGGCCATCCGGTACTGCCTCAAAAAACCGGACGTCTTCCGGACCCAGCTCCGGGCCATTCTGCGGGCCGCCGTCCACGGCAACGTCCGGGTGCTCTTCCCCATGATCAGCTCCTACGAGGAGGTGCTGGAGACCAAAGAGATGTTCGACAAAGCGGCGGCATCCCTCGAAAAAGAGGGGATTCCCCACAACCGGGACATCGACATCGGCATCATGGTGGAGGTGCCCTCCGCCGTGATTCTGGCGGACATCATCGCCAAGGAGGTCGATTTCTTCAGCATCGGCACCAACGACCTGATCCAGTACTCCATGGCCATCGACCGGCAGAACCGCCAGGTGGCCCACTTGTTCGACCCGCTCCACCCCGCGATTCTGCGGATGGTCAAGCGGGTGTCGGACGTGGCCCGGGAAGAAGGCGTCGCCCTGGCCATGTGCGGCGAAATGGCGGGCCAGCCCATCAACATTCCCATCCTGCTCGGGCTGGGCATCCAGGAGATGAGCATGAACCCCCGGTCCATTCCACTGATCAAACAGACGATCCGGGCCCTGTCGGCCCAGGACACCCAGGACTTCATCGGAGAGGCCCTCAGGCAGACCACCGCCGCGGATGTGCGCAAAGTGCTGGAGGCGGCCTACGGGTGCGAACTCTCCGACAAATGCTATACCGAGTGACGTCGTGAGCCCAAAACACATTAAAATCATCGCCGAGAACCGGAAAGCCCGGTACAACTATCATATCGAGGACGACTACGAGGCCGGGCTGGTGCTCAAAGGCACCGAGGTCAAATCCCTCCGTCAGGGCCGGGCCAATCTCAAGGACGCCCACGCCAAGGTGAAGAACGGCGAGCTTTACATCCACGGCATGCACATCGCCCCCTACCCCTTCGCCCACTACGACAACCATGATCCGGAACGGCCGCGCAAGGTGCTGCTCCACAAATACGAGATCCGGCAGCTCATCGGCAAGGTCAACGAGCGGGGCTACACGCTGATCCCCCTGAAGCTCTATTTCAAGGAGGGGAAGGTCAAGGTGGTCCTGGCCCTGGGCAAAGGCAAGAAGGCCTACGACAAGCGGGAGACCATCCGCCGGCGGGACGAGAAACGGGATCTGGACCGGGCGCGCAAGGAGATGCGATGAACCTTGTCGGCTGGATCGTCCTTCTGACCCTGCTGACCGATTTCACCCTCAACCGGATCGCCGACGTCCTCAACCTCCGGTCCATGGCCGACCGGCCCCCGGAGGGCTTCGGCGATGTGTACGATCCGGACCGCTACCGAAAATCCCAGAACTACCTGCGGGTCAACACCCGCTTCGGCTGGATCACCGAATCCGTCGACCTGGCCGTCATCCTCGTCTTCTGGTTCGCCGGCGGGTTTCCGGCCCTGGACGGATGGGCCCGGTCCTTCGGCTACGGCCCCGTGATCACCGGCCTCATCTTCGTGGGCGCGCTGATGCTGCTCAAGGCGATCATCGATCTCCCCTTTTCCATCTATCACACCTTTGTCATCGAAGAGCGGTTCGGGTTCAACCGGACCACGGTCAAAACCTTTATCGCCGATCTCCTCAAGGGGCTGGCCCTGTCCGCGGCCCTGGGCGGACCGCTCCTGGCGGGGATCATCGCCATTTTCCAGTACGGCGGCCCCCATGCCTGGTTCTATTGCTGGATCGCCGCGGCCCTGTTCACCCTCTTCATCCAATACATCGCGCCCACATGGATCATGCCCCTTTTCAACCGGTTCGATACCCTGGAGGAGGGAGAACTCCGCCGGGCCATCTTCGACCTGGCCGATGACGCCGGATTCCCCCTGAAAAACGTCTTCGTCATGGACGGGTCCAAACGATCCGACAAATCCAACGCCTTTTTTACCGGCTTCGGCAAAAACCGGCGCATCGCCCTGTTCGACACCCTCATCGCCCGCCACACGATCCCGGAACTGGCGGCGATCCTGGCCCACGAGATCGGCCATTACAAGAAGCGGCATATCCAGCTCTCAATGGTTCTGGGCATCCTCCACATGGGCGCGATCTTCTTTCTGCTCTCCTTTTTTCTCTCTTACGATCCCCTCTTTTCCGCGTTCTACATGGACCAGTCGTCGGTCTACGCCGGCCTCCTCTTTTTCGGGATGCTCTACGCCCCCATCGAATTGTTCCTGGGCATCCTGCTCCAGATGGTCTCCCGAAAAAACGAATACGCCGCCGACCGGTTCGCCGTGGAAACGACCGAAGACGGCGCGGCCATGGCCGACGCCCTGAAAAAACTCTCCGCCCACAACCTCTCCAACCTCGCCCCCCATCCGTTTTTCGTCTTTCTGAATTATTCCCACCCGCCGGTGGTGGAGCGGATCGAGGCGCTTCGGGGCGCTGATCGACGTTGATTTAAATGTTGGTCCATGGCATCCTGGTCCAGCCCTTCCGTTTCCCATATTGTATCGATCCGCTGGCTTAACTTATCGGCGAAATGCCGCGCCAAAATTTGTTTGATTTCGATCAGCTCTTCTTCCGGCAGATCGAAAGAAAACACTTTCAACAGTTCCAGCTGCAAATTTGATAGTGATTTT
>CAZZBE010000173.1:0-9927 GCA_964652715.1 uncultured Desulfobacteraceae bacterium
TCGCGCATACCTTATGCGCTTCTACGGTAAAACGCAAGGACATTTTATCGGGGAGCCCCTGCGAGGCGGCGGCGCTGCGGCGGGAGGTTTTGGAGGAGATCGGTCGGATGGCGGGGGTGTATGGTTCCAAGGATTGATCGGGCGGGCGTTCGCGGGCGGCGGTCTGGTGGGTTCAGAAAAAAAATCGAAAAAAATTTGATGGGGGACATGTTTTGTCACCCTGGGTGTGATATGCAAAGGACTCAGGATAGAAAATGTGCTCGGAAGCCATCGATGATGCATGAACAAATTCAAGCGACAAGGCCACTGATATCGATGTGTCTGGAATCCGCCGGAGGGTAGTCTATGCAATTGGTGATTAATTCGCCGGGAACCTCGGTTTCCCAGAGAGACGGCTGCTTTCGCCTTAAAAACAGGGACAAGCAGGCCGATTTTTCACCGTTGAAGGTGGAATCCATTGTTTTTTGCAACAAAGCGACACTGACCACTCAAGCCGTAGCCCTTGCCCTGGAGCATAATATCGATATCGTGTTTTTGGACGGTTACGGCGACCCTGTCGGGCGCGTCTGGTTTTCCAAACTGGGAAGCACCGCGCTGATTCGCCGAAAACAAATCGAGGCGTCCACCACACTGGAGGGCACGCGGCTGGCCGCGGACATGATCCGGCAAAAGCTCGAAAATCAGGCCCGATTTTTGAAAAAGTTAATGAACGCGCGCCCCGGAAAAGAGGCGGTTTTCGAAAAGCCGATCCAAACGGTGGAAAACGCCGCGTCGAGGCTGCCCGCGGACGATGTGATCGACGCCCTCCGTGGGCGGATCATGGCCATCGAGGGAACATCCGGAACGGCCTATTTTGGGTGCATCTCAAAGCTCATGCCGGAACGGTATCAATTCAACGGCCGGTCCAAACACCCGGCCCGCGACCCCTTCAACGCGGCCCTCAACTATTGCTACGGCATCCTCTACGGCCGGGTGGAGAAAGCCTGCATCCTGGCGGGGCTGGACCCCTACGTGGGGTTTATGCACACGGACAATTACAATAAACGGTCCATGGTGTTCGACCTGATCGAGCCGTTCCGGATATTCGGGGAGCAGACGACGGTGCATCTGTTTACCGGCCGCAAAATAAAAGACGACTATTTCGAGGAAAAGGAGGGGGCCGTCTCGCTCAACGAAAAAGGCAAGCCGGTCGTGGTCGAGGCCATGAACGCCCACCTGGATGAATCGGTCCGGTACCGCCGGCGGAATGTCCGGCGCAAATACATCATCCAGCATGAAGCCCACCGCCTGGCCAACATCCTGCTGGCGGAAGAAACGGATGCCGGACGGCCGGACTGGCTGGACATCAAGGAATTTTAAGGGGGGGCGCCCATGAGCGTGCTGGTCTGGATCATCTATGACATCGTGGAGGACAAAAAGCGGACCAAAGTGGCCAAATCCTGTAAAAAGATCGGGCTGATCCGGGTCCAGAAAAGCGTATTCCTCGGCAAGCTGGAGTGGAACCGGTTCGACGAGCTGGCTGAAAAATGCCGGGAACTCATCGACGAGAAGGTGGATTCCGTTTATCTGTTCCCGTTTTGCCAGGAGGATTTTCGGCAGGTGAAGGTGCTCGGGCAGGGGTTTGACCGGAAATTGGTGAATGACGAGGTGTTGGCGCAGTTTTTTTAGCCGCCTCGAACCATTGGCTCAAAACAATCAGGAAGAGATCAATTCAGTATGGATCAAAAAGACGATTCGCCCGCAGGCGCCCTGAAAGAATACGCCCAAACTTACACCGAACTGGACGAGGCGAGGCGGCAAATCATGGAAAGCATCGCCGAAGAGGAGGCTAAAAAAGGACTCCCCGAAGGAGAAACCGATGACCCTTGTTTTAATGGAAACAGTTGATTCACAAATAAAATATATGTTTCAAGCCTTGTTTTGCTGGACGCCTCGCATGCCCTATTCGTATTTAACAAAATCCTTGACAGAGTGCAATAGAGCAGATAGGATACGGCTTAGTTTTAATATATTTTATATGAGATAACTCGGAGACGCTAATGCTGGATGCCATGAGAACGCTGGCCCTAGACTATTTGTTCAGCGAAACTGTTGACGACGATCCACCGGACGACCTGGAAGAATGGTATCGCCGGTATAGAACGGAGTCGCCGGAAACCATCTTCCCCTACCTGGTTGAAGACACCGGCGCCATCGAAAAGGTGTTTGTCATTGAAAAAGACGGCGATGCAGCGTCACTTCATGCAGAGGAAATGAGGCATGAAATCCGTTCTTATCTGCCTTTTGTAAAACCTCCCGGTTCGCAGGGCGCACAGATAGGCCCTGTCATCAAGCGCACTTATACAAAACAGAAAGGCGCAAGCCCTTCCAAAAAAATATTGAATACGACAATGAATGCGTTCCGCGACATTGCCGGGTCTGGGCAATCATGGTCGTCTTATTTCCAAGAAATTGTATCCATTTTAGATGCGCAAAATATCAATGTCCCGGATGAGGGTCCCATCGACTGGCGGGCTGAAGGCTACGACTCCATGCTCGAATGCGTCGTGGGTAAAATCGGCCCGATGACGGGCACCGTCATCGTGGCCGTCAAAGACGCTTCCGGAAAATGGCCTGGCGAAAGGCAGGAGTATGTTCGCTATTTAATGGATGAAAAACTCGCCGGTGAACGATATCTTGTCGGCAAAACGACGCCAAAAGAAAACGCCGTCTGCCCTCTGTGCGGCGGCGAAAACGTCGCCATCTACTCCAACGCGCTCAAGGGATCCGGGCTGAATCTGCTCAATATGGACAGGGTCGGGGTTTTTCCCAACATCGATCCGGGACAGGCGTGGAAATCCTACGCCCTTTGCGTGGAATGCGCGGACTTGCTTTACATTTACAAAAACCATGTCATCAAAAAAGGCGGGCCGAAAAAAGACAAACGGCCGTTTGTCAGCAAAATCGCGGGGGAAAACGCCCTCGTCGTTCCCTACTCCACCGCCAGCCCAAACGAACGACAAGCAATGCTTAACGAAGTAAGAAGCTTCATCAAAAGCATCCCAAAGGACGTCGAAAGCGACGAAGACCTCCTCCTCGATATTCTCAAGGAGGAAAAAGCAGTGATGAACCTGACCTTTCTTTGGGCCGACATCGGCCAGAACATCGAAAATGTATCGGGCATCATCACCGACGTTCCCCCCAGCCGGCTCCGGGAGCTTTCGCGGTTTAACGCGGAGGCGGAAGAATGGCGTCACCCCTTGTTTCCACGAGTTCACCTTGAGGGCCCCCGGTTCGACATGCGGCCGAACCTTTCCCTGAAGGCGTTGTATTCGCTTTTTTACCGGCCCGGCGGAAAAAAGGCCCAATCCGCCAACCAGAGCAAACGGCTTTTTCAACTCAAACGCCTAATCGCCGAAAGCGTTTATCACGGGCCACCTAGATTTATACCGGCGGAATTTTTCTGGCGGGAAATCATGACCACCGCCCAGTGGTGGTGGCTCGACGCCGTGACCAGGGGCGACGCATACGGCCTTTTGCACGAAGGGAAAGGGAAAAAAGGGGCCTACCTGACCGCCGCCGGCTGGATTCGGCATTTATGCTGGTGGCTATTTTATTTCAAAACACTGGGAGTGATGAAGATGGAAAAGGATTTTATCAAACCGGAAATGGACAGCCTGAAGCCTTATTTCGGGCCGGAGAGCGCCATCGACACGCCGCAGAAGGCTTATGCGTTTCTTTTGGGCGTCCTCTATGGCCGACTCCTTATTATCCAGGGCGCCAGGGGCATCAACGTCGGCGCCAACGCCCTGACATGGCTGAAGCGGTTGACCCTGCAAGGGAAAGATATTCCCGAATTATACAAAAAAATAAGGGGAAAACTTCTGTCTTACGAAGCCGAAAAAAGCGCCGCGATCCGGGAATTGACTGAAGAAATAGGCAGATTCGCCCTTTCAATCAATGAATCCCGTTTGAATGAGTTGAGCCAGACCCAAACCTGTTATTATCTGCTGTTGGGCCAATCCATGGCGCGCACGATTTTGAAAAAAGCGGAAACCGATGAGGACACATCAAAAGAGGGGGTAACACAAAATGACTGAAACCGATCAAAAAACCTTATCCGGAAGACGTGAATTCCTGTTTCTGTACGACATCAAAATGGGCAATCCCAACGGCGACCCCGACGAGAATCGGCCGAGGGTGTTGCCGGACGGCGTCCATTATGTGACCGACGTTCGCCTCAAGCGCTTTGTCCGGGATTTTCTGAAAAGCCGGGGCCAGGACATCATGGTCGACAACATCGAAGGCCGAACCACCAACCTGACCGGCCGGGTCGTTCATTATCTACAAAAAATCAACAAGACCCAGGCCGTCGGTAAAGAACTGGTCGATATTCTTTTAGACGCTTTTATCGATGCCAGGTTGTTCGGCAGCGCCCTGGCCTTTAAAGTGGAAGACCTGAAAGATGAACCGGGCGTAGAAAAGCCCAAAGGATGGGAACCCAAGCCGGAACCCAAAACCCTGACCGGGGCGGTGCAGATCAACATGGGCGAAGCGCTTCACCAGGCCGAAGAAGTGGATATTCACGGAACGTCCGTCTTCGCCTCCAGGGAAGACAAAAGCCAGGGCACTTTTACGACGTATTTCGGCCTCCGGTACGCGCTGATCGGTTTTTCAGGCGTCGGCAACCAGCACGCCGCCAAAATATCCAGGCTTTCGGACGAAGATTACGAACTGTTCCTGAAAGCCCTTTGGCACGGGGTCCGGGCGTCGGGAAACACCCGGACGAAAGTCGGGCAGATTCCGCGTCTCCTGATCAGCCTCGAATACAACGCGGGCGAAGAATTTCAATTCGGCCGGCTCCACGATTACGTCAAGCTGATTCCCACCGGCGACAAGCCGGAAAAGGCGTGGGCCGATCCCGATGATTACCGGATCGATCTGGAAAAACTGATTCAACGCGTGGGCGAGCAATCCGGTCGGATCGGGCGGGTTCGGTGGGACAAGTCGCCGGACGCCGGGATCAAAGGGGCGATCCCGGATGGATGGGAACCTCTGGATGTGGAAACCCTGGACCTTCCAGCCTCGATCGAGGGGTAAACCATGCGACTCGTATCTTTCAGGCTGTCGGGGCGTTTCGGTCATTTTCTGAAAGCGGAGGGGGGCGCAAGCGCCATGAGCTACCCCGCGCCCCCCCGAACCGCGATTCTGGGAATGATCGGGGCGGTCCTCGGCCTGCAAAAAGACCAGCCACAGCAACTGCTGGAACCGGCGCATATCGCCATATCCGGTAAAAGGCCGCCGACCTTCTGGCACAGGGCGAAACTGAGGAAAGATCCGCCGGCGCTGTTGCCGAAAACGGTCAAAAAAAGCCAGAAAGCCGACAAGGCGACCAGTCCTGAAAAGGCCAGCCTGATCGACCAGGAATGGCTTTTCAACCCCGCCTATACCCTGTGGGTTTCCCTGCCGGAACCTTACCAGGAAGACTTTGAAAACCGGCTTGACGAACGCAGGTGGCATTTCCAGCCGTGTCTTGGGGTTTCGGAGCTGGCCGGGAACCTTCAATACCTGGCGGCGGGGGATGCCGGCGCCCTGCCCTCCGGCGCGCACAGCGTTCATACCGTATTTCCCCGGGACGCGGCTGAATTGGATGTTGACGCCGCCTTTCAGAAAGGCGTGGTTGTCCACGCCATGCGGATGCCCCGGGCCGTAACTTCGGAAAGGGTGTTTCGCCACGCCGCCTATTTCATGGAAAGAGAGGCGCGACCGGTTCCGGTCAACACGAAAAACGCCGTCGAATTCGATGGAAAGGCTCTGATTTTTCTATGAAAGATCTAAAATCTCATCCAAATCTGCTGCTATCCGAGCATATCCATCAGGTCATGGAGGCTGCGGACAGGCTTTTGGCGGGGCATTCCCACGAACTGGTCGCCGGCGATGTCCAACGATTGTCCGGTTTGGCGGCCCGGTCGCATGATCTCGGCAAGGGCGTCGCGCCGTTCCAGGAGTACATCGAAGCCCCCGACGCCTACAGCGGCGGCCAGGAGGACAAATCCCACACCCCCATGTCCCTGCTGCTTTCGCTTTTGCTGGCGAAAAACGAGGGGTGGGCGGCCATGGATGCGTTGATCCTGGCTGCCTGCGCCCGGGGGCACCACGGCGAGTTGCCTTATCTGCCGCCGGTGAACCTTACCGACACCTCGGGCCGCACGATTGACGATTTTTCCGGAACCCGCATCAACAGGGTCTTGAAACGTCAGATCGAAACCCTCGATGCGTCACTTTTGTCCAGAGCCAGCGGACTTGATTTCGATCCCATCGACCTTTCTCCCGCCAGCATCAGCGCGGCGGTTCGATACTTGCGCCGCAAGGTTGTCAAATCATTCCATGCTTTTGTCAAATCCGCTGAACCAGATGAAGCGGTCCGTTTCCGCTTGAAAGCCCAACTGATTTTTTCCCTGTTGCTGGAGGCGGACAAAGCCTTTCTGGCGGTTCCCGACGCCGCGGCGCATACGGTTCGACATCCCCGGCCCTGGCGGTCGGCATGGGTCGATGAAATGCTGGCAAACGCCGAAGAAACCGCCGTCAATCATCTGAGAAAAAGCGCCAGGGAAGCCGTCGTGAAGGCCATTTCCGAAAAAGAGGATCATGGCATTGTGTCCCTGACCGCGCCCACCGGGGTCGGAAAGACCCTGCTGGCCGGCACATGGGCGTTGACCCTGCGGGAACGGCTGGCCGGGAAAACCAACAGGCCCCCGAAGATCATCATCGTGCTGCCCTTTCTTTCCATCATCGATCAGACCGTGGGGGTTTACAAGGCGCTGCTCGAAATGGGCGGCCGGAAAGCGGACGGCGCATGGCTTCTGACCAGCCATTCCCTTTCAGACCGGCGATACGATCCATCCATGGAAGAAAGCCAGGAACGGTTTTTCATCGACACCTGGCGGTCGGAAATGGTCATCACCACCTACGACCAATTCCTCATGAGTCTGGCGAGTCCCAAAGCCAGGCATCAGATGCGGTTTCATAACCTTTGCGACGCCTTGATCATCATGGACGAGGTCCAGGCTGTCCCCTGCCGCCTTTGGCAACTGTTGAGCGCCCTTTTCTCCGGGCTCGCCGAAGGGTGCAACAGCCGACTGCTGTTGATGTCGGCGACGCTGCCGCCTTTCGCGACCGGCGCGGCGCCGCTTCTGGAAAATTATCGGGACTATTTCAGATCGTTTTCCAGGTACAGACTCCATCTTCGGGTCAACCAGCCGGTCACAATCGATGACTTTTGCGAAGAAATCACTTTACGGCTCCCCGACTGGCTGGAGAAACGGGAACGGGTGTTGATCACCCTCAACACCCGGGCGTCCGCCCGCCGGGTTTACGATCACGTAATAAAATGCTGCTCGGACGGCCATGAAAACATTTCGACGTTTTTTATCAGCGCGGATGTCACACCCAAGGATAGGCTTCGAAAGATCAAACGAATCAAGAATGCTGAAAAGAGCAAGCCCTGCATCGTCGTTTCCACGCAATGCGTTGAAGCCGGCGTCGATATCGACATGGACCGCGTCATCCGGGACTTCGCGCCATGGGACAGCATCGTCCAGATCGCCGGGCGCTGCAACCGGGCCGGCAACAAAGGGAAATGGCTTCCGGTGGAAATCGTTGACCTCGTCAACAGCAAAGGGCGGCGGTTTTCAGACATGATCTACGGCGAAGCGAACAATGTCGCCCTGGAGGTCACGCGCCAGTTGACGGGTTCTTATGAATCCATAGACGAAGAGGACGCCCTCGACATCTCCGAACAGTATTTTCAGTTGCTGAGTGAACGCAAGGACACGGGCGCGGCCCATCTGGCGTGTTTTATCGCCTGGCAAGAGGATGCGCCAATCCGGGAATTGCTGCGGGGCAAGGACCGGGAACAGCACACTTTCATTGTCGGCAATCCCTGTTTGCTCCGGGCCATGGAAAAAGCGAACGGGGTTGAAGACCGCTGGCAGCGCCGGGAAGCATGGCGAAGGCTGGCCGGGAAGATCGCCAACGTCGCCATAAACGTCTATGCACGAAAAAGATTCGATCCGGCGGAAATCGCAAAAGAACGGTTGGGGCACTGGGTGTTGAAACCCGGCATGTACGACCCGGACAAGGGCATCCTTTTGGATGATATGGCGGCCGATCCGGATTCCGGCACCGGTATTTTTTGATAGGGCATTATGAAAATCGATCAATGCATCATCGAACTGTCGTTCGACAAGCCTCTTAATCCAAATGTTCAGGGGAAAGACCTTCGCGGGGCCATTGCCGGCCTTTATCCGGACGAAAGCCTTTTTCATCACCACGAACAAGAAACCCTGATCTATACTTATCCAAAAATCCAGTATAAACGACTGCGCGGCAAAGGGGTCGTCGTCGGATTGGGAACTGGGGCGGCCGTTCTCGGCAAAGTCAATCTGCTTGGCGAAACCCTTCGCTTATGCAATGAGCGGTATGTCGTGGATGGTTACAAAATTGCGTTTGAAAAATGTCGGTTTGGAACAACCGATTATCCGCTTATCTATCGATTTTTATCGCCCTGGATCGCGTTGAACGAGAAAAATTATCGCACATACCAGAAGACGGGAAATCCGGATGTCCGAAGGGAGCTTCTACGAAAAATATTGATCGGCAATATTCTTTCAATGTGCAAAGGCATCGGGTACACTGCTTCCGAACAGATTTATATTGAGTTCCTAGAGATTAAAGAAAAAACCGCCCGACTCAAGAACACCCCGATGCTCGCTTTTTGGGCAACATTTGCCGTCAATTTCAATATTCCGTCCTACTGGGGAATCGGAAAATCAACTTCAAGAGGGTTTGGCACACTGGAGCGGGTCGATTGACGGTCGCAAATGGCGAAACCCGCCACGAGGCCGCTCGTTATCAGGAACAGGAATGACAGAAACAAACGCCGACTATACGCCTTCGTCCTCCGTTACAGCAACGGATTTGTTAGAGTATCTTTTTTGCCCCCGCTTTACCTATTTTGAACAATATTTGAAAATCCCGGAGCATCAGGAAAAGCGGTTCAAAGTAAAAAAGGGGCGGGAAATTCATCTTGAAAAGGAACGTGTCAACCCCGATTACCTGCGTAAGAAAATAGGTTGTCAAAAGAGAAAAACGGGGGTATATTTCCAGTCGAAATCCGGAACCCGGGGGATCGTGGACGAGGTTCTGTTTCTCGATGACGGGACCGCGGCCCCGCTGGACTATAAATATTCGGAGTACAAAGATAAGACTTTTATAAACCACAAATTTCAGTTGACTTTTTATGGTCAGCTTATCCAAGAGAATTTGGGTGTTCCCGTCAACCGGGGCTTTATTGTTTACACCCGAAGTAAAAACAAACTGGTCGAGGCGCCGATCACGGAAAAGATGTATGAAGATCTAAAAAACCACCTTCGACAGCTTCTGGCTGTTGTCCAAAAAGGAAAATACCCGAAACCAACCCGGTACAAGGCCAGATGTGCGGATTGCTGTTATGGGAATTTGTGTGAGAAAGCGATATAAGCAATAGCCATGTTGGTGTAAAAATATTGCCCGGATAGGTTTTTTTGCGAATAAAATATATTATACCGAAAGGTTAAATGTTCTTTGACAATACAATATTTTAGAAGTATACTACCAGAATGAACAGGATAGATAAATTTTCTCTTTTTAAGAATATTATTTATGTAGTTGAATTTATTCCATATTGATAATGCGGCGGCCTTTCAGCGCTTGATCCAGGAAAACAAGGATTGAAACTATTGGGTGGTTTTTTATTATCCCCCCATCCGCCATCTTTCAGCGCTTGATCCAGGAAAACAAGGATTGAAACATGCGTGTCCCGGACGAGAGCGCCCCGGATATCCTGCCGCTTTCAGCGCTTGATCCAGGAAAACAAGGATTGAAACCCGCCTCCCATCCCGGACTGAA
>CAZZBE010000174.1:0-5937 GCA_964652715.1 uncultured Desulfobacteraceae bacterium
TTTCTCTACGTGCCGTTCCTGACCTCGGTGGCCGGCCTGCCCATGTTTCTGGTGGCGGGCACATCGGCGCTTTGCGTGCTGGTGGGCATGATCGTCTCCATCTTTTCCTACATGGTGGGCAAGGGCGTCATGGTGGCCTGGGGCCTCATCGGCGCGGAGCTGATCGGCGTCTTCATCGGCTCCATGATCGGCCCGCGGACCTCAAAGTACATCCCCGAAAAGGTGTTGAAGATCATCTTTATCATTCTGGCCTTTTACGTGGGCGTTCGCTACACCACCAAGGGCTTTCTGGGATACAGCCTGGTGCCTCCGTTCTGATGCATTACAGGTAACAACCCGCGAAAAGGTCGATCCGGTTCGGCATCCGGATCGGATCGGCCCCTTTTTTACGATTTCAAGGACGGCAAATGGACCCAATCGTCTGGTTATTGACCACCATCGACCCGGTGCTCATCGCCCCTTTTCGCTTTTTCAACGATCCCATGACGGGGTGGTGGGCCGGCATCGTCGCACTGGCTTTCTGGTCGGTCCTTCTCGGAGAACTGACCATGGCGATCGTTTTCCGCATCAATCGATCCGCCGTCGCTGAAAAAATGGACGAAACGGCTTATTACCATGAACAGTCCATGAAGGCCAAACAGGCCGGAGACGAGACCGCCTACAAGGGCATCAACAAACTGGCCAACGAGGCTTACGGCAAGTCCTTTTTCCTGATGATCGCCATGGGCATGGCGGCGCTGTGGCCGGCGTTTTTCGCCGCGGCCTGGCTTGACATGCGGTTCGGAGAGATCGTTTTTACGCTGCCGAAATGGGCGGGGGGGCTCGAATTGAATTTCCTGGCCCCCTTCATTCTCTGTTACGTGGGAATGCGGGTGGGATATTCCCGACTCAAACACGCCCTCGGAAGCAGAGGGAAGACGCCGTCCCGATTCATCAAGACGGCCGGCGACGACGAGGTCGCGGCCTCCGCGTCCGGGGTTTAAAGGGCTTTTCTGCAAAGAGACGGGATGAGGCGCGGACGCACATACCGGGCGGGGATCGGGTTCGCGGCGGCATTGGCGAGGCTTGCGGCGCTGCCGACCGTCGCCGGGGCCACCCAGGGGCATGGAGGAGGGGAGGGACTTTACGTCCACCAACTGTCCCATATTTTTTTCTGCATTTCGATGGGGATTCTCATTTACTGGCTCAAGACCAGAAATCTGACCCGGGAACCGGGGTGGCGCTACATCGGGATTTCGGCCCTTTTGTTCCTCCTGTGGAGCGTCGATGCCTTTACCGTTCATCTTTTAGACGAGCAGTTTTTGCTGATCCGCACCCAAACCCTGGAGGGAGGGCGCCTGTACGTCGAGACGGGCGACGGATTGAAATGGATGGGACCCGTGTACTATCTGGCCAAGCTGGACCATCTGTTGTGCGTGCCGGCCATGATCTTTTTGTACGTGGGACTGCGCCGCCTGATGACCGAAACCGGCGCGGACGCCGACAGTCCCGGCGCCGGCGGGGGCGCGGAATGATTGTGACGGCCCTGCCCATTCTGCTGGTGGATCTCGGGGGCTCCGTCCTCATGATCGTCTTTTCGTTTCTGTGCCTGGGCCGCGTCGCGACATTGAAAAGGGGCGATCCCAACAATCTCATCTGGACCTATCTGTTATGGGTTCTCTCCGCCCTGGCCGCATTCGCGGTTTCCCGGTCCGTCGGGCATATGCTGAAGCAGGTGCTGCTGATCTCCGGTCACCGGGGGACCTGGAGCGGGATCGCCGCCTACAGCGGGAGCGTCAATACCATCATGTTGACCATCGTGGCCGCCATCACCCTTTTTTTCGAGCGGATCTGGAACATCTACGGCGGCATCATGAAGGACCGCCAGGCGCTGCGGGAAGCCCATGAGGAGCTGCTCTACATGAACCAGAACCTGGAACGGCTGGTGGAAAAACGGACCGAGGCTCTGGCCCGGTCGGAAAAGCAGATGGCCCAGGCCGACCGTCTGGCTTCCATCGGCCAGCTTTCCGCCGGCATCGCCCACGAGATCAACAATCCCCTGGGGATCATTTTAGGGTACACGCAGCTCCTGCTGCGCGGAGAGGCAAAGGAGAGCCAGCGCTACGAAGATCTGAAAACCATCGAAAAGCACGTTCGCAACTGCAAGGCCATCGTGGAGGATCTGCTCAATTTCGCCCGGTCTTCCAAGACAAAGAAGGAGATGGTTCACATCCACGAGACCATCGACGAGGTCCTCGACTTCGTCCGGCGCCATTCCAAGCTGGGGGAGATCGTCATCGACCGGAACTACGACCCGGAGGCGCCGCCGCTTCTGGCCGATGAAAAAAAAATCAAGCAGGTGCTCATCAACCTGGTGATGAACGCCCGCCATGCTGTGGACAAGGAGGGAATCATCTCGCTTTCCACCCGCTATGATGCGGCGCGCGGCGAGGTCGTCATCGCGGTGGCGGATACGGGCTACGGCATCGAAGGGAAAAACCTGCCGCACATCTTCGACCCGTTCTTCACCACCAAACCCACCGGAGAGGGCACCGGCCTGGGGCTGTCGGTGAGTTACGGCATCATCAAAAACCACGGCGGCGAGATCGAGGTGGAGAGCGCGTCCGGCAACGGGACAACCTTCACGATCCGGCTGCCGGCGGCGTCTGAAGTGAATAAGGGGGCGTGATGGACCGGTCCATCCTCATCGTGGACGACGAACCCGACATGCTGCAACTGCTCAAGCGGAGTCTGGCGCCGGAACTGGGGTGCGAAGTGGAGACCGCGTCATCGGGGGAGATGGCGATGCAGATCCTCTCCCATAAGCTTTTCGACCTGGTGCTGGCCGACATCAAGATGCCGGGGATGGACGGCCTGGAGCTTTTGGAACTCGTCAAGCGGTCCATGCCGGGGCTCACCGTGGTGATGATGACGGCCTACGGCTCCATCGAAACGGCGGTGGCGGCCATGAAAAACGGCGCCCACGATTTCATCACCAAGCCCTTCGACCACGACGCCCTGGTGATCCGGCTGGAGAAGGCCCTGGAGCGGAGTTCCCTGATCAAGGAGAATCGCCGCCTCCGGGAAGCCTGCGAAGGGACCCAAGTGTTCCAGGACATCGTGGGCGAGAGCGAGGCCATGCAGCGGGTGTTCGAAAGCATCCGGATGGTGGCCAAAAACGACTTGACGGTGCTCGTCACCGGGGAATCGGGCACCGGGAAAGAGCTGACGGCCCGGGCCGTCCATTCCTTGAGCCATCGCAAGGACCGGTCCTTTGTCACGGTCAATTGCCCCACCGTGCCGGAGCAAATCCTGGAAAGCGAACTGTTCGGCTACAAAAAAGGGGCGTTTACCCATGCCGTCCAGAACAAGATCGGCTTGTTCCAGGAGGCCCACGGCGGGTCCATTTTTATGGATGAAATCGGCGATATCGGCCCCGGGGTCCAGGCCAAGCTGCTCAGGGTCCTGCAGGAAAAAGAGATCAAGCCCCTGGGCGACACCCGGTCCATCACCGTGGATGTGCGGATCATCGCCTCGACCAACCAGGATTTAAAGGAGAAGATTCGAAAAGGGGAATTCCGGGAGGATCTCTACTACCGGCTCAGCGTGCTGCCTATCGAGCTGCCCGCGCTGAGGGAGCGCCAATCCGACATCCCCCTGATCGCCAACCATCTGCTGGAAAAACATAGCGTCAAACTCAACAAACCCCTCAAGGCCATTTCGGCGGATCTGATGCCCATCCTGGCGTCGCGACAATGGGAGGGGAATATCCGGGAGCTGGAAAACAAGATCATCCAGGGGATCCTGTATTCGAAAACCGACGAGATCCGTCCCCGGGACATGGGCGTCGAAGAAGAGGGCGGCGCCGTTCCCTGCCTGGGCGACGAAACTTTCGCCCTATCCTACAAAGAGGCAAAGGAAGAGAATCTGAAACGGTTCAACGCGGCCTATATCGGTCATCTGCTGGAAAAAACCAAAGGCAACGTCACCCAGGCGGCGCGGATGTGCGGCCTGGAACGGCAGTCCCTCCAGCAAGTGATGCGGCGCTATGAAATCACGGCGGAGGCGTTCCGGAAGTGAGCCCTTGAGGGAACTACTGCGACATGGATTTAGAAATACGGTGGATTCCGTATTTTTTCATCCCGCCGATGCGGGTATCCTGACTGAACGATGCGTCAAACCCATTCCAACCAAAAGGAGGTTACACCATGGCAACCACGGACAAGGTTCGATTCAAATTTTTCATTCCGGATGCACGGGTGCTGAACGCGGAGGAAGTTGCGTCTCTCCCGCCCGAGAAAAAGGCGGCGGCGGAAGGCAAAGACGGCGTGTGGATCGATATGGTCTGCCCCGATAAATCCTGCGTCACCGCGGAGGGGAACATCTCGATCCCGGCTGTGGGGAAGGAATCCAAAACCACGAGGGGCACCTGGCTGAATCTCTTCTGCCCGGAAGGCAGCTGCGAAGTCGGCGAGCCGACGGACGTGCCTTAACACTGGAAAGGGCGCTGGCTGACAGCGCCCTTCTACCGATATCGAGCCCCCAACCGGGACAGCAAATTTTCCTGGAAATCTTCAAAGTCTTCGGACGATTCGTCCGTGATGCATGGGCGGCTGAACGTTCCGAATGCGCTGAAGCGCAATTTCCACGTATTCCGGATTCAGCTCGATGCCGACGTAGTTGCGCCGCTGTTCTTCGCACACGACGCCGACAGTGCCGGAACCGAAAAAGGGGTCCAATATCCAGTCGCCGGGTTTCGATCCGGCCATTACACAGGGTTCTACGAGCTTCGGCGGGAAGGTGGCGAAATGGGCGCCCGGAAACGGCTCGGTGGGGATGGACCAGACGGTCCGTCGGTTTCGACCGTTGGGCTCTTTAATGTTGGCGTGGTTGTAATAATATTTGACGGATTTTGTCAGCAAGAACAGGTATTCATGAGCCCTCGTCGGCCGGTCCTTGACGCTTTCGGGCATGCAGTTGGGTTTTTCCCAGATGATGTCGCTTCGAAGGAACCACCCCGCTTCCTGAAGGGCCAGGGCCAGTCGCCAGGGGATGCCGATCAGGTCCTTCGGTTTGAGACCGTCGGGGGTTGGCGCCCGGTAGGTCATGGCCCGAACGGGGTTTTTCCGGTCCGGCGCCCGGTAACCCCGGTTCCCGCTGGTGTAGGAGTCGCCGATGTTCAGCCAGAGCGTGCCGTCGTCCGTGAGGACCCGCCGCACGCCTTCGAAGACGTCCACAAGTCGCCGCACATAAGCCGCCGGTTCTTCTTCCGCGCCGATCTGGCCGTCAATGCCGTAATCCCGAAGTCCCCAGTAGGGCGGGGACGTGATGCAGCAACGGAAAAGGTTTTCCGGCAGCTTTTGCAGGAGCGTCCCGGCATCGCTCCGGAATACCGTGGACTCGCTTAATCCGGCGCCATAGCTCGCTTTGGGTTCCGATACGAAATTCATGACGGCGCCCTCACACGATCTCCACCGATTCAAAATACCCCTTCACCGCCGCCAGCGACAGGTGAAACACCCGTTTGCCGGCGATCATGACGTACATGTCCTCTTCGTCGCCGCAGAGCTTGGCGTAGGTGTGGCCGATGACGGGGCCGGGGTCTTCCACGTCGGAGAAGACGTTGAGGGCCTTGACGTAGATGTCGAGGCGGTCTTTCAGGATGTTGAAATAGTCGATGTCCTTGCCTGCGGAGGCTGAACTCATGGATGAGATGTTGCCGGAAAACTGCTGGACGATGTTCCAGTAGGTCTGGGCCGCGGCTTCTTTCCGGGCTTCGTCCGGGGCGAAATAGGCGATGCCCCAGCCGACGCTGACGATCTTGAGAATCTGGATCTCATATTCCATGGCCACCGGATCGATCTTCGATTCCGACGGCAGATTCTGAAGGATCGGCTTCAGCTCGTCCCGTTCGATGGCGTAATTGAAAAGATTCCGCCCCACCTCCGCCAACGGCGC
>CAZZBE010000174.1:6037-9764 GCA_964652715.1 uncultured Desulfobacteraceae bacterium
CGGTACCGGATATAAACGGACGTCCCCGGCGCGTTCTCGAAGGAGCGCTCGTCCACCTCGAAAAGATCGAAGGCGCGGATCAGTTCCGCCAGTTTGGCGAAACCGTAATTGCGGGGGTCGAACTCCGGGGCTTTTTTGATGATGTTTTTTCCTACATTGCCCAGATAGGCCCAGGAACACTCGTCGGCCGAGTCCTCCACCGCCGACCGGAGCAGGTTGACCAGGTGGACCTCGTCCTGGAGATCGGCGGCGTTCCGGGCCGCGGGAAACAGGGCTTCGTCCTGGCGCAGGATCTCCGTGAAGATGAATTTGTCGCAGGCCGCCACAAAGGGTTTGGGGGTCTTTTTTTCGCCGAACCCGTAGACGGTGAGCCCGGCCTCCCGGATCCGGGAGGCCAGGCGGGTGAAATCGCTGTCGCTGGAAACGATGCAGAAGCCGTCCAGCTTTTCGCTGTAGAGCAGGTCCATGGCGTCGATGATCATGGCGCTGTCCGTGGCGTTTTTCCCGAAGGTATAGGAAAACTGCTGGATGGGCTGGATGGCGTAGGAAAGCAGCCGGTCCTTCCATCCCCGCAACCGGGGGTTGGTCCAGTCGCCGTAGATCCGTTTGACTGTGGCGGCGCCGTATTTGGCGACCTCGGCCATGAGCCCGTCGATAATGGACGGCTGCGAGTTGTCCGCGTCGATGAGCACCGCCAGTCGGTGGGTGTCGTTCATAAAGCTCCCTTGACCCCTCCCCCCGGCCCCCTCCCCTGAGAGGAGAGGGGGAGTATCGCTTATTCAACATCTGAACTATCGTTCAAATGATCGTATAAAGATCTCCCCCCTTCCCTTTTAGGGAAGGGGGGCCGGGGGGGTTAGGTTTCTGTTTTACTCTTCCTTCTTCGCGTTCAAAGCCGCGTGGGCCGCGGCCAGCCGGGCCACGGGCACCCGGAAGGGCGAACAGGAGACGTAGTTGAGCCCCAGTCCGTGGCAGATCTCGATGGATTTGGGATCGCCGCCGTGCTCGCCGCAGATGCCGCATTCCAGCCGGTGGTTTTTGGCCCGGCCCTTTCCGACGGCGATCCGCATCAGTTCGCCCACGCCGTCGGCGTCGAGGGTGGCGAAGGGATTGTTGGGCAGGATCCCCCATTCCATGTATTCGATGAGAAAGACCGATTCGGCGTCGTCCCGGGAGATGCCGAAGGTGGTCTGGGTCAGGTCGTTGGTGCCGAAGGAGAAGAACCCGGCATACTCGGCGATCTCGTCGGCGGTCAGGGCCGCCCGGGGGATCTCGATCATGGTGCCGAATTTGTAGTCGATCTCCATCCGCTGTTCTTCCATCACCTGCTTGGCCTCGGCTTCCAGCGTCTCCCGCTGTCGTTTCAGCTCGTTGACGTGGCTGGTCAGGGGGATCATCACCTCGGGGTGGACCTCCACCCCCTCCTTGGAGACCTTGCAGGCCGCCTCGAAGACGGCCCGCACCTGCATCCGGGTCAGTTCGGGGATGTGGATGCCCAGCCGGACCCCCCGAAGACCGAGCATGGGATTCGATTCCCGGAGGCTCTCCACCCGTCTGAGGATCTGCTGCTTGTTCTTGATCTCCTCCAGGAGGTCGTCGATCTCCCGGAGGGTTCCGGCCTGCCGGAGGCGGATTTTGAGGTCCGACAGGTCGTTCATCAGCTCCACGTGATCGGGCAGGAATTCGTGCAGGGGCGGATCGATGAGCCGGATCACCACCGGCAGGCCGTCCATGGTTCGGAAAAGGCCGGCGAAATCCTCCCGCTGAAAGGGCAGCAGGGCGTGGATGGCGTCCCGCCGGTCGTAGGGGAGTTCGGCCATGATCATCTTCTGGACGATGGGCAGCCGCTCCGTTTCCATGAACATGTGCTCGGTCCGGCACAGGCCGATGCCCTGGGCGCCGTAGTCCAGGGCCCGCTGGGCGTCCTTGGGGTAATCGGCGTTGGCCCACACCCCCAGTTTCCGGAAGCCGTCGGCCCAGGAGAGGAGTTTGAGCAGATACGGATCGTTGATGTCGGGGACGGTGGTGTCCAGCCTTCCGGAATAGACCTTGCCCAATGTGCCGTCGATGGAGATGGGGTCGCCTTCGTTGATGACGACGCCCTCGGCGTCGCCCATGCGCAGCTCCCGTTTGCCCATGTCGATCTTCAGGGCGCTCACCCCCACCACCGAGGGTTTGCCGAACTGGCGGGCCACCAGGGCCGCGTGGCTGGTGCGGCCGCCCCGGGTGGTCAGGATGCCCTTGGCGGCGAGCATGCCGTGGACGTCGTCGGGCTTGGTCTCCGGCCGGACCATGATCACGTCCTTGCCCTCCTTGCCCCAGGTTTCGGCCAGGTTGGCGTCCAGGGCCACCACGCCCACGGCCGCGCCCGGCGAGACGTTCAATCCCTCGGCCAGGAACTGGCCCATATCGTTGGCCACTTCCAGGGCCTCGATGGAGAATTGAGGGTGGAGGAAGAAATCCACGTGCTCCGGCTTCACCCGCATGACGGCGGTCTCTTTGGAAATGAGCCCTTCTTCTGCCAGGTCCGCGGCGATGCGGACGGCGGCCTGGGCGGTCCGTTTGCCGTCCCGGGTCTGGAGCATCCAGAGCTTGCCCTGTTCGATGGTGAACTCCACATCCTGCATTTCCCGGTAGTGGGATTCCAGCTTTTTGGCGATCTCGGAAAGTTCCGCCCACGCCTCGGGCATCTCGTCCTTCATCTGGGTGATGTCTTTGGTCATCCGGATGCCCGCCACCACGTCCTCGCCCTGGGCGTTGATCAGGTAGTCGCCCTCGATGCGGGGATCGCCGGTGGTGCCGTTCCGGGTCATGGCCACGCCGGTGGCGCAGTCGGCGCCCATGTTGCCGAAGACCATGGCCACGATGTTCACGGCCGTGCCCAGATCGTCGGGAATGCCGGCGGCCCGGCGGTAGTCCGCGGCCCGCTTGATGTTCCAGCTCTTGAAGACCGCTTCGGTGGCCAGCATGAGCTGCACATAGGGATCTTCCGGGAAATCGAGCTTGGTATGGGCTTTGAACAGCGCCTTGAAGCGGTCGATTACCTCTTTCCATGCCGCGGACGAGAGTTCGGCGTCGGTCGCCACACCGGCCTTGTCCCGGGCCTGGGTGATGACGTCTTCGAACACCTCGTCGTCCATTCCCATGACCACGTGGCCGAACATCTGGATCAGCCGCCGGTAGGAATCGAAGGCGAACCGTTCGTCTCCGGTCTTTTCCGTCAGACCCCGGACGGTCTCGTCGTTGAGGCCGATGTTCAACACCGTGTCCATCATGCCGGGCATGGAGACCCTGGCGCCGGACCGGCAGGAGACCAGGAGCGGGTTTTTCGGGTCGCCGAACCCCTTGCCGGTCTCCGCCTCCACGTATTTCATGGCCTCCCGCTCCTGTTCCCACAAGCCCTCGGGAAAGAAGCCGCCGGCCTCCAGGAACGCGTTGCAGGCTTCGGTGGTGGCGGTGAACCCGGGGGGCACCGGCACGTCGATGCGGAGCATCTCGAAGAGGTTGGCCCCCTTCCCCCCCAGCAGGGCGCGGACATCCTCCCAGGCGCCCCCCACATGGGACTGAACCTCTTCCACTTCGTTGAAACGAAACACCCATTTTTGTTCAGACATGGTCACCTCTCTATGGCGCATTTTTGATGTAATAATTCATATCCTGGAACCCAAGCATATAAAATCATACCCGTTTTTGCAAAGAAAAACCGCGAAGATCCGGATACCGGAAA
>CAZZBE010000175.1:0-9727 GCA_964652715.1 uncultured Desulfobacteraceae bacterium
GTCCATGGTGGCCATGGCCAGGCCCGCGCCGTTGACCATGTTGCCCACGTTGCCGTCCAGCTTGATGTAGTTGAGGTTGTATTTGGAAGCTTCCACTTCCAGGGGGTCTTCCTCGTCCAGGTCGCGGTATTCGAGGATGTCCTTGTGGCGGAAAAGGGCGTTGCTGTCGAAAGTGACCTTGGCGTCCAGGGCCATGACGGCGTCGTCGCCGGTGATCACCAGGGGGTTGATCTCCAGAAGCGAGCAGTCGTAATCGACGAAGAGCTTATAGAGCTTGCTCAGCATGGGGATGAAGGCCTTGATCGCCGCGGGGGGCAGGTTGAGACCGAAGGCGGCCTCGCGGCAGTGGTAACCCTGGATCCCCAGCAGCGGATCGACGAAGACCTTGATGATCTTCTCGGGGGTCTTGGCCGCCACCTCCTCGATGTCCATGCCGCCGGCCTCGCTGGCCATGATGACGATGGAGGCCGTGGCCCGGTCCGGGATGATGGACAGGTAGAGTTCCTTTTTGATGTCGAGGCCCTGCTCCACCAGGAGCTTCTTGACCTCCTGGCCTTCGGGGCCCGTCTGGTGGGTCACCAGGTTCATGCCGAGGATCTCGCCGGCGACGGTCTTCGCCTCGTCGGCGGACTGGGCCAGCTTGACGCCGCCGCCCTTGCCGCGGCCGCCGGCGTGGATCTGGGCCTTGACCACCACCGGATAGCCCCCCAGCCCCTCGGCGACCGAAACGGCCTCGTCCACCGTGCCGGCCGGGCTCCCCTCGGGGATGGGCGCCTGATATTTTTTGAACAACTCCTTGGCCTGATATTCATGGATCTTCATGATCCCGTGTCTCCTTAGTTAGCTATAGTGAAGAAGTTTTCATATAGACCCCTCCCCCCGGCCCCCTCCCCTGAAAGGAGAGGGGGAGTTCGATCGTTAAGCGTCTTGGCTATCGGCGAAGCGCTTGATCGTCGACCTCCCCCCTTCCCTATTAGGGAAGGGGGGCCGGGGGGGTTAGGTTTGTCTACTCGATCACGGCCAGCACATCATTCTTCGCCACGGAATCGCCGTCGCCGAAATTGATGGCCTTGATGGTTCCGTCGGTGGGGGCGGGCAGGGCGTTTTCCATCTTCATGGCCTCCAGGATCACCACGGTGTCGCCCTTGCTCACCGCGTCGCCGACCTTCTTCTCGTATTTGACGATCATGCCGGGCATGGGGGCCGTGACCGGGGTGCCGCCCAGGTCCGCGGCTTTGGGTTTGGGGGCCTCAGCGGGCTTTTCGGCTTTAGCGGCCGGCTTCGCGGCGGGCTTGGCCGCCGGTTTGGCCGCTGGCGCGGGCGCGGCCTGGGGCGCCGGCATGGGAGCGCCGCCGGCGGGCATCTGGCTCTGGAGCTGCTGGATGTAGGAGACCAGCGGCGTGCCGCCCACTTCCTCCACGCCGACCTCGAAGTAATCCTCGTCCACGAAAACATTGAAGGTTCGCAGGTTGTCGCCCTTTTCCGGGACCTCTTCCCTGGATTTCTTCTCCACCAGCTTGCCGGCCTTGGCCTTCTTGACCAGCTCGTCTTCCTTCTTCACGTCCTCCATGGTCCGCGGCTGAACCTCGGCGGGCACCGGCTCCTTGCCGTACTTCCATTTGAGGAAGCGTTTGCCGGTGGTGGGATAGAGGGCGTAGATGATGACGTCGTCCAGGTCCGCGGCCAGGTCCTCGATCTCTTCCTTGGCCTTGTCCAACTCCGGCTCCAGGACTTCGGCGGGCCGGCAGGTGATGGGCTCCTCGCCCCGGGGATAGCCCTTGAGGGCCTTTTTCTGGACCTCCGGATCGATGGGGACCGCGGTCTTGCCGTAGAGGCCGTAGCAAAGGTCCTTCACCTGGCCGGTGATCATCTTGTACCGCTCGTTCTCGTCGTCGAAAAGGACGTTGTTGACGGTCTGGATGCCCACGATCTGGCTGGTGGGGGTGACCAGCGGGATCTGGCCCAGTTCCTTACGGACCCGGGGCAGCTCGCGATAGACGTCGTTGATCCGGTCCAGGGCGTCCATCTCGCGGAGCTGGTTGACCAGGTTGGAGAGCATGCCGCCCGGGGTCTGGTGGAGCAACACGTTGATGTCGATGGTGGAGACCTTGGAGTCATCCAGCAGGTGCTTGTACTTGGGCATCACGTCGCGCTCCAGGACCGTGTTGATCTTGGCCAGCAGTTCGATGTCGAACCCGGTGTCGCGGTTGGTGCCGATGAGCGTCATGACCAGGGGCTCGATGGCCGCGTGGGACGTGCGGAAAGCGTAGGGGGACATGCAGGTGTCGATGATGTCCACGCCCGCCTCAATGGCCTTGAGGTGGCTCATGGAAGACATGCCCGAGGTGAAATGGCTGTGGAGATGGATCGGGGTCTTGACGTTCTCCTTGAGGGCCTTGACCAGGTTGTAGGCGTCGTAAGGCGCGATGAGGCCGGCCATGTCCTTGACGCAGATGGTGTCCGCGCCCATGTCCTCCAGCGCCTTGGCCTTGCTCACGTAATAGTCGATGTTGTAGACCTCGCCGCCCAGCCGGGGCTCGGTCATGGTGTAGCAGATGCAGCCCTGGAAATGCTTGCCGGCGGCCTTGATGGCCGGCACCACGGTCTCGAAGTTCCGGTAGTCGTTGAGGGCGTCGAAGGTCCGGAAGATGTCCATGCCGTTCTCGGCGGCCCGTTCCACGAAGGCCTTGGCCAGGTCGTCGGCGTAATTCCGGTAGCCCACCAGGTTCTGGCCCCGGAGGAGCATGCTAAAAGGGGTCTTCTTTAAGTACCGCTTCAGGGTCCGGATCCGCTCCCACGGGTCCTCGCCCAGAAACCGGTGCATGGTGTCGAAGGTGGCCCCGCCCCAGGTCTCCACGGCCCAGAAGCCGACTTCGTCCATCATCTCGGCCACCGGGATCATGTCCTCGGTGCGGCCCCGGGTGGCGAACAGGGACTGATGTCCGTCGCGCAGGGACAGGTCCTCGATCTTGACCGGGTTTTCGGCCTTGGGCCGGTCCGTGCCGTAATTCATCTCCGTCATCTTGACTTGGGTATGATCACTCATGCTCTGGTTCTCCTCTTTATCTATAAAAAATTGTATTTTAAAGTGATATTTTCAGATCGAAACTCGCAACACGTCACTCGCGACTCGCGACTATCTTCTGCGAATACCGTGAAACGCCTTGAGCTGCATCTGGTTGCGCAATTGCATCTGCTCCAGCCGGCCGCTGACGCCCCACAGCTTCATGGGGGGCGCGGGCGCGGGCGCCCTGGGCGGCGCCGGAACCGCGGTGGCCGCGGCCAGGACCGCTTCCTCCTCCGTCTGGATGTATGCCATGACCCCCGCGACGGCGGCGGCCATTTTCGGACTCATCTCAGTCATAAAACACTCCCTTGTTTAGTGTGTAGTGGCTGGTGATTTGTGGGCGCCGATTACAGCGGAATGTTGCCGTGCTTTTTGGGCGGCCGCATTTCCCGCTTGGCGCACATGATCTCCAGGGCCTCGATGAGCCGGGGCCGGGTTTCGCTGGGCTGGATCACGCCGTCGATATAGCCGCGGTTGGCCGCGCGATAGGGGTTGGAGAACAGCTCTTCGTACTCCCCGATCTTCTCCTTGCGCTTTTCCGCCTTGTCCTCGGCCGCCTCGATCTCCTTGCGATGGATGATGTTGGCCGCGCCCGAAGCGCCCATGACCGCGATCTCCGCCGTGGGCCAGGCAAAGGCGAAATCCGCGCCCAGATCCCGGGAGCACATGGCCAGATAGGAGCCGCCGTAGTCTTTTCGGGTCACCAGCAGCAT
The DNA here is from genome assembly GCA_964652715.1 of uncultured Desulfobacteraceae bacterium. Taxonomy (GTDB): domain Bacteria; phylum Desulfobacterota; class Desulfobacteria; order Desulfobacterales; family JAABSP01; genus JAABTD01. The sequence goes on from CAZZBE010000175.1 coordinate 3,781, forward strand.
TTTGGGCACCGTGGCTTCGGAGTAGACCCAGAGCAGCTTGGCGCCGTGGCGGATGATGCCGCCCCACTCCTGGTCGGAGCCGGGCAGGTAGCCGGGCACGTCGGCGATGGTGAGCAGCGGGATGTTGAAGGCGTCGCAGAACCGGATGAACCGGGAGACCTTGTCCGAGGCGTTGATGTCCAGTGCCCCGCCCATATAGCTGGGCTGGTTGGCGATGATGCCCACGGAGCGGCCGTTCAACCGGGCCAGGGTCACGATGATGTTTTTGGCGTAGAGTTCGTGGGGCTCGAAGAACTCGCCGTCGTCCACGATGGACCGGATCACGTCCCGCATCTCGTAGGACTGGTTGGCGCTGTCGGGGATGATGGTATCCAGCCCCGAATCGGTCCGTTTGGGATCGTCGGCGGTCTCCTTGACGGGCGGGTCTTCCATGTTGTTGGAGGGAAGATAGGAGAGCAGGGCCTTGATCTGGTCGATGGCGTCGTGCTCGTCCTCGCAGGCCACATGGCACACGCCGCTCTTCTCGGCGTGGGCCAGGGCGCCGCCCAGGTCCTCGAAGGAGATATCCTCGCCCGTCACGGACTTGATGACCTGGGGTCCGGTGATGAACATGTAGGAGGTCTCTTTCACCATGAAGATGAAATCGGTCATGGCCGGGGAATAGACCGCGCCGCCGGCGGTGGCGCCCATGATGGCCGAGATCTGGGGAATCACGCCCGACGAGATGGAGTTTCGGTAGAAGATCTGGCCGTAGCCGGAAAGGGCGTCCACGCCCTCCTGAATCCGGGCGCCGCCCGAATCGTTGAAGCCCACGAAGGGGGCCCCGGCCTTGAGGGCCATGTCCATCACCTTGCAGATCTTCTTGGCGTGCATTTCGCCCAGGGAGCCGGCCCGGGCCGTGAAGTCCTGGGCGAAGGCGAAGACCGGCCGGCCGTCCACCATGCCGTAGCCGGTGATGACGCCGTCGGCCGGGATGTCCACCTTCTCCATGCCGAAATTGGTGCAGCGGTGGGTGACGAACATGTCGAGTTCCCGGAAGGCGCCGTCGTCGAAGAAATAGTCGAGGCGCTCCCGGGCGGTCAGCTTGCCCTTGTCCTTGTGCTTGGCGACCGCTTTTTCGCCGCCCATCTCGAGGATCTTCGCCTCGCGTTCCTTGAGATCTTTGATTTTATCTGCCACTATACCCATGCGATTGTTCCTTTCCTCTCTCCGGATTGACCATATATCTTGACGCTTCGCTTAACGCCGGAAGCGTTGGCGCTGTAAAATTTTATCATCGTATCAGCGGGGAACCCGATTGTCCAGAACGTATAGCGACCGGGCCCCCCATCCTGTTCATCCCGCACCGGGGAACCTAAGCAGGATTATTTCCGGTCGTTGAGCGCGTTCAACACCTTGTTGGCGGATTCGGTGATGGGCGTTCCGGGGCCGAAAACGCCCGCGGCGCCCGCCTTATGGAGAAGGTCGTAATCCTTCGGCGGGATGACGCCGCCCACCACCACCAGGATCTCCTCTCCGCCGGCGGCCTTCAGGGCTTCGACCAACTGGGGCACCAGGGTCTTGTGGCCCGCCGCCAGGGAGGAGGCGCCCACCACGTGGACGTCGTTTTCCACCGCCATCTTGGCGGCTTCCTCCGGGGTCTGGAACATGGGGCTGATGTCCACGTCGAACCCGAGATCGGCAAAGGCCGTGGCGACCACCTTGACGCCGCGGTCGTGGCCGTCCTGACCCATCTTGGTCATGAGAATCCGGGGCCGGCGGCCCTCTTTCTCCATGAAATCATCGGTCCGTTTCCGGATGGAGGCGATGATCTCGCTGTCTTCATACTCGGCGGCGTAGATGCCGGAGATGCACTGGGTGGTGGCCACGAACCGGCCGAAGACCTTCTCCATGGCGTCGGAAACCTCGCCCACCGTGGCCCGGGCCCGCACCGCCTCGATGCAGGCGGCCAGCAGGTTGTCCTTGCCTTCCGCCGCTTTTGCGACGTTATCCAGGGCCTGGCGGGTCTTGGCGTCGTCGCGCTTGTCGCGGATTTCCTTGAGCAGGTTGACCTGCTCGTCCCGCACCGCCTCGGGCACCTCCAGAACCTCGAGATCCAGGTCTTCGTCCTTGAGCTGATACTTGTTGACGCCGACGATGACCTCGCGGCCCTGGTCGATCTTGGCCTGGCGACGGGCCGCCGACTCTTCGATCCGCATCTTGGGCATGCCCGATTCGATGGCCTTGGCCATGCCGCCCAGTTCCTCCACTTCGCCGATGATCCGTTCGGCCTCGCGGACGATGCCGTTGGTCAGGGCCTCGATGTAGTAGGAGCCGCCCAGGGGATCCACCACCCTGGTGATGTGGGTCTCTTCCTGGAGGATGAGCTGGGTGTTCCGGGAGATGCGGGCGGAAAAGTCCGTGGGCAGGCCGATGGCCTCGTCGAAGGAATTGGTGTGGAGCGACTGGGTGCCGCCCAGCACGGCCGCCAGGGCCTCCAGCGTGGTCCGGATGATGTTGTTGTAGGGGTCCTGGGCGGTCAGGGACCATCCCGAGGTCTGCACATGGGTCCGGAGCATGGAGGATTTGGGATTGGTGGGGTTGAACTGGCTCATGAGCTTGTGCCACAGGAACCGGGCGGCCCGGAGCATGGCGATCTCCATAAAGAAGTTCATGCCCACGCCGAAGAAAAAAGACAGCCGGGGCGCGAACTTGTCGATGTCGAGACCGGCCTTCAGCGCCGCCTTGACGTATTCGACCCCGTCGGCCAGGGTGAAGGCGGTCTGGAGCACCGAATCGGCGCCGGCTTCCATCATGTGGTAGCCGGAGATGGAGATGGTGTTGAACTTGGGCATGTTCTCGGAGCAGTAACCGATGATGTCGGAGACGATCCGCATGGAGGGCGTCGGCGGATAGATGTAGGTGTTCCGGGTCAGGTACTCTTTCAGGATGTCGTTCTGAATGGTGCCGTTGAGCTGCTCCTGCTTGACGCCCTGCTCCTCGGCGGCCACGATATAGCCCGCCAGGATCGGCAGCACCGCCCCGTTCATGGTCATGGAGACCGACATTTTGTCCAGGGGGATCTGGTCGAAGAGGATCTTCATGTCCTCCACGGAATCGACGGCCACGCCGGCCTTGCCCACGTCCCCCGACACCCGGGGATGGTCGGAATCATAGCCCCGGTGGGTGGCCAGATCGAAGGCCACGGACAGGCCCTTCTGCCCCGCGGCCAGGTTCCGGCGATAAAAGGCGTTGGACTCCTTGGCCGTGGAGAAGCCGGCGTACTGCCGGATGGTCCAGGGCCGGCCGGCGTACATGGTGGCCATGGGCCCCCGGACATAGGGGGGCAGGCCCGGCAGGGTGTTGACCGTCTCCAGCGCCTTGATGTCCTCGTAGGTGTAAAGGGGCTTGATCTCAATGCCCTCGGGGGAATCCCCTTTCAGCCCGTCCGGGCTCTTCCCCTTCATCTGACTGGTGGCCAGCTCTTCCCATTCCTTATATTTCGGATGTTCCGCCATGGATTGTGCTCCTTTTGGTGTTGTTGAAAAGTATAAAAAACCCTCCCCCCGGCCCCCTCCCCTGGGAGGAGAGGGGGTGACGGTTATCGAGCAATTCGCCTACCGGTGAAGCGCTCAATCGGGGACCTCCCCCCTTCCCTCTTAGGGAAGGGGGGCCGGGGGGGTTAGGTCTATCCGCGCTGACACAATTCCACCAATACCCCGTTGGTGGCCTTGGGGTGCAAAAAGGCGATCTTGGCGCCGCCCGCGCCGATCCGGGGGGTTTCGTCGATGAGCTTGATGCCCTTTTCCTTCAGTTCGGCCAGGGCTTCGTCGATGTTTTCCACCCGGAAGGCCACGTGCTGAAACCCGGCGCCTTTTTTTTCAATGAACTTGGCCACGGGGCCGTCGGGGGCGGTGGATTCCAGCAGTTCCACTTCGCTTTCGCCCACCGGGAAAAACGCGGTGGTCACCTTCTGCTCGGCCACGGTCTCGGAGCCCTCGAACTCCAGACCCAGAACGTCGGACCAGAAATTCTTTCCTTCGTCGATACTGTTGACGGCGATGCCCAGATGGTCGATTTTGAGTACTTTCATGGTGGGTTCCTCCTGATTTAAGTGTGGTTTTTGATGTATCGATACAGCTAAGAAAAACGGTTCAATTATCCGGATTGGAAATCGCCCGCCAGACCATTTCGAACAGGATATTGGCCTGGCCGGCGAGGCTCTCTTTCTGGCCCCGGGAGATCCACATGAAAAAGGACCGCTGGACCATCCCCAGGATGAAATCCATGAGCACCCCGGCGCGTACATTGGGATTGAGAATGCCCTGATCCTGGCCCTGGCGCAGGGCGTCCAGGAAGAGGTTGATCATCTTGGGCTGGCGAAACGTCTGGTCGGCCATCCAGGTTTTCATGGGCAGGGTCATGAAGAGAATCCGGCCCAGGCCCGGGTTGCGTTCGTAATAGTCGAGCTGGAGCCAGAATACCTTCCGCAGCTTCTCTTTCAGATCTTCGATCCCCTGCAAATGATCGGTGATCCGTTCGGTCAGCTTCCCCAGCCAGATATCGACAAAGGCGAAGAGGAGCCCTTCTTTACTGCCGTAATAGCTGTAAATGGTCGAAAAGCTGACCCCCGCCTGTTTGGCCACCGCCCGGATGTTGGCCTTGTGGAAATCGGAATCCGAAAAGATTTCCAGCACGGCCGCCTCCAGCCGCCGGTGGGCCTCGGGGCTCAGCTTGTTATGAACATTGTTACGCCGAATCGGTTCCGCCAATCTGATCAATGGTGTCGAAATTTTTCAATCTCTTGAATTTCTAAAAGTTTAAAACCCATCACCCGAAAGCCGGATATCGTCTCGTTTTTTCGGGATCGAAATTCGGTTTCGGACTCAACGTTTCCTTAACCGGCTATATTTTAAAATAAAACGTCAAAAAGCATTCTCTCTTATTTCTATAACCAGAACAATGTTACTAATAAAATGGTGGGTGGATGTCAAGAACAAACTCGCAGCGACCCCCGGCGCGACCGGGTCAGGTCGTCCGATGTGAATAGTTACGTTGTTCGGGCAAGACAATGGTTTACATCCTCTCATGAATGCACTAAAAAAGAGAGGCTTCTACAAGTCCGTGTTTCGTTTACAATTCATTCGCAAAATCAAGGGGTCTCCGTGCAGGGTCACATTTTTTTTCTGGGCGGCCGCGACGCAGAGATGGCGGCGATTCGCGCCATTTTAACGGAGAAAGATATTCCTTTTTATGATCGGGGCCTGCCCTGGGGGGCGAAGGTCTCCGACTACGGGGAGGAGATCCGTGATCTCCCGGAGGACGCGGTCCCGGTGCTCGTGGAGTTGACGGCGGATATGGCGGTTCCGGAAGGCGCCGTGGTGATCGACCACCACGGCGAGCAGGCCGGAAAAGATAGAAAAACGTCCATCGAGCAGACGGCGGACTTACTGGGCATTGAGCTGAATCGCCGGCAACGCCTCATCGCCGCCAACGACCGGGGGCATGTCCGCGCCATGCGGGAGATGGGGGCGTCGGCGGCCGAGATCCGGGAAATCCGGGAACTGGACCGGGCGGCCCAGGGGGTGACGCCGGAAGACGAACGGCTGGCGGAACGGTCCGTTCGGGAACGGATGGAGACCCTCGGCGAGGGGACGGTATTCGTGGAGAGCCTCACCGAACGGACCAGCCCCGTTACGGACCGGCTGTGGGACCGATTCGACCACATTTTCGTCCAAACGCCCGAGGGAGAGTTCCTTTACTCCGGAAAAGGCTATGTGATCCGGCGGCTGAAGGACCGGTTTGACGCCATGAAAAAGAATAACCACGCCGTCGACTTCTGGTTCGGCGGCGAGTTGCCGGAAAGCGGGTTTTTCGGCGCGAACGCATCTTTAAGCAGAAAGGAGGCCAGGAACGTGACCATCATCTCGCACCACATCTTTATGTTTCCGTTTACCATGGAAAAGGC
>CAZZBE010000176.1:0-9427 GCA_964652715.1 uncultured Desulfobacteraceae bacterium
CCTTCGGACCCCAGGAGCTGCGGTCCGCCATCGAAACGGTCATGGCGGCGGCGCCCCGCCCCGCCCCCAAAAAAACCCGGATCCGGGTCGCCCACATCCAGATCACCGATCACCTGGCCCTGGGGGTTCTGGACCATCTCATCCGGACCGGCGAGGTCAATCCCCAACATTTTGAACTGGACATCCGGGGCATGCCGGGCTGGAATCCGGTCCGGAAGGCCCTGGCCGCCGGCGAGGTGGACGCGGCCTTTGTCCTGGCGCCCATGGGCATGGATTTCTTCGGCGGCGGCGTGGACGTGCGGCTGGTCCTCTTCGCCCACCGGAACGGGAGCATCTGCGTCCGGAGCGCCGGGGAGCCGTCCGGCGTCTCTCTCCACGATTACCTCAAGGGCAAGACGTTCTTCCTGCCCCACATCCTGTCGGTCCACCACATGCTGGCGGACCTGTTCCTCCGGGAAATCGGCCTGAAGCTCGGCCCGGTGGGCGCGCCCGGCGCCGAAGTCTTCTACGAGGTCGTGGCGCCCATCCGGATGCCGGCCTACCTGGCGGACACTCCCGGCGCCTGCGGCTTCATCGTGGCCGAGCCTTTAGGAACCAAGGCGATCCACGAAGGCGCGGCAAAGCCCATGTTCCTGTCGGGGGAACTCTGGGAAAACCACCCCTGCTGCGTGGTGCTCCTCCAGAACCGGTTCATCGAGGACCACGAGGACGCGGCGGCCGAGTTCGTGGAGCTGCTGGTGAAAGCCGGCCGGTTCATCGGCCGCAACCCGGAAGCCTCGGCCCGGATCGCCCTCGATTTTCTCGATCCCGACCGGTCGCTGGGGCTCAACGCGGCCCTGCTGGAGAGCGTCTTGACAACGCCCCGGGGGGTCGCCATGGACGACATGTATCCATCTCTTTCGGATCTGGACAAGATCCAGCGGTACATGGCGTCGGAGATGAAGGTCGGCGGCCTCATCGACCTGGAGCGGTTCGTGGACCTCCGGTTCGCCAGGGCCGCCATCGGCGAACCGCCGGCGGGCCGACGGTCGTCGGACCTCCGGGATGCGTCGGCCATTGTCGCCGGCATGATCAACCGCCGGATGACCGCCCCGGCGGACGAAACCCCGGCGCGAACCTATGCCGCGACCGAGGACGACGGGTCGATACGATTTGAAATCTCCTCGGAGATGCAGCTGGTGGACCGGGTCGCGGCCGACGTCCGGCGGTTTCTCACGAAACTGGGTTTCGAAACCTTTTCAGAATTCAAGCTGGTGCTGCGGGAACTGCTCATCAACGCCATCGAACACGGCAACCGGAACCAGCCGGACCGGATCGCCGCCTGCGCCGTCTCCCCCCTGCCCGGCGGCGACGGGGTCTTCAAGATCGAAGTGACCGACGAAGGCGAGGGGTTCGATCACCGCGGCCTCGACATGACGATTCCCGAAGACGCCCGGCAGGTGCGCCACCGCGGTTACGCCATCATCAACGCCTTCAGCCGGAAAATCGAATTCAACGAAGCGGGTAACCGGGTCGCGGCCTATGTGAAGCTGGCGCGGGAAACCCGGTTCGAGGTCGAAGAAGACGGCGACTGGACGGTCATCCGCCCCACCGGCGACATCACGGCGGCGGTGGCCGACAAGTTCCGGGCCCTGCTGGACCGGCGCGTCGAGAAGGGTCGCACCCGCTTCCGGTTCGATCTGGCCCGGGTCCGGGACATCGATTCGGTGGGGCTCAGCGCCTTTCTCATTCTTCACAAAATCCTGTCGGACCGGGACCCGAAACTGGAGCTGGAGAATGTCGGCGACGACCTGCGCCGGTTTTTCCGAATGATCCGGCTGGACCGGTCCTACGCCATCCGGACGCCCGAAAAAGGAGACGGTTAGACCATGGGATCCAGCCAGACATCCGCCCCGGGAGAGGGGTTCGGCGACCTTCAGGACGAATTCCTGGCCGAGGCCGGGGAGCACATCGAAAAGGTCGAGACCCGCCTGCTCGAACTGGAAAAAACCCCCGACGGCGTCCCGGACGACCGGAAGGCATCCATCGCCGAGGTGTTCCGCGCCATCCATTCCATCAAGGGCGCGGCCGGGTTCATGGGGTTCGCCAACATCTCCGAACTCTCCCATGTCATGGAGACCGTGCTCCAGATGATGCGGACCGGCGACATCGCGCCGGCCCCCCGGATTATCGACGCCCTTCTGGCCGGCATCGACATCCTGCGGGGACTGCTGGACGACCTGGACAGCGAGGGCGAGATGGACATCGCCCCGGTCCGTGACCGGCTCACGGCCCTCATCGACGACACCTCCCCGGACGCGGCCAAAACCGAAATGAACACCCAGGTGCAAGTCGCCGGCGGCGGGGGCGAAGGGTTTACGGTGGACCAGTTCACCCTCAACCAGGTCCTCCAGGCCCACGATCATCTCTACTTTCTTCACTACGATCTCAATGAACTCCAGAGCCGGAGCGGCACCACGCCCGTGGCCCTGGTGCGGCGGCTCCTGGAACGGGGGGCCATCGTGGACACCCGGATCCACACCGGCGCCGCGGCCCTGAAGGACGACCTGTCGGCGACGCCCCTCATCTACCGGGTCCTCTACGCAACGGAAATCGGCCCCGACGCCGTCGAAGCGGCCGTCGGCCTGGATCGGGACCGGATCACCGCCATTGATCCATCGACCCTCGCCCCGGCCCGGGGCCAGAACCAGAACCAGAACCGGAATGGGGACCGGGCCGATCGGTCCGCACCGGAGACATTGCCGCCAACGGAAACCGAATGCACGCCGCCGTCAAACCTGGCGGCGACGGCCGCGGCGTCCGAAACCCCCACCGGCCTCCACGGCTGCACCGAGACCATAAGGGTCAAGGTCGACATCCTCGACCGGCTCATGGAACTGGCCGGGGAGCTGGTCCTGGTGCGGAACCAGCAGATGATCTCGGCCGAGGACGCGGCGGCGGCCCGGTCCATCTCCCAGCGGCTCGACATCGTCACCACCGAGCTGCAAGAGACCATCATGCGCACCCGGATGCAGCCCCTGGGCAACGTCTTCGCCAAGCTGCCCCGGATCGTCCGGGACCTCTCCGCCAAACTCGACAAGGAGATCGCCATCGCCGTCTCCGGCAGCGAGGAGGAGCTGGACAAGACCATCCTCGAAACCCTCACCGACCCGCTGATTCACTTGATCCGGAACTGCTGCGACCACGGCGTCGAGGGGCCGGAAGGACGAAAGGCCGCCGGCAAACCCCGGGAAGGCCGGATAAGCGTGACGGCGTATCACGAAGCCGGCCAGATCAACCTTCGCATCGAGGACGACGGCCGGGGCATCGACCCCGGGGCCCTGAAGCGGGCGGCCCTGGCCCGCGGTCTCCGGACGGAGGCGGACCTGGCCCGGATGACGGAAAAAGAGATTCTCTCCCTGATCTTCCTGCCGGGATTTACCACCACCGAGACCGTGAGCAACGTCTCGGGCCGGGGCGTGGGCATGGACGTGGTCAAGTCGGCCATGGACGCGCTGGGCGGGTCCGTGGACATCGACGCCGTCCAGGGGAAACGGACGGTCATCCACCTTCGGTTGCCCCTGACCCTGGCCATCATCCCCTGTCTGATTGTCGCCTCCGGGGATCAGCGGTACGCCATCCCCCAGGTCAACCTGGTGGAGCTGGTCTGCCTCTACGACGAGGACGTATTCACCCGCATCGAACGGGCCGAGGACCAGGAGGTCTTCCGGCTCCGGGATCGGCTCCTGCCCATGGTGCGGCTGGCGGAGGCCCTGAAGCGGCCCGAGCCCTTCACCCGGCTCGTGCGGCGGGAGATCGCCGACGCCCACCGCCCGCCGCCTTTAGACGGGGACCCGGCGCCGGAATCCCTCCATTTCGCGGTGGTCCAGTTCGGAACCCAGCGGTTCGGCCTCATCGTCGACGCGGTCCTGGGCGCCGAGGAGATCGTGGTCAAACCCATGCACCCGGCCCTGAAGTCCCTGGCCGTCTATTCGGGGGCCACGGTGATGGGCGACGGCCGGGTGGCCCTGATTCTCGACGTGGAAGGGATCGCCCGCCACGCGGGGATCCGGTTCAGCGGCCTCCGGGAGACCCGGGAGGGGCCGGCCGCCAAAACGGACGAGACCCAGACGGTGCTCCTGTTCAAGAGCGGCGAACAGGAACGGTTCGCCGTCACCCTGCCGCTGATCCGCCGCATCGAAAAGATCGACCCCGGCCGCATCGAGACCATCGGCGACAAACAGTACATCACCATCGACGGCGTCTCAACGATGGTTCTCCGGATGGACGACGTCCTGACGGTTTCGCCCTATGCGGCCGCGAAAGAACCGTTTCTGCTGCTGCCCAAGCACATCAAGCGGCCCTTCGGCATCCTCGTGTCGTCCATCGTGGACATCGCCGACGCGCCCCTGGCTTTAAACACCGACGGCTACATGGCGGACGGCCTCCTGGGCACGGCCATCATCGGCGACCGGACCACGCTGTTCATCGACGTGTTCCGCCTCATCGAACTGGCCGAACCCGGGTGGTTCGCGGAACGCAGGAAGCTTTCGCCGCCCCCCGAGGTCAAGAAACGGGTCCTTCTGGTGGAGGACACCGCCTTTTTCCGGCAACTGGTGAAGGGGTACCTCGAATCGGACGGCTACGACGTGACCGCCGCGGAAGACGGCAAGGAAGCGCTCGGGCATCTCAACGACGGGCGGTACGACCTGATCGTGTCGGACCTGGAGATGCCGGTCATGGACGGCTGGCGCTTCATGGAGCGGGTCCGGAACGAGCCCCGCTGGAAGACCCTGCCGGCCGTGGCCCTCACCGCCCTCGATTCCGAGAAGGACCGGGAAGCAGCACGGGAAGCGGGGTTCGACGCCTATGTGATCAAGATCGACCGGGAAGAACTGCTGGCCAAAATTTCGAAGCTCATCTCATAAACCGGAGCAGGCAAACCGGAGCGGACAACGCCATGAACGACGGAGAGACCCGACAGATCTGCACCTTCAGCATCGACGACCGCCTTCTGGGTGTGGACATCCTCGATGTGAAGGAGATCAACACCGAAACCGACTTCACCCCCATCTTCCACGCGCCCCGGGAGGTCAGGGGATACGTCAACATCCGGGGGCAGATCCACCTGATCCTCGACCTGCGACTCATCATGGACCTGCCGGAAAAGCCCATCGACGCGAAAAGCCGCCTGGTCCTGTTCAAGCCGACCGTGGGCGACAATTTCGGCGTCCTGGTGGACCGGATCGGCGATGTGATGGAAATCTCTGGGGGCATGGTCGAAGACCGGCGAAAAGCCGACGCGGGCGTTCCCGAAGCCGGCGACCGGCGCTCCCTGGAAATGGGCGGCGGCGTCTGCAAGCTCGAAGACGGGCTGCTGATTATCCTGGAAGCGACCCATTTGCTGAATCGTGTCGAGAAATCCATATAACCGGAATCTTTCTGTAAAATCAACCAGTTGTAAAAAAACCAAAGGAGGATGTAATGAAACGACTCGCCGTAATGACAATGCTTTTTTCCCTGATGATCGCAGGATCGGCCGTTGCAAAAACATATCGAATCGCCGTCGTACCATGGGCGGGCTTTTCTCCTTGCCATGTGGCTGATGCCAAAGGATTCTGGAAATCCGAAGGGATTGACGTCAGGGTCGTTACCACCAATGCCCCAATGCATATCACCATGTTGAAAGATCGGCTGGTCGACCTGACTTTCGACATGATCGGAACCGCCATTGGACTTTACCAGGAAGGAACGCCGATTGCTGTCGTTGCGGAGACCGACTGGTCCCACGGCGGCGATAAAATCATCGTGAAAAGCGACGCCGACATGTCAAAGCTCAAGACGCTCCCCATCGGCGTCTACTATAATAATCCCTCCATAACCTATTTCTTAGACAAATACCTGTCGACGATCGGCATCGCCATTTCGGACACAAGGGTCGTTGAGATGGAACCGGCTACGCTGGCGGACAATTTCATCGCGGGGCGCCTGGGCATTATCGTCAATTTCGATCCGGACGCCATTCGCGCCGAAAGGCAAGGCAACGGAAAGGTGGTCGCCACCAGCGCTTCTTATGAAGGCGCCATTCCGGAAGGCATGATCGCGCTGGAAGATGTTCTGAAAACCATTCCCCAGGAAGATCTGATCAAGATATTGAAAGGCTGGATCAAAGCCGCTGGATGGATCCAGTCGCCCGCCAACTGGGACGAGTACATGCGGATACTCAACACCCACACCTTCAAAAACGATCCGCCCTATTCGGAAAGCGACCTGAAAGGCATGGTGGACGCCGTTCGCGTCCATGACCGGGAGACCTTACGGGAAAGAAACCGGACCGGCGGCGGGCTTTACGCCTATTTAACGAATCTCAAATCGTTTTTGAAAAAGAACGATATGTTGAAAAAAGATTTTACCGCCGGCATGATATTCGACAATACCGCTGTTCTGAACGCGCTCGGAGTTGAAGACGCCCCCGCCGCGACCGAGGCCCCGACCGTCTCGGACTGAAATGACAGCCGCCGCGTCTTCCAGGCGCCGCCCAACCGAACCGTTTTGAAGGGAGCAACGACCCATGGCCTTTAAATCCTTGCGAACGAAACTGATGGTAATCGTCAGCCTCTGCATGGTCCTGGCGATCGGCGCCTTGCTGGTGATCGGGGTGATGGCCGCGCGAAAAAGCGGGGCCTATATCGCACGCTCGTCCGGGGAAAACGCCAAAACAGCCGCCGGAGAGATCATTCTGAATAACGCCAGGGCCGTCTCCTTTGAAATCGACACGGCCCTGGAGGTCGCCCTGGTTTCCGCCCGCAACATGGCGGACCTCTTCGCCGGCATCAAAGACCCGGACATCAACCTGCGGATGGACCGGAAACGCATCAATGGGACTTTGAAGAGCCTTTTAATCAAGAATCCCTCGTTTCTCGGAACCTACACCGCCTGGGAGCCCAACGCCCTCGACGGACTCGACGATATCTACAAAAACTCGGCCGGCCACGACGCGACAGGCCGGTTCGTCCCGTACTGGAACCGGAATGAAGAGGGCAATGTCGTCCAGGTTCCGCTGGAGGATTATGAAAACGAAGAAACCCACGAAAACGGGGTTCGGAAAGGGGCCTATTACCTGAGGCCGCGGGAGCGGAAAAAGGAATGCGTCATCGATCCCTATCCGTATCCGATCCAGGGAGAAACGGTCTGGCTCACCTCCCTTGTGGCGCCCATTCTGGTCGATGAGACGTTTTACGGCATCGCCGGCGTCGATATGCGCCTCGATTTTCTCCAGTCCCTGGCAAAAACCGCCAATGCGGGCATTTATAACGGCCTCGGCAGCACCGCCGTCATCAGCCAGAACGGCATTATCGCGGCGTCCAGCGACAAACCGGAGCTGATCGGCAAGCACGTTAAACTGCTGATCCCGGAGGGATGGGAAGACAAACTGGCGCTCATGCAAAAAGGAAAAGAACAGTTGGACATCACGGAAACATCGGCCGAAGCCATGGCGCCGTTTCAACTGGGCAAGACCGGCACGCCCTGGTCCGTGGTGGTCACCGTGCCCAGAAGCGCGGTTTTCTCCCATGTCGAGGAACAAATCGCGGAACTGAAGCGGTACAACCGGGAAAACCTCACCTATCAGATCCTCGCCGGCGTCGGCGTCCTTTTGCTGGCGTTGCTCATCTTCTGGCTCATGTCGGGCGTCATCGTGCGTCCCATCAATCAGGCCAGGGACCGTTTGAAGGACATCGCCGAGGGCGAGGGCGATCTCACCGCCCGCCTGGATGCGGCCAGCGAAGACGAAATCGGCGATCTGGCCCGGTGGTTCAACGTCTTTATCGAAAACCATCAGAAGATGGTGGCCGACATCGTCGGAAATATGGAGACCCTCAACGCGGCCTCTTCGGATCTGAAAGAACTCTCGGTTCGCCTGGCCTCGGGTTCCGAGGAGATGAGCACTCAGTCCGACAATGTGGCCGGGGCCACCGAGCAGATGTCGGCCAGCATCAACGCCATGGCGTCGGCGGCCGAAGAAATGTCCGCCAACGCCCACAGCGTCTCGTCCACGGCCGAGGAACTCTCCATGAATATGAACGCCGTGGCCTCGTCCATCGAAGAGATGTCCATGGCCATCAAGGACGTGGCCCAGACCGCCAAGGGCGGGGCCGAGATCGCCGGAAAAGCTGCCGAAATGACCGATTCGGCGACCCAGACCATGAGCTTGCTGGGCGCCGCCGCCGGGGAAATCGGCCAGGTGACCACGGTCATCAAACGGATCGCCGAACAGACCAACCTTCTGGCGTTGAACGCCACCATTGAAGCGGCTTCGGCCGGGGACGCCGGCAAAGGATTCGCCGTGGTGGCCAATGAAATCAAAGAACTCGCCCGCCAGAGCGCCAGCGCCGCCGAGGACATCGGCAAGCGCATCGAGGGGGTTCAGTCCAACACCGAAGAGGCCGTGCGGGTGATTTCCGAGGTTTCAGCCACCGTGGCCAACCTCAACGACGCCTCCATGGACATCACCAAATCGGTGGAACAGCAGACCGAGACGGCCAACGAGATCTCCGGCAACGTCCAGCAGGCCAACACCGGCGTCAACAACATCGCATCGGCCATCGCCGAAATCGCCAAGGGCACCGAAGAGGTGGCCAAGAACGCCGGCGAGGCCGCCAAGGGGGTCAACGACGTTTCCATGAACATTCAGGGCGTCAGCAAGGCCGCGTCCGATTCCAATGCCGACGCCCGGCAGGTCCAGGCCTCGGCCGAAAAACTGGCCGGCGTCGCGGGGTTGCTGCGAGACATGGTGGGAAAGTTCAAGATCAAGGATGAATAATCTCATTCCCAGGCACGGCGGATACCGGAAACTGAAGAGTTTCCGGATATCTCAGCTGGTTTATGATATTACGGTGCGGTTTTGCGACCAGTACATCGACAGAAGAAGCCGGACCCACGACCAGATGGTCCAGGCGGCCCGCTCCGGGGTTCAGAATATCGCGGAAGGCAGCAAAGCGTCCGGAACGTCCAAAAAGATGGAGCTGAAACTGACCAATGTGGCCCGCGCCAGCCTGGAGGAATTGCGCCTGGATTATGAAGATTTTTTGCGGCACAGAGGCTTTGAACTGCTGCCGCCCGATCACCCGGTTCTGATGCGGTTTAAACAGAAACGCTGCGCTTCGTTGCAATGCGTTAAAGATTGGGTGGCTGAAGAGAGGGCGCGGCGGTTGAAGATTTATCAGGAAAGTTTGACACAGACGAACACGGACCATCAAGGACAAACACAGACCACGGACAATGAACACCATCGCCAGAACACCCGTCCGTGTCGGTCCGTGTCGGTCCGTGTCAGTCCTTGTCAGTCCGTGTTTAGCCAAGCCACAGCCCAAGCCCCACCCCCACAGTCAAAACCCCCACTCCGTTCTTCAGAACTAGCGGCCAACGCCGCTCTCTCTTTGCTTAACCT
>CAZZBE010000177.1:0-9330 GCA_964652715.1 uncultured Desulfobacteraceae bacterium
GGATGTCGACATCCTGGAGCGGCTGGTGGTGAGCCTCTCGGACATGGTCATGGACCATCCTGAAATCAGCGAGATGGACATCAACCCCCTCCTGCTTCATGAAAAGGGGAAGGGGGCCACGGTGGCCGACTGCCGGATTATCCTGAAAGAACCCGAATAGGCGGTTCGGATAAGGCTTTGGCGACGACGCCGGAAAACGGGCCGCTCCGGCCCGTGGTCCTCAAGGTTCCGGCGGCGGCCGAGGCCCTTAGCCGGCCCGACCGGGTTCGGTATTTGAGCGATCTGGCCCGGGCGGCCCTCCGCCGGTCCGCACGGCTGAGCGGGCTGTTCCTCGGCGATCTGGAAAAAGATCCCCACGGGGCGCCCATCCCAACTGGCGGCGTCTTCTGGTCCCTCGCGCACAAGCCCCGGTATGTGGCCGGGGTCGCTTCCCGCCGCCCCGTGGGGATCGATATCGAAATGATCAAGCCGGTGCGCGACGGCATGTACGGGAAGGTGGCCGACGGGGCGGAATGGTCCCTGGGCGGCGCGGATCGGCTGACCCTGTTTTTCCGGTTCTGGACTGCCAAAGAAGCGGTCCTCAAGACCGGCGGGCGGGGCCTGGCCGACCTTTCGGCGTGCCGGATCGTCGCCGTCCTGGACGAAGACCGCCTTTCGGTGGCTTACCGGGGCCGGGTCCGGACCGTGCGCCAGCGCCGGTTCGACGACCACATGGCGGCGGTGGCCGGCGGCGACGCCGGGGTGGACTGGCGTCTTCCTCCTCTGGACCGCGAATCCGTTTCCAGCTTGACACCGCTCTGATTATGGGCCATAAAATGCATAGCGGCGCACCCTTATGTTTTCAACCCAAATAGAAGCCGATCCATGAAGATCGCGGATACGGACCCGATGGCATCCCAGGAAAACGACGACCGTTACCACGAACTGACCCAGGAAAACCGCCATCTCAAGCGGACCATCGATGAGATGCGCCGGCGGATCGAGGCGGCCGAGGAAGCCGTGCGGGAGACGGTGGAGACGGCGGTCTCCGAACTGGAGTCCCAGGCGCACCAGTTGAAGAAGACCATCGACCGGCAGCACGACGAGATGGACCGGATCCGGACCGAAGAAGCGGCGCGGAACCGGGACGCCCTGTCGGCGGCCCAGCGGGAGATCGAGGTGCTCAAGCGGACGGTTCAGGCCCAGCGGGACGAGATGGAACTGATCCAGTTCGAGCGGCTCGAGCTGGAGCAGGCGGCGACGGTGGAGGCCCGGGGGGAGATCGAACAGCTCAGGGAGACCATCGACCAGCAGCGGGAACAAATGGAGGCCATGAAGTTCAGCCGCCTGGAGATCGAGGGGACGGTTCAGGTGGAAACCCGAAGCGAAATCGAGCAGCTCACGGAGACCATCGCGTCCCTCCGGTTCGAGCTGGAGGAGCAGCGGGCCGATCACCGGGACGTCGTCGAACGGATGGAACGGGATGCACGGGCCGAAATGCAGCACCTGGAAAGGACGATCCAGGTGATGCGTCAACGGATCGAGGAGCCGATATGACAGCGAACAGCCAGACAGAGGGCACGACCCTCCGGGATCATCAGGGCGGCGGACTGGCGGACAACCTCGGCGTGAACCGGGCGGAGATGCTGCTCAACATCTCCCAGACCATGGCCGCCTACCAGACGCTGGACGAGATGCTGGAGGCGTTGATCGACATCATCATCAGCGAGGTGGACGCCGAGCGGGGCACCATTTTTCTCCACGACAAGGAGACCGACGAACTCTACAGCCGGGTGGCCCGGGGCAACATCAAGCGCGAGATCCGCCTGCCCGAAAAGATCGGCGTGGCCGGCCATGTGTTCAACGCCGGAAAAGGGACCATTGTCCACGACGCCTACAACGACCCCCATTTCGACCGGAGCGTCGACGAGAAGACCGGCTATGTGACCAAGAGCATCCTCTGCGTCCCCATCCGGACCATCAAGGGCGACATCATCGGCGTGGCCCAGGCCCTCAACAAAAAGCGCGGCCGGTTCGGCGACGAGGACCTGGCCCTGCTGAAGGCCATGACCACCCAGGCCGCGGTGGCCCTCCAGACCATCCAGTTCGTGGAGAAGATCAAAAAGAGCCGGGACCAGGAGATGGAGTTTTTCAAGGTGGTCTCCGACGTCATCTCCGAGATCGAACTCAACACCGTCCTCCAGAAGGTCATGTCCCAGGCCACCAAGCTCCTCAACGCCGAACGGTCCACGCTCTTTTTAAACGACAAAAAGAATAACATGCTTTTTTCCCGGGTCGGGGAAGGTTTGGGCACGGAGATCAAGCTGCCCAACCATCTGGGGATCGCGGGGGCCGTCTTCACCTCGGCCCGGTCCGTCAACATCCCCCATGCCTACGCCGACTTGCGGTTCAACCCCAGCTTCGACCGACAGACCGGGTTCTTCACCCGATCGATCCTCTGCGTGCCGGTGATCAACAAGGAGGGCCGGACCATCGGCGTCACCCAGGTCCTCAACAAACGGGGCGGTCCTTTCACCGACGAGGACGAGTTCCGGCTTCGCACCTTCACCGGGCAGATCGCCATCGCCCTCGAGAACGCCAAGCTCTTCAACGAGATCCAGAACATGAAGAACTACAGCGAGTCGATGCTGGAGAGCATGACCAACGGGGTGCTCACCGTCGACGAAGAAGGCCAGATCATCACCTGCAACGCCGCGGGCGGAAAGATCATGGACATCGCCCCGGAGGAGATCCTGGACCAGGGGGCCGAGGCGTTTTTCACCGGCAGCAACGCCTGGATCATCGACAAGCTGCGGCGGGTCTCCGAGAACCAGGCGTCCGAAGTGGTCATGGACAAGGAGATGGCCTTCGGCGGAAAGAAAAAATCCGTCAACGTGACCTTCCATCCCCTGGTGAGCGGGGATCAGAAAAAGCTGGGGGTCATGGTGATGATCGAGGACATCAGCAACGAAAAGCGGATGAAATCGACCATGTCCCTCTACATGGACGCCGGCATCGCCGATCAGCTCATGGAAGGCGGGGAGCTGGGCGGCAAGAGCACCATCGCCACGGTCCTGTTTTCCGACATCCGGGGGTTCACCACGCTCACCGAAGAGCTGGGCGCCCAGGGCACCGTCTCCCTTCTCAACGAGTACTTCACCATCATGGTGGACTGCATCCAGCAGGAAGAGGGCATGCTCGACAAGTTCATCGGCGACGCCATCATGGCCGGGTTCGGGGTGCCGAGGGCCAAGGGCGACGACGAGGACCGGGCCATGCGGGCCGCCATCGCCATGATCGTCAACCTCGACAAATGGAACGAAGAGCGGATTTCCCACGGCAAGCGGGCCATCGACATGGGGATCGGGCTCAACACCGACACCGTGGTCACCGGCAATATCGGGTCGCCCAAGCGGATGAACTACACCATGATCGGCGACGGGGTCAACCTGTCCTCGCGGCTGGAAAGCGCCTGCAAGCAGTATTCGGCCCGGATTCTCATCAGCGAGTACACCTACCGGAAATTGCGGGGCATCTACCGGGTGCGGGAGATCGACAAGGTGGTGGTCAAGGGCAAGACCGAGCCGGTGGCGATCTTCGAGGTCCTCGACTACCACAGCGAAGAGACCTTCCCCAACCTCATGGAGGTCATCAACTATTTCAAAGAGGGGATCGGCCATTACCGGAACACGCGGTGGGAAAAGGCCATCGCCTCTTTCGAGGAAGGCTTGACCCTCAATCCGAAAGACACGCTCTCCCGGATCTACATCGAGCGGTGCCAGTATCTGATGAAGAACCCCCCGCCCGGAGACTGGCAGGGGGAATGGATTATGAAGTCGAAATAACCGTCCCCACCACCGTCAACAGCTCATCCCGGCTGATGGGCTTGGAAAGGGTCATGTTGGCGCCGAAGGTTTCGGCCAGTTCCAGGTACTCCCTGGCGGTGATGCGCCCGCCGCCGGAGATGGCGATGATCTTCATGTGGGGGAAATCCCGCTTCAACTCGATGATCGTCTCGATGCCCTCCTTGTCGGGCATGATCAGATCAATGATGATGAGGTCCGGGGGCCGTCGCCGGCAGAGCGCCAGGGCCGCGTTTCCGTCCGCGGAATCGGTGACCTCGTAGCCCTCGGTTTCGAGAATCCGACGGAACAGCTCTCGGATCAGGGCTTCGTCGTCAACGATATGGATGTGGGGCACGGCGTCTACTCCTTTCCTGTCTCATCATAGGTGATCTTCTCGATCGACCGTCTCTCCAGCATCTCCGTCTCGACCGGCAGAACCCAGATAATTTTATAGGCGGCAAACCCCTTCGGGTTGTAAAACGCATAGTAGAACTTCAGCGGAAGCCCGTCCACATCGAACTCCTCGTATCCGTGGACTTGGGCCACCTCGGCGTTGAGCACCGGAAATCCTTTTTCGATCAGGCGTCCCCGGAGGATGCCGTAAAAGTCGTCGTTGAACCGGATGTCGAACCGGGCCTTTTCCAGGGTTTCGAGGTTCGAGTGGATGTTCTGGTAGAGGGTGTAGGCGTCCACCACGTTCCGGGTTTCCGGGTTGAGGCTCCCGCTGTCGCCCCGGATCCCGATGAGTTCGCAGATATCGCCGAACCGCTGGACCGCGTTTTTGAAATAGTTCCGGTTGTGGAGAATCAGCTCGTGGATGGAGATGTGCTCCAGCCGGGCCGCCAGATTGACGGTTTCGCCGGTCACCGTGAAATCCCGGACGATCTCGTTGCCCAGGTTGGACCGGAGGATCTGCGGACCGTAGGTGACCCCGCTCCGGAGGCCGAGCCGGGAGTTTTCCAGCCCCGCTTCCCGGATCAGGCCGTAGAGGATCCGGCAGAGTTCGAAGATGGAGAAAAAGATCCGGAGGACCGTCCGGCTGGCGGCGGCGTCGCCTTCCCGGCCCGGATCCTCCAGAAAGACGCTCATGACGTTGTCGCCCATGAACTTGTCGATGCGACCGCGGTATCGCTCGCTGATGAGCTTGGTCCTCTCGAAAAAGGGCTGCTGGATCTTGTTCAGGTAGACGTTTTTCCCGTAGGTGTTGAGAAACTCGGTGCTGGCCCGCATGTCCGAAAAGCTGATGCACCCGGATTCCTGGCGGTCCGAGACGCCGAATTTGAGCACGTCCTCGAATTTTTCCCATTCCCGTCGATAGGTCGCCGCGTCCGGATAATCCTCCTTTTTACCCGACCGGCACAGGCACCGGTCCCGGTGCTCCCGCTCCAGGAAGGTGAAGATCTGCTGGAACTCGTGGTTGGCCTCTTTCCCCTCCATCGTCACATAATGGCCGACCCGGTCCGAATAGCGTTTGATCAGCACGGCGTCGGGCCAGTCGAAATCGGGCATCCGGATGTCGGCCCGATCCGTGGGAACGGATCGCCCCAGGTAGACGATTTCGTCCGGGAAGAGGCTGGCCAGCGACGAGTCCAGGGCATAGAGCCACAGGAGGCTGGTGGGGTAATTGGCGTCGTAGAAATAGCGCTTGATCCACGCCAGATACCGCTTGATGAGGGACCGGTTGTGGACGGGGATGAACAGGCACGTCAGGTCGTCCAGCGGTTCCGAATAGAGATAGAGCCGGATCAGGGCGTCCAGTAGCCGCATCTCTTCCGGGTGGGGCCCCTCCGGCGCGTAGTCGAGCTGGTCCGGCGATACGGTCTTCATAAAGCGCCACAGGCACAGGTCTTCCTGGCCGCGGCCGTAGTGTTTCAGCAGATACCGGTACAACTGGCAGGCGTAGTCGGCGTAAAAGGTGCATGCGTCGGGCGGCAGGCCGTCCGGGGCTTGCCGGAACAGCCCCTTCAGAATCGCTTCGATGGCCGGTTGTTCGGTTTGGGCTTCGAGACGCCCGAGGGCGTCCATAATGGCCTCGCGTTGCGAGGAAAGCGGGGAAGGCTGGTCCATGGTCTCTTTTCCGTGCGATCCGTATCGTCTACCAAAGCATTACAAAAACCCGGCGATGTGTCAATTGGAAAAGGCGGGTCGGCCGCCGGCGCCGTCGGGATCCCCCGGGGATTCGGCGGCTTTCAGGGTGTAGTCGGCCAGTCGGCTCCCCCGCCAGTAGGCGTTTCGGGGGGATGCGAAAAAGGCCTTGAAAAGGTCGAGGCTTTCCCGGCGGAGCACATAGGGAACGATCTCCGGCCGCCGCCGGGCGTACAGGGGGCCGACCGAGGCCAGATCGCAGCCGGTTCCGCCGCCCATGGCGTCTTCGTAGGCGTAGACGATCCGGCCGATGCCGGTAAGGATCAGGGCCGCATAGCACATGAGGCAAGGCTCCATGGTGCAGTAGAGGGCGATCTCGCCGGGCGGCGGGGCGTCGCCCAGCCCGGCCAGGGCCCGGAGGGCGCCGATCTCCGCATGGTCCACCTCGTTGGGGCGTCCGCCGGCCGTGCCGGATCGCCGGCCGTGGGCCAGGACCCGGTCGCCGCGGACCAGCACCGCGCCCACCGGAAACTCGCCGGCGGCCAGCGCGATCCTGGCCTGTTTCAGGGCCTGTTTCATAAAGAAGGCGTCATCCATCGGTGAACAGGGAACCTCAAAAGAGCATGGGCGTTTTCAAAGCCGGCAGATGGCGTCGTCGCAGGGGCAGGCCCCGTCCACCTCGTAGGCATAGGCGATCCGGGATTCCATTTCCAGCCGCTTTTCCGGCAGGGGAGTGAACTCGAACCCGCCGACCCGGTCCCGGAGTTGATCCCGGGAAGGGATGGCCGCCAGACCGGCGCCCACGACCTGTCCGGTTTTGCCGTCCAGGATGTCGGCGTCCCGCCCGTTGGCGACCACCGCCACCGGAACGAAGCCGCCGGCCGCCAGCCGCGAAATGGCCAGCACCGGACGATGGCGGGTGACCAGGGAGCCGGGGCCGAACTGGACGATCATGGCGATGCGTCCGTCCATCAAGAGGGTCAGGTCGATTTTAATGACGGCGCGGTTGTCCCCGGCCCTGAGCATCAGTTCCCGCCGCGGACGGATCATGGCGGGCGGATATCCCTTTTCCTCCACCAGAAACCGGGCGATCCCCTGCCGATACCGTTCGTCCAGGGTGTCTTCCAGGGTTTCGCCGGTCAAATAATCGGTCAGTTGGCCCAATATCAGATGATGCCCGGTCATGCGTCCCTCTCTCTCTCCGTCCCGAAAACCCATAACACCCATCGGCCCCGCCTTCAATGGAATTATTCACCTTTTCGGTCCGGGCCTTGACCATGGGCGGCATCCTTCGATATAGCTTCCCTGCAATAGAGAGGCCATGTGGATGGGGCATGCGGGACAACGCCAACGGAAAGGACTATCGCCATGATTGAAAACGAATGGATTCGATTCAACCCGGCCCACTGGGGCTATGACTTTGTATGTGAGCAGTGCGGCGCCGCCGGCGAGACGGACGGCGAAGCGCCCGTCAGCGCCATGGACGCCATGATGGAAAAGGGGTGGAAGTTTGCTAAGAGCGGGGAGAAGTTTCTGCCTTTGTGTCCGGGGTGTGCTGAGCGGTGCGGTGTGTAGGGGGTGGCCAAAAAATAAATGATGACAGGTTGGCTTGAATAATGCATAAGAATCTATGCAGCGCCGTAAGGTAATTGACTTCTTCGAGGTGCTGAGTGCAGTTAAAGATGGCGGTGAAAGTGCGAAACAATGGGGATGTTTTAGAACAAGCTATTGAATCCAATTTGAATTTTTAACAGAAAGGGTGATACAAATGAAAAAGCATATGATTTTTGGGCTGGGTTTGGCGGTGGTGTTTTGCTTTGTTGGGGTGGGGAATGCGACGATGATGTTGGATTTTGAAGACGTCCCTATTAACAATATAATGGAGATAGAGGAATACGGTGGTCTGGATTGGGGTAATATGTTTTACAAAACCATTTCAACCAATAATGTTGCCCTCACTGGCCCGTCGTTTACTGGTGATCCGGGCACTGTTGCTGTGGCGAATGGTACCTTCGATTTTTTTGGAGCTGACTTCGCTCTCGATCCAGATGTCCCTTCACATGATTTTGATAGCATTTCTATCAGAGGATACCATGGGGGGGAAATGAAGGGGCAAGTTGTTGCAGATCTCGGTACCGCGCTGGACCCAATATCTATTGATTTTTACGGCATTGATATGATAGAAATATTTTCCTACGATATTTCCGAACCCGGTGAAATCGCATATTTCATCATGGATAACTTTAAATACAGATTGGTTCCTGAACCTGCAACCTTACTTCTTTTAGGCGCCGGCCTTGTTGCGCTGGCGGGAATAAGCCGCAAACGCTTTAGAAATCGATAATTGCCGAATTTGAGTGTAAAATTTTTCGACTGTGACAAGTTTAGCCCATAGCGAATCTCAAGGATTGCAAGTTGCAAATTACAAAATGATTTTCGATATGCCCTTCCCGGCCCCAAGTCTTTCCCGCCCGCTAACCTTTCGATTTTGAAATCGGTGCATCAAAAGCAATAGGGGCTTGCCCTGATGATCGCCTTTGGCGCGCCCCAAAAAATCATTGACCTGAAAATTTGACAAGCCTCGATTCTACAGGTAACCTGCTGTCGGCTGGATTGCTAGGTAAATGCTGGAACTCTTATGCCGATGCGGATAGCGTCGCCTTGGTCTATCATACCGGAAGCCAAGGCCCCCCTGATAGAGGACGACAGCCCCTTAAGCGAATTGTCAACCCCCTATGTTTGCTCGCCGGCAATATCCGGGATGGGATGTGCCCCCCCCCCAAAGGAAAAAGAGATGTCGAAAATTTTTACGGCGCAAACGCATTAGGGCGCTCAGCAACGGTTTCGATTCGAAAAGCAATTTATGACAGTTCGTTATAAGATTAAATCTTTAAGTAGTATTGAGAATTGAAACGGGCAGACTACGATCTTAATGCCTTAAGTGGAACGCTTGACCTTCCTGATTTTACTTGCTTTTTGATATGACGTCAGCGTGTATCGCCTCTGACCGGCATGACGGATCCCTTTGGCGGGCGGCCCTGTCGGCCCTAAGAATATGTCGGTATTTTTTACAACGATAATTCGTGGCGGCTATAACTTTGGTGTTATCAATGGGTTGGTGTTTTAGCACATTTATTGCAACTATTAGCCATACCGCTTCGGTCGGCGTTTGTCCATCGCCGCCGGAGGGCAATACCTCGCCTAAAGGGGTGGGGGCGATGGCAACATGAGATGGAGAACGAGAGGGTCGGGCGAACACAATGCCAATGCCGCATCATTATTTTCTATCTGAATGACGGCAGAGTTTATCGGGGGAGCAATTAAATGGAAAAGATTTTAAAGGCAATGGCCAATTTCTTTAAGGAAGAAGACGGGGCAACCGCCGTAGAGTACGCGCTCATGGTGGCGCTCATCGCGGCGG
>CAZZBE010000178.1:0-9298 GCA_964652715.1 uncultured Desulfobacteraceae bacterium
CCACATACACCCTCGGCGCCCGCGCCATCACCGTCGAGACCACTTCATAGTTGATCGTCCCCAGCATTTCCGCCACCTCATCCACCGTCACCGCATCCTCCGCATCGCCGCCGAAGACGGCGACTTCGTCGCCGACCCGCACATCCGGCACATCGGTCACGTCGATCATGGCGCTGTCCATGCAGACGCGACCGACGATGGGGCACCGGAGACCGCGGACCACCATCCGCCCCTGGTTGGACAGGCGCCGGTTGAAGCCGTCGGCGTAGCCCACCGGAACCGTGGCGATGCGGGTCGGCGCCGGCGCCGTGTAGGTGGCCCCGTAAGAAATCGTGTAGCCTTCGGGAACCTCCTTGAGCTGGACGATCCGCGCCTTCAGGGTCATGGCGGGTCTCAGGGCGATGCGCTCTTTTTTGACCTCGTCCGACGGGTAGAGCCCGTAGAGGCTGATGCCCGGCCGGACCATCTCCAGGTGGGATTCTGGCATGTCGATGACCGCCGCGCTGTTGGCGGCGTGGCGGATGGGGATGGTCAGCCCCCTTTTCCTGAGGGCGCCGGTGAAGGCCATGAACCGCGAGAGTTGCTTCCGGGCCGGCTTTTTGTCGGCCGAGTCGGCGGTGGCGAAGTGGGTGTAGATCCCCTCCACGTCCAGCCCCGGGAGGCCGATGATGTCTTCGGCTTCCCGAAGGGCGTCCTCCCCGTTCACGGCCAGGAGGCCGACCCGGCCCATGCCGGTGTCCACCTTGAGGTGGACCCTGACGGACCGGCCCAGGGCGCCGGCGGCGTCCGACAGGTCCCGGGCGGCTTCCGGGGAAAAGACGGTCTGAGTCAAATCGTGTTCGAGGAGGTCTTCCGCCCGCTCCGGCGGGGTGTGGCCGAAGACGAGCATGGGCGTGTCGATGCCCGCGGTTCTCAGGGCGACGGCTTCGTCGATGCGGGCAAGGGCCAGGCGGTCGGCGCCGTGTTTCAGCGCTGTCCGGGCCGCCGCTTCGGCGCCGTGGCCGTAGCCGTTGGCCTTGACCACGGCCATGAACCGCGCATTTGGGGATGTGATGCGTCTCAGTTCCGATACATTGTGGGCGATGGCGGATAAATCGATTTCCGCCCGGACGGGGTGGGGCGACACGGTACCTCCGGGGTTAGAGTGATATGAAAAGGGGACGGGAAGCGGCGGCCGGCCGCCGCCGATGTCCCGCGCGGCTACAAAAGATCTTCCACCGGCGTGTAGTCCAGGCCGAAGGCGTCGGCCACGCCCTTGTAGGCGACCTTGCCGTCGATGACGTTGGCGCCGCCCCGGATTTCCCGGTTTTCCGTCATGGCCGCCTTCCACCCCTTGTTGGCGATATCCACCGCATAGGGCAGGGTGGCGTTGGTCAGGGCCAGGGTGGAGGTCTTGGGCACCGCGCCGGGCATGTTGGCCACGCAGTAATGGACCACGTCCTCGACGACGTAAATGGGATCGGCGTGGGTGGTGGCCTTGGACGTCTCGAAGCACCCCCCCTGGTCGATGGCCACGTCCACCAGGACCGAGCCTTTTTTCATGGTCTTGAGCATGTCCCTTGTCACCAGCCGAGGGGCCTTGGTTCCGGGGATGAGGACCGCGCCCACCACCACGTCGGCCCGGGCGACCAGCTCCCGGATGGCGGCGGGGCTGGAGTAGAGCAGAAAACAGTTGGCGGGCATGACGTCGCTGAGGTACCGGAGCCGGTCCAGGTCCTTGTCCAGCACATAGACCTTGGCCCCCAGGCCGCAGGCCATTTTCGCCGCGTTGGTTCCCACCACGCCGCCGCCGATGACCACCACCAGGCCGGGATCCACGCCGGGCACGCCCCCCAGAAGGATGCCGCGGCCGCCCTTGGTCATCTCGAGGAATTTCGCGCCCTGCTGGATGGCCATGCGGCCGGCCACTTCGCTCATGGGGGTGAGGAGGGGCAGGGACCCGTCGGGCTTCTGGATGGTTTCGTAGGCGATGTTGATGGATTTCCGTTCGATGAGCTTCTGGGTCAAGTCCTTTGCCGCGGCCAGGTGGAGGTAGGTGAAGACGATCTGGCCCTCCCGGATGAGGTCGTATTCCGGCGGCAGGGGCTCCTTCACGTGCATCACCATGTCCGCCCGTTCGTAGATCTCCCTGGGCGTCGCGACGATCTCGGCGCCGAATCCGCTGTAATCGCTGTCTTCAAACCCGCTGCCGACGCCGGCATCCTTTTCCACCAGCACTTCGTGGTCGTGTTGCCGCATGACCTCCACGCCCGCGGGGGTCATGGAAACGCGGTTTTCTTCCGCCTTGATTTCTTTCAGTATGCCGACGATCATGTGGCCTCTCCTTTCGTTTCGGTTTAAACTGTCGCGCCCACCCGACGCCGGTTTAGGAGCCGGCGACGGATGGGCGCGATGGGTTGGTTGTCGGGCCGGTTAACGGGTCGGGGCTACCCGGTGAGGCACGGGTTCCGGGCCGCCGCGGTTTCGTCGAGCCGCGACACCTTGGGGCATTTGGGCGCGTCGTGGAGCAGGTCCGGATCTTCCCGGGCCTCCCGGGCGATGGCCTTCATGGCGTCGATGAACCGGTCGATGTCCTCTTTGCACTCCGTCTCCGTCGGTTCTATCATGATCGACCCGCTGACCACCAGCGGAAAATAGACCGTGGGCGGATGAAAGCCGTAGTCCATGAGCCGTTTGGCCACATCCATGGTCATGACCTTGTACTCCTGCTGGATCTTGTCGGTGAAAACGCACTCGTGCATGCAGGGGCGGTCGTAGGGCAGGTGGTAGTCGCCCTTGAGCCCTTCCTTGATGTAATTGGCGTTGAGCACCGCCAGCTGGCTCGCCTTCTTCAGGTCCGCGCCCATGGAGAGGATGTAGCTGTAGGCCTTGATGAGCACGCCGTAGTTGCCGTAGAACCCGTGAACCTTGCCCACGGATTTGGGCAAATCGTCGGACAGCGCGTACCGGTCGCCCTCCTTGATCACCCGGGGGACGGGCAGGAACGGCGCCAGCTTTTTGGAGACGCAGACCGGGCCCGCGCCGGGTCCGCCCCCGCCGTGGGGCGTGGAGAACGTCTTGTGGAGGTTGAGATGGAGGACGTCCACCCCGGTGCATCCCATGTCGACGATGCCCATGATGGCGTTCATGTTGGCGCCGTCGCAGTAGATCAGGCCGCCCCGGTCGTGAATGATGTCGGCGATGGCCCGCAGGTTTTCCTCGAAAAGCCCGAGGGTGTTGGGGTTGGTGACCATGATGCCGGCGGTGTCGTCGTCCATGAGCCGGTCGACGTCTTCCACCGACAGCACGCCCTGTTCGTTGGACTTGATGGGCGCCGACTTGAATCCGCACAGCGAGACGCTGGCCGGGTTGGTGCCGTGGGCCGTGTCGGGGACGAGGATCTTGGTCCGGGGCTTTCCCTGGTCCTTATGGTAGGCGTAGAAGAGCAGCATGCCGGTCATCTCGCCGTGGGCGCCCGCGGCCGGCTGCACGCTGCAATCCTCCATGCCGGTGATCTCCGCGAGGAACCGCTCCAGCTCGTACATGAGGCGCAGCGCCCCCTGGGTCAGGCCGGTGGGCAGCATGGGATGGGTGCCGGCGAAACCGGGCAGGGCCGCCTGCCGCTCGTTGGTCTTGGGGTTGTATTTCATGGTGCAGGAGCCCAGCGGGTACATGCCGGTGTCCACGCCGAAATTCCACTGGGAGAGGCGGGTGAAATGGCGCACCACGTCCACCTCGCTCAGTTCGGGAAAATCGGGGCCGTCGCCGGCCAGGGCCGGGTCCACGGACGCCTCGGGGACATCCTGGCGGGGCAGGGAATAGCCGCTGCGGCCTTTTTTCCCTTTCTCCCACAGGAGCGGTTCGTTCATCACCAGGCCGGTCGTGCCCTGTCGCTGTTGATTTTGCGTCATGATGTCGCCTCCTTGACCAGCGCGTCGATGTCCGTCTTGGAAAGGGTTTCCGTGACGCACAGCAGGTAGTGGTTTTCAAGATCCGGGTAATAGGGTTTCAGGTGGAGTCCGGCCACGATCTGTTTTTTCAGCAGCGCGGCGTGCTTCGTTTCAAATCCGGCCGGAAATTTGGCCACGAATTCGTTGAAGGTGGGGGGCGAAAACGGGATCTCGACGCCGGCCGATTTCAGCGCGCCCTTCAGGTATTCGGCCTGATCGTAGTTGAGCCGGGCCAGATTCCGGATGCCGACGCCGCCCAGGGTCGCCATATACATGGCGGCGGTGGTGGCGCACAGCCCCTGGTTGGAGCAAATGTTGGACGTGGCCTTTTCCCGGCGGATGTGCTGTTCCCGGGTGGACAGCGTCAGCACGAACCCGCGTTCGCCGTTGCGGTCCACGGTCTGGCCGATGAGCCGGCCCGGCATGTTCCGCACGAACTTGTCCCGGGCCGTGAACATCCCCAGGCCGGGGCCGCCGTAGGATTTGGGAATCCCGAAGCTCTGCCCCTCGCCGCAGGCGATGTCGGCGCCCTGGGAACCAGGATTTTTATAGAGCCCATAGGCCAGCGGTTCGGTAAACCCGGTCACGAAGAGCGCTCCCGCGTCGTGGGCCGCTTTGCCGACCGCCGCCAGATCCTCGATGCAGCCGAAGAAATTGGGGGACTGGACCGCCGCGGCGGCCAGGTCCGGGATGTCCTTCAGCCCGGACAGGTCGGTGCGGCCGTCCTTCCACGGCAGGGAGACGACCTTGTAGCCCGTGGGCCGGAAATAGGTCTCGATTACGCGCCGGTAATTGGGATGGACCAGTTCCGACACCGCCACGGTGGTCTTCTTGCCCCGGGCGACCCGGATGGCCATGAGCAGGGCCTCGGCCAGGGCCGACGCGCCGTCGTACATGGAGGCGTTGGCCACGTCCATGCCCAGCAGCCGGGAGGTCAGGGTCTGGTATTCGAAGATGGCCTGGAGGGTCCCCTGGCTGATCTCCGGCTGGTAGGGCGTATAGGCGGTGGAGACCTCGGAGCGGCCGAGCAGGTAGGAGACGGCGGCGGGGATGTAGTGGTCGTACATCCCGGCCCCGAGAAAGAGTTTGTGATCGGATGGATCGGCGTTGGATTTGGCCAGGCCGTCCATGTGCCGGTTGAGTTCCCATTCGGTGTACGGCTCCGGCAGGTCCATGTCCCGGTTGCGCCGGCAGGTTTGCGGTATGCTCGAAAAGAGATCCTCGATGCTCGACGCGCCCACCGCTTGCAGCATTTCCGAAATGTCTTCCGGCGTGTGCGGCAGATATCTCATGATGGCTATCCTTTCAGACTCTCGACGTAGGCGTTTTGGTCCATGAGGGCGTCGATCTCCGCCGGATCATTCGGTTTGACTTCGATCATCCAGCCGCCGTCATAGGGCTCTCCGTTGACTTTTTCGGGGGCGTCTTCCAGCACGCCGTTGGTCGCCACGATTTCGCCGCCGACGGGCATGTAGAGTTCCGACACCGCTTTCACCGACTCCACCGTGCCGAACTCGTCGCCCTTGTCGAAGGTTTCCCCCTCCGGGGGCAGTTCCACGAAAACGATGTCGCCCAGTTGGTCCTGGGCGTAATCGGTGATGCCGATGCGCACCGTGTCGCCTGGCTTCACCCACTCGTGGCTCTCGTTGTACTTCATGTCGTCCGGGAACTTTAATTCGCTGATCTCCTTCATCTCCTGCCTCCTTACGTTTTAGGGTTGTTTTCGATCACGCCACTTCTTGTTCCGGGAAAAATGTTCCTCTCTTTTGGGAATACTGTCTTTTTCGTTCATTCTGATTTGTATCATAAAATACGATTTCATCCGTATTTGGAAATTTTTTAGCATGCTCTTTATGGCCGTCTTCCGCCAGAAAAGAGGGTAGATCTTTTCGTCGGAAAAAATGACATGTTGTGTGCGATGAATTCTTCAGCAATGAATTATGCTTCAGACAATACCCTGTTTTCGATCCAATATCTTGATATTGAGAAGGATTAAAGAGGCAGTTGTCGCATGTGTAAGGATTTCTCATTTGTTAAACTCTTTGAAAGAGTTTCCGTTGGGAGTTCCGCCTTCAGGCGGGCATGCGCCGCCTGAAGGCGGAACTCCGAACTGGATTCTGAATCACCGCATCTCTTTCATCGGTCGGCGCGCGGTCCGGTCGGGCCGGATGTCGTCGGCGATGGTCACCCGGATTTTGCGCCGTTTGTCCCGGAGTTCCACTTCCCGGCCGACCGCCAGGGGCCGGTCGATTTTGATGAAGCCGCAACAGAGCCCCCGGGGCTTGAAATCCGCCGGTTTGTCCGGACTGGCGACGCTGACGATCCGGCCGTCCACCCATCCGATGCCCATGTCGGTGGCGCAGGTGAGGACTTCGCCCAGGCGGTTTCCGTCCGGATCGTAGACCTCGCAGGCGTCTCCGGTCACTTTCCGCAGGTCTTTCCCCACGAAGGGCAGGGTGTGGTCCGCATCCGTTGCGCTCATGAGGGCGGCGGCGCCGATGAAGTCCTTGGTGAACTGTTTGCCGTCGGGGGCGTAGGGGAGGGCGAAGGGCCAGGGATGGTTGATGAACGGCCAGTGGCCGATGTCCTGGTGGGACAGGGGCAGTACGGCCCCGGCCCGCAGGGAATCCCGGGCCGCCAGCCCGCAGGGCAGGAGCCCTTTGGGCTTGCCGAGGTCCAGAATCCGCTCCCAGAGGGGGACGATATGCTCCGGTTGGGCGAAGATCTCGAAGCCGAATTCGCCGGTGTAGCCGGTGCGGGAGAGCAGGATCGGCGTGCCGTCGTCGGTTCGGATCTCCAGGGTGTCCGACGTCAGCGGGCCGAATCCGCCCTTGAAGGAGAAATAGGGCATGGCGTCGAAGGCCTGGTCGGGATCTTTCAGAATGCTTCCCAGCAATCTGGCCGACGGCGCGCCTTGCAGATCGATCTTGGCGATCCGGTCTGTATGATCGGTCACGGTTGCGGACCGGCCCTCCGCGTGATCTTCCATGTGATGGGCCACCGGACCGCCCATGCCGGCGTTGACGACGATCATGTACCGGTTTTCCGCCAGCATGTAGACGATGGCGTCGTCGATGACATGGCCCGACGCGTCCAGGAAGGCGCCATAGACGCACCGCCCCGGAAACTGGGCTTTTTTGCTTTTCCCGATGCAGGCCGACAGGTCCTGGGTGAAGCATCGCTGCAACAGGTCCATGGCGTCCGCCCCCTCCACGGAGACCACCGCCATGTGGCTGGTGTCGAACAGGCCCATGGCGGTAAGCACGGAGAGGTGCTCGTCCTTGACCGAGGAATACCAGAGGGGCATGTCGTAGCCTCCGAATTCGGCCATGTTGGCCCCCTGGGCGACATGCCAGTCGTGGAGCGGCGTTGTTTTGATCCCCTCGTTCATGATCTCCCCCTTCTGTCCATTGGTGTTGTTATGAGAATCATTATAACAGATACGGCACTTTCAGGTTATAGTTTTTGTAGACCACGAAGGTCTCCACCGACCGGACCTCCTGAATCCTCGCGACTTCCTCGGTGTAGAACTCCAGCAGGCCGAACCCTTTTTTCAGCAAGGCCACGAGCATCAGATCGAACCGCCCCGTGACCACGCTGACCGAGACCACCCCCTTGAGGCGGCTGAACTCCTCGCCCTTGCCCACCAGGTCCATGGTGTCGAGCTTGACCCCCACGATGATGGCGCGATGATCGGGCAGCTTTTCGGGATCGATCAGGCCCGCGATGTCCAGCACCCCTTCGTCCAGGAGCTTGTGGACCCGGGATCGAACTGTATTTTCAGTGATATCAAGTTCTTCAGAGATTTTATTGTAGGATTTTCGACCGTCTCTGAGGTGGCGGATGATGGAGAGGTTGGTCTTGTCGAATTTCATGGGACGGTTTCCGGCCTCGCTGAAAAAGCGGTTGGCGTCGCAGCGTCCGAAACGCTAAAAATCACGCTAACGTCCTATTGATGATTTTGTCAATATTTTTTTATCGATTTTATCGAATCATCAAAATTTTGGTTGGATTTTTAGTGAATGGCAGGTTTGAGGCAGGCTGTTTCGTTCACCCCCAAGATGGCGACTGGCAAAAAAGGCAGGGCCTTTCGAGGCTCTGCCTTTTTTACATTAGATACAGCAGTTCAACTCTGTCGGCGGGGGACGATCAGCGGCCATTTATAATTGAATGCACCGAACATCAGCACTCATGGGGCGCTAACTCCACCGCATTTTCACTCGATTAACTGATCTACGCTAATTTCAAAAGCTTCGGCTATTTTTGCCAAAGTAGATTTTCTGGGAGTGCCCTCACTGCTTTCCAGCCTTGCTAAAGCCGATTGTTTCATTCCCGCTTTTTCCGCCAATTCCGCCTGTGTCAGTTTGAAATATTCTCGCCATGCCTTGATAAGGCTGTCCCCTCGAACATTTGCCTTTACAACTTCATTCGGAAACCAGATGTCGGACTCATCTGGAGAAACCTGATTGTAAAGCAATGCCTGGTATTCAGCCCATGGTATAACAGCAAAGGCAGGCTTGCCATTTTGGGTAATGATTTGTGGATCAGTATGTTCGTTCATCTCTTTTTTTCACCCCTTGAAGTTTGATAATCTTAATGACCTTGGCATAGTCAAAGATAACCCGATAGCGTCCCACTCTCATGCGATAATCGTATGGATGATTCTTTAGTTCTGTAATGTCGAGGTTTTCACACACTGGAAAATTCTCCAACCGATCTACACATTTAAGAATCGATTCCCTGTATTGCTTCGGTATCTTTTTCATTTGTTTGCGGGCGCGGTTATGCCAAATGATTTCATTCATAAGAGTTGAATAACATATTATATCTTTTTGTCAATGTATAAAATAATATTTAATAACATTTTTTTGATGGTAATGTCTTGAGGCATATCGTTTCGCTTCATCGGGCGCAAAGCGTTGAGTGAGGAACGGAACCAGCGTTTAGCGATCCATGTTCAAGCGATTGCCCTGTTGCTCATTATGCTTTGAGGGTATTGTCTATCAGCATATTCCATAACTTTCATGTACATTCTTTCAAAAAAATTTTTCAGGCAACCAAATTTTATTTGAATCTATCCCTATCGGGGGAAATGACACCAAACCAAATTGAAGAGGCGCAGAAAATGGCCGCTCAACTATGGGAAAAGATCAAAGCTGGCAATGGAGCATAAAATTCTAAAAATAGTAATTTTGGTTATTTGGTCGCCTGTGCGAAAAACATTCTCAATATTTTTTGCAAGTTTTGCTATTTTCCATCCTTTCTTTTTTTGTTTAGAAATGTGTTCTTGTACATCTAAATACTGTTGCATCCTGCTTTCAATTCCACAACGAAGTTCAAAAGCAGCATAAAAAAGACCATGTAGTGAA
>CAZZBE010000179.1:0-9255 GCA_964652715.1 uncultured Desulfobacteraceae bacterium
AAGTGATCAGCCGACCGATAGATAAAGTGTTGAATTATCGACACCCCCTCTCCTCTCAGGGGAGGGGGCCGGGGGGAGGGGTCAGTGCATGCCGTAAATACCGAAAGCTCGACAAAAACAGCGCCGTCCCGATGCCCATGTAGAGCGGCGCCAGGTACAATTTGGGGATCGGCGAGCGGCGAAGGAGGGTCCCCAGGAGGATCATGACGCCGATGAGCAGATAGCTTCGCCAGGGGATGAAGGCGAAGGCGCATCGGCGGCCCTCCATGGGCCGGATGCGGCCGAGGTTCCGGTCGACGATGCGCAGGAATCCGAAATGGTGAATGACCAGGGCGGCGGCGACCCCGACGGCCGACGACATGAGGGCGGGCGTTGTCGGCGCCCGCTTCAGCCAGGACCAGGCCAGGATGTCCAGGCCGATGCCGACGCCCATCCATACGGCGCCGGCGATGAACAGGAGGGCCGATTTTGAGACGCCGGGTTTCCATTTGTCTTTGAAGGGCGGTCGGGGATCCATGGGCTTCGGGCAGGGCCGGTCAAGGGCGCGATAACGAGAAACGGGGAAACCCCGCTCATGCGGCGTTTCCCCGTTCGGGATGTAAATACAAAGCGGACCGGCGGTTACTTCAGCCAGGCATCCACCTTCTCTTTGTTCTCCTTGATCCACTTCACGGCGTTGTCGTAAGGCTCTCCGCCCTCGGAGTTCCACACCATGAGTTCCTGCATGTCCTCGGGGGTCCAGTAGAATGCGTCGAGGAACTTGTAGACCTCGGGCTTGTCTTCCTTCAACCTCTTCCGGACGATGGTGGAAATGTACTCGGCGCCGCCGTAGACGCCTTTGGGATCCTTCAGGTATTCGAGGTCCCATTTGGCGAACTTCCAGTGGGGGGTCCAGCCGGTGACGGCGACCCATTCGTTGTTGCCGATTCTGTTTTTGAGCACCGCCGTCATGGTGGCGCCGCTGCCTTCCATCAGTTCGATCTTGTCCAGGTTGTACTCTTCGAGCACCTTTTCGGTGGTGGACATAATGCCGGCGCCCGGATCAATGCCGATGATCTTGCCGTCGAATCTGTCGGAGTGTTCGTTCATCTCGCCGATGGTGTCGATGGTCACGTAGGTGGGAACCACCAGCCCGATGCGGGTGCCTTCCAGGTTGGGTCCCAGGTTTTCCACATCGTCTTCGACCTTCTCCAGGTAGTGGCCGTGGGTGGTGGGCAGCCAGGCCGCGACAAACCCGTCCACGTCGCCCGTGGCCGTCGCCTGCCACATGGCCGCGGCGCTGACAGGGGTAATTTCGCAGTCATACCCCAGTCGTTCCTGAAATACCGCTTTCACCACGTTGGTGCTGGCCACTTCCGACGACCATTCGACGTAGGCCAGTTCGACCTCTTTGTCGGCGGCCATGACCGGGGCGAGACCCGATGCGATCATAAGTCCTGTGAGCAAACCGATTAAAAGATGTTTCTTCATGAAATGCCTCCTCTTTACTTAGTTGCGTTGAAAAACCAGTAGGGGCGAAAACGTTTCTCCCCCTGCGTTTCGATCCCCTAAAACGGGGTCAAACCGCATTACGTCTGACTCTTGCCCCCGACCCGCTGCATGATCCGGTCGAGGATAATGGCCACGATCACGATGCCGAGACCGGCTTCGAAGCCCTTGCCGGGCTGGAGCCGCTGGATCGCCTTCCAGACCTCGCCGCCGAGGCCCTTGGCGCCGATCATGGCCGCGATGACCACCATGGACAGCGCCAGCATGATGGTCTGATTGATGCCCGCCATGATGGTGGGCGTGGCGATGGGGAGCTGAAGCTTGAACAGCTTCTGCCATTTGTTGGAACCGAAGGCGTCGGCCGCCTCCACCAGTTCATTGGGCACCTGCTTGATGCCGAGGCAGGTGAGCCGGATGGCCGGCGGCATGGAGAAGACCACGGTGGAAAAGATCGCCGCGACTTTTCCCAGGCCGAAAAAGGGAATGGCCGGGATCAGGTAGACGAAAGCCGGCATGGTCTGCATGAAGTCGAGGATCGGCATGACGATCCGGTAAAAGATCTGACTCATGGCCGCGAAGATCCCCAGCGGCAGGCCCAGAATGATGGCGAACAGCGTGGCGATGAGCACCAGCGCGATGGTGCTGACCGTCGGGTCCCAGAGTCCCATGTTCCAGATGAGCGCCAGCCCCAGCAGCGTGAAAAGGGCGATCCCCGTCCGCTTGGTGATGAACCACGCCAGGCCGGCGAACAGGAAAATCAGAACCCCGGGGTGGAAGAACATCATGACGCTGACCAGGATGTCGATGCCGTTGCCCGTGACCTCGGAAAACGCCTTGGTTAGAAATGCGAAGTTGTCGACCAGAAAATCGATGGTCGCTTCGATGACCTCGCCGATCGGGATGCTGAAATTTTCCATTATTGCGTCTCCATTTCCTTTATGCGTTTTTCAGACAACTTGGCCAGCAGGGATCCTTTGATGATGACGCCCACCAACTGCTCTTCATCGTTGGCCACGGCAATGGGATGTTTGCTGGTGGCCAGCATCGCAAAGAGATCGTTGGCCTGGGTATCCGGACTGACTTTGACGAAGTCCGTATTGATGATTTTTTCCAGCGTCTTGTCCCCGCGCTCGGCGGCTTCGATGGCGTCGTCGGCCGTCACGATGCCGTAGAGCTTTTTGTCCTTCCGGACGAAAATGGCGGAAATGCTCGCGTGCTCCATCTTGCGCAGGGCCGCCCGGGGTCCGTCGGTGCTGAAATAGGCCATCTCCCGGGGCTTGATCATCACCGATTCGGCGGTCAGGACCTTGCTCATGTCCACTTCCTCGACGAACTTGGCCACGTATTCGTTGGCCGGGTTGGTGAGGATGTCCTCGGCCGTGCCCTCCTGGACGATGAAGCCGTCCTTCATGAGCACGATCCGGTCGCCCAGCTTGAGGGCCTCGTCGAGGTCGTGGCTGATGAAGACGATGGTCTTTTGCATCTTGTCCTGGAGGGAGAGGAGTTCGTCCTGCATGTCCCGGCGGATCAGGGGGTCCAGCGCGCTGAAGGCCTCGTCCATGAGCATGATGTCCGCGTCCAGGGCCAGGGCCCGGGCCAGACCGACCCGCTGCTGCATGCCGCCGGAGAGCTGGACCGGATAGGAATCCTCCCATCCGCCGAGGCCCACCTGATCCAGGGCTTTCAGCGCCTTCTCCTTCCGGACCTCCGGGTCGACCTTCTGGATCTCCAGGCCGTATTCCGTGTTCTGGCGAACCGTACGGTGGGGAAAGAGCGCGAAATTCTGAAAGACCATGGACAGGTGCTTTTGGCGGAATCGCCGCAGCGCGTCTTCATCCAGCTGCGTCACGTCCTCGCCGTCGATCAGCACTTTCCCGGCGCTCGGGTCGATCAGCCGGTTCAGGCACCGCACCAGGGTGGATTTTCCCGACCCCGACAAGCCCATGACCACCAGGATTTCTCCTTCCTTGACATGGAAGGTGGCATCGGCCACGCCGACCCCGTGTTTGGTTTCCGCCATGATCTCGTCTTTGGTTTTCCCCTGTTCGATCATCTTGATCGCGTCCTGGGGATGGGGGCCGAACACCTTGTACAGGTTGTGCACCTCGATTTTGTGTGTCATCTGATTCCTCTTCCATCCGTCTGGGGCCGCATCGGAACCGGGGATGATCCCGACGGGCGAATTGCTTTTGGCTCAATAGTTTTCAAAACTCATGAATCCCGGAAAAAACAGCGTCGCTGCCGTATAAGTCCTTGTGATCCGACGAAATATCGTCATTAACCGAGCGTTAGCCCCACTAAGGAATTTCAATATATATTGAACTCAATGCTTTGTCAAGGATAAGTTTTGGGACGATTCGGCGATGCCGGTCAGGTCTTGATTTTGATCACGTCCCGGGTCGGTTGATGGGGGAAGCCGTTCAGCGAAGACAGATCCTTCCGGTCCCGGCTGAAGGTGGGGGCGCTCTGGAGACAGAGGGCCATGAGCCGGGCCGCGGCCTTGAGGGAGTCGATGTGGGCCCGCTCCCACCCGCGGGCGCCGTCCACGCCGAAACAACAGGCCAGGGCGGTGCGGGTGTCGTTGCCCGCTTCGATGGCCGAGGCCAGATCGGTGCGGTAAAGCCGGAAGACGTCCTTGCTGTATTCGATGCCGTGGTCCAGGCAGAGGCGGCCCAGCTTGCGGCTCAGGTGATAGTCGAAGGGGCCGGCCGCATCCATCATCCCGATGGTGACGCCGAATTCGCTGCCGTTTTCGTAAAGCACCGCCGACCCGCCGACCCCGATCTCCTCGAAAATGGTAAAGATCAGGTGGCACGTCACGGGCAGGGGGACGCGGGTTGCCGCCAGCCCCCTGGCCGCGGCCAGAAGAATGGCGACGCCGGCCTTGTCGTCCAGATGGCGGGCGTTGATGAACCCGTTTCCGGTGATTTCAGGGGCGGCGTCGAAGGCCGCCACGTCCCCCCACGTCGAAGCCGTCGGAGACCAGGTCCTCGGCCGATGAGGAGCGGTGGTCCACCCGCACCTCCAGGTGGTCCCTGTCGGTGGTCTGCCGGTCGATCTCGTCGCCGTAGACGTGACCGGACGCCTTGAGGGGCAGCACCGTCCCCCGGTGGGTCAGCCGCTTGTCGTCGCACAGACTCATGGCCGCGGCCGAGGTGAGTTCCGCGAGGGACTCCCGGCAGACGATGGACCGGCCGCCCATGCGGAGCCGGAAATAACCGTATTCATCGTCGATGATCTCCACGCCGATCCCCCGCCGCCGGGCCTCGTCGATGATGATCCGGGCATAGGGGTTGAGGCGGGATTCGGGCAGGGGCGGCACGAAAAGCGGTTCGTTGATGGGGTTTTTCCGCTTCACGCAGAAGACCGGGAGGGGTGGCGGTCTGGTTGTCCACCGCCAGGCGCCAGAGACTCGATCCGTTCTCCGGGTCGCAGGTCACCATGCGGCGGCCGGCGTAGATCCGGTTGATGGCCTCGGCGTCGGCCCGGCTGTCGTCGAAGGTCTGGCCGAAGATCAGCCGCCCCCATCCCATGTCGACGGCGACGTTTTTCGACATCTGTTGCCGGCTGGGCCGGGTCGGTTTCTCCCAGTTCCGCAGGGAAGGGCCGGATCGCCGGTCCAACCGGTCTTTGGCGACGGGGTTTTTGGCGCTCATGGGGATGTTCTCTCCTTTCCCGGCGGATTTTCAGATTTTGTGGACCTGGAGCCAGTACTCCAGCAGGGCCATCTGCCACAGCCGCGACCCCTTGAGGGGCGTGATGTGGGATTCGGGCTCGGCCAGGACCGTCTCCACGTAGTCGCGGTTGAAAAGTTCGCGACCCAGGGCCTTGGGCGACTGGACGATGTCCCGGACGAAATCGAGGTAGGGCCCCTGGATGTATTCGAGGGCCGGCACGGGGAAATACCCCTTGGGCCGGTCGATGACCGCGGCCGGGATCACGTCCCGGGCCGCCTCCCTGAGGATGTGCTTGCCGCCGGCGCGGACCTTCATCTCCGCCGGAATCCGGGCCGCCAGGGAGACCAGTTCGTGGTCCAGGAACGGCGCCCGGGCTTCCAGGCCCCAGGCCATGGTCATGTTGTCCACCCGCTTGACCGGGTCGTCCACCAGCATGACGGTGCTGTCCAGCCGCAGGGCCTTGTCGATGGCGGCCTCCGCGCCGGGAAGGGCGAAGTGCTCCTCCACGAACCGGCGGCTGTGGTTGCCGCTCACGAACCGGGGGTTGACGGCCCGGATGAAATCCGTCTGGCCGCCGTCGAAAAAGACCCTGGCGTAGTCGTCCACCGGGTCGCGACTCTCCATGAGCGGCGGATACCAGTGGTAGCCGGCGAAGATCTCGTCGGCGCCCTGGCCGCTCTGGACCACCTTGACGTGCTTGGAGACCTCCCGGCTCAACAGGTAAAACCCGATGCAGTCGTGGCTGACCATGGGTTCGCTCATGGCCCGGACGCAGTCGCGCATGGCGGGCAGCACCCGGTCGGCGTCCACCTTGATCTTGTGGTGGGTCGTGCCGAAATGGTCGGCCACGATGTCGGAGTACTGGAATTCGTCCCCCTTTTCGCCGCCCACGCTCTCGAAGCCGATGGAAAAGGTGTTCAGGTCCGACTGGCCGGCCCGGCAGAGCATCCCCACCACCAGGCTGGAGTCGAGGCCGCCGGACAGGAGCACGCCCACGGGCACGTCGGCGGTGAGCCGCCGCCGGATGGCCGCTTCCAGTTCGGCGTTCAGCCGTTCCTTCCAGTCCCCGAACCCGTAGCGGGCCTCCTCCGGGTCCGCCCGGAAGTCGAGCCGCCAGTAGGCGTTGAGGGAGATTTCCCCGTCGGGATCGATGCGGAGGGTGTGGGCCGGCGGCAGCTTCCGGACCCCCCGCAGGATGGTGCGAGGGGCCGGGACCACCGAATGGAAGGTCATGTAATGATGGAGGGCGGCCGCGTCGATCTCCGTGTCCACGCCCTTGTCCGTCAGCAGTGCGGGCAGGGACGAGGCGAACCGGAGCCCGTCGTGCCGTTTGGCGTAGTAGAGGGGCTTGATCCCCAGCCGGTCCCGGGCCATGAAGACCCGGCCGGAATCCCGCTCCCGGACGGCGAAGGCGAACATGCCGTTGAACCGTTCCACGCATGCCTCGCCCCAGGCGTGGTAGGCCTTGAGGATCACCTCGGTGTCGCCGGTGGAGAAAAACCGGTACCCCTTTCCTTCCAGCTCTTTTTTCAGGGCCTTGTAGTTGTAGATGGCCCCGTTGTAGACGATGGCCAGCCCCAGGTCGTTGTCGATCATGGGCTGCTGGGCCCGCTCGCTCAGGTCGATGATCTTCAGCCGCCGGTGGCCCAGGGCCGCCGGTCCCTGGAGGAACAGGCCCGAGGCATCGGGCCCCCGGGCCGCCATGGCCGCGGTCATGGCGGCCGCGGTCTCCGCCGAGGAGGGCTTGCCCTTGAATTTGATCTCACCGCAAATGCCGCACATGTGGCGTTCCTATTCCGATGGGTCCGGAGACCGGTCGATCGGGCTCAGAAAGACGTTGGCGCTTTCCGGACCGTCGGCGGTCAGGCCGGCCCCGCGCTCCCGGGACTTCCGCCCCGATCGCTTTCTGGCCGCGACGTTTTCGGGAGCCGTTTCCATGATCGCGCTCAGCCGCTTCAGGGCGCTCAGGATCATCTCCTGCTCCCATTCTTCGAGACCGCCGAACCGTTCCACAAAGGTTTCGTGGAGGGGGGAGGGCGCCGACGCCAGCAGATCCCGGCACTTGTCGGCGACGTCGATGTAGACCCGTCGTTTGTCCAGCTCGCCGCGGGTCCGGGTGACCAGCTCCCCTTTTTCCAGCCGCATGAGGATGTTGGTGACCGTTCCCTGGCTGAGGCTGGTGGCTTTGGCCAGCTGGCTGACGGTCAGGGGGCCGAAGGCGGCGACTTCCTGCAGAATGACCAGTTGGGGGCCGGTGATGCCGTGTTCCCGCAGCAGTTGGCGCGATTGCAGGTCGACGGCTTGAATGATCCGCCGCAGCGCCTTCAGCACCTCCCGGCGTCGGGCCAGTTCGGCGTCCGTTTTTTTTTTGTCTGTTTCCATGGTTCATTCACTTACTGTTCAACAAAAAACTACAAGGGTGTTTCCGGCTCGACATTATGGGCCAAATTGTCGAAAGGTATAAAATTCCAGCAAAAACCAAACTTACAGGGGCGGCGTCGGTCTTTCCCTGAAAGATTGAAATTATATTGAACTCAAAACAATGTCAAGGGGAAAATGGCGCGAGCCGGCTTGATGCCGCCCGACGGCGGCGTTATGATATCCCATGTGTGCATCGCCGACCCTCGACCCCAAGGCCCGCCTTTCCATCATCTTCGCCACCCTGCTGGCGCTGTTTCTCGGGGCCCTGGACACCCTGGCCATGTCCGCGGCCATGCCCACCATCGTGTCGGAGCTGGGCGGGCTCCATCTCTATTCCTGGGTTTTTTCCGCCTACATGCTGGCCCGGGCTGTTTCCCTGCCCATCTTCGGCAAGCTGTGCGATCTCTTTCCCAACCGGACCCTCTTTTCCGTCTCCATCCTCATTTTTCTGGCGGGTTCGGTCTTCGCCGGCCTGTCGGACAGCATGATCCAGCTCACCGCCTCCCGGGTGATCCAGGGGATCGGCGCGGGCGGGACCTTCGCCCTCACCTACATCGTGCTGTCGGACATCTCCGAGCCGGACAAACGGGGCAAGATGATGTCCATGGCCAGCTTTGTCTGGGGGCTGGCCAGCGTGACGGGCCCCTCCTTCGGCGGGTTCATGGTCAGCGTCGCCTCCTGGCGGTGGATCTTCTTCATCAACCTCCCCCTGGGCGGCCTCTCGCTGCTGGGGCTCCGGCTGTTTCTCACCGAGACCCGGGAAAAGCGGTCCGGGGCCCGGATCGATTACCGGGGGGCGATCCTGCTCTCCACGGCCATCCTTTCCCTGTTGGGCGCTTTTCTGCTGGCCGGCCGCGACTATGCCTGGTTTTCCATGGAGATCCTCGGGCTGTTCCTCCTTTTCCTGGCCGCCTTCTCCGCCTTTATCGCGGCGGAGCGGCGCGCCCCGGAGCCGATTCTGCCCATCGAATTTTTCCGGTCGACCGGTTTCAGCCTGGGCAACGGGGCCGCTTTTTTCAGCAGCGTGGCCATCTTCTGCCTGTCGGCCTACAGCCCCCTTTTCATTCAAGGGGCGCTGGGCCGCACCCCCATGGAACTGGGCGTCGCCATGATCTCGCTCAGCATGGGCTGGTCGGGCGGGGCCCTCCTGTGCGGTCAGCTGGTTCACCGGCGCCGGGAACGGCCCCTGGCCATTCTGGGGGGACTGTTTCTCATCGCCGGAACCGGCATGGCCGCCGCCTTTTCATCGGAGACGTCGCTGTTGACCTGCTCGGCCGCCCTGGGCCTGGCGGGGATCGGCATGGGCTTCGTCTCCATCTCGACGCTGCTTATCGTCCAGAACAGCGTGGTGGCCACCCACCTGGGGGTGGCCACCTCCTCTCACCAGTTCACCCGGACCATCGGCGGGACCATCGGCATCGGCATCTGCGGCGGGCTGGTCACCTCGCGGTTCCTGTCCAACGTGGAAGGGCGCCTGGGGCCGGACGCCGTGGCCGCCATC
Source organism: uncultured Desulfobacteraceae bacterium (assembly GCA_964652715.1). GTDB lineage: Bacteria > Desulfobacterota > Desulfobacteria > Desulfobacterales > JAABSP01 > JAABTD01. The sequence continues at coordinate 9,088 of CAZZBE010000179.1, forward strand.
CCCCCCGACTTGTGGGTCCGGATCCGGGAGAACTTCGAAAACCTCTTCCGGCCCGAGGTTCAGGAACGGCTCAACGACGCGGTCCAGACCGCCATGCGGACCGCCATCGGGGAGTCGATCCTGCTGGTTTTCTGGTTTACGCTGGGGGCCGCGGTCATCTGTCTGGGG
>CAZZBE010000180.1:0-9214 GCA_964652715.1 uncultured Desulfobacteraceae bacterium
CTACAGAATCGATTCCAGAAATCCGACGGCCATATCGAAACCGGATGTCAAAAATTTTTCGCCTTCCGCGGTCGGCTTGACGGCTTCCTGCACCGTCGTTTCGTATCGCTCCCGGAGCAACTTGACCCGATGCAGCGCTCTGGGAAGAGATTCCGCTACATCCGGCAGCAGAGCAATGGATGGCGCATCGTTGACCGTGGAAAAAGCGGCGAAATCAAAAATGTCGCGGACCGTGAGCTGGGAGCCCCGGAAGTGGATTTTTTTTGAAATGATTTCAATCATGGTTTCCACATGGATTGTCTTGCCCTGAAAGCTGTAGGGGAAAGATGGTGTTTCCGTAAAAGACCGCGTGACTAGGAAATCGATATCGCCCTCCGGTCTTTCGATTTTCAGATAATGGCCGGGTTGTTGCCAATTGTCCGATAACCGTCTTATTTTGGGATTGGCGTTGGGCGAGAGCCGTTTCAACGCCGCGGCGTGCTCAAAGAAAATGTCGATGTCGTAGCTGATCCGGTGGTCCAGTGTAATCGCGAGGCCCGTACCCCCGCCCAGAGTCCAGGCCATCGAATCCGGCAATTCGTCCAGCGCCGGCAGGACCAGTTCAAGTAGCTGTTTCCATGCCGAGGGTCGCCATTTCATCGATCCATCGGGTCGTCTCGCCATCTCCGCACCCCCATGCGACAATCGCGTCTGAAAGTTCCTGAAATGTAAAAACCCCCGAGAGAACCAGGTCGTGAATCAGCTCCACGGGCGATTCTTCCAGAAAAGACACCACATGCGCCCGCCATTTGGGGGCGTCGATATCCCCTTTGACGCAGGCGATCAGGGTCTCGCCGGATATGTCTTCGGCGCAGGCGGCGTTGATTTGTGCAAGAGCCATTTTGAGTTTGCCGTTGTGCCAATCCATCACTTCCTCCATATCCACCGGGCCGCGGGTTTAAAACATGGCCCTTATCGACAACATAACCGCAGGATACCGCATGCCTTTCAAAATTTAAATGAATTTTGCCGAGCATCGCCCCGCTATCCTTCTCAGAACTCACAATTGAAGCTTAACCATTGCCTTTCCGCTGTTCAATGTCCATACCCCAGACTCAGCACAAATACGGATAAACAAGAGAATCAATCCATAGTTGTGCGGACCCGTCGGGGAAAAGAATTGACAAACGGGATTCAGTGTGGTGCAGTCAAAAGAGCAGCGCAGGACAACCCATCGATTTTGCGATCCCTAAAACCTTCTCTTCTTCTGTTGAAATCGGTGAGCCTTCGACATGCCGCTTCCGTTCCCGGCGTTGCCGTTTCAAATCATCAAGATCCCATCATTTCCCATGACAGACGGAAAGGAGGTTTGCCATGAGTTCATTGGCCCGGCGGGCGCATCCGCGCATGATCTGTGAAGCCGACATCAGATACGCGCCGGCTGAAGAAAAACGATTGGTGGAAAGCCGCGCGTACAATTTTTCCCGTGGCGGCATGTATCTGGAGACCCCGGAATGGTTTCCAACGAATACGTTTCTCCGCATTTTGATGAATGGATACGAACCCCACGCCGAGGGGCCGGAGGCCTTCCAATCCTACCTGGCCAACATCCGGTGGCGTCAGGAAGTCCAGGGGAACGGCGGCCGGATTTACGGCCTCGGCGTCCAGTTTCTGGAGCGGCATCACGGCGTGCTCGAAAGACCGGTTCGGGTGGAATGGGTCAACTGCGATGTCTGCAACGACTTCGTCAAGCGGAGCGAAACCCGCCTGACCGACGACCTGGTTCGGATCTGCCAGGGCTGCTGCACCGACCTGGGGTGTCTGCCCGACGGCAAGCTGAACGATTGCATCCAGAGATACCTTTCGGGGAATATCTTCTGAACCCCGCGCCGCTTTCCGGGCGGCGCTTCCCCTTTCTCTCGGCCCCCCTACGCTTGCGGCTCATATGGCTTTGCCGCTTTTATATTCCATTGACGGTTCAGAAATCGGTTGACCCCATCGGGGTGTCCGGGGTTTATTGGGGTTCCGAATATCGGTCTGTCGTTGACAGTGGATCGACATCATCCTGTTTGAGAATAGGGTTGTCGGTTTGGGGTCGCTTTGAGTTGAGCGATAATTGCAGAAATGAATGTGGGGAAGGAAGCGCCATGGAAGAAAAAGTAAAGATAGAAATTCCCGTTGAATGGGTGAAGGGGTTTCCGACATTCTGATCATGTAACTCTGATGCCACCATTCTCCCTCCTCCTCAAACCCACCTCCGCGGACTGCAACCTCCGTTGCGATTACTGTTTCTACCTGAAAAAGCGGTCGCTGTACCCTGAAACGAAGACCCACCGGATGAGCGACGACGTGTTGCGGGCGGTGATCCGGAGCTACATGGCGACGGATCAGCCCGTCTACCAAATGACCTGGCAGGGGGGCGAACCGACGCTGATGGGGAAGGCGTTTTTCGAGAAAGTCGTCGCCTGTCAGAAACAGTTCGCCCGAAAGGGATCCCGGATCGCCAACAGCCTCCAGACCAATGCGTTCCGGATCACCGACGGCCTGGCCGCGCACCTGGGTCGATACCGGTTTCTTGCCGGGTGCAGCCTGGATGGTCCGCCCGAAATGCACGACCAGCGCCGGCGAACCGTCGGGGGCAAACCGACCCACGCGCGGGTGCTGGACGGCATCCGGACGCTTCGCTCGAACCGGGTCCCGGTGAACACCCTATCGCTGATTACCCGGGAAAATGCCGGGAAACCACTAGAACTATACCGATACCTGAAGCGGCAAGGGTTCGCCCATCTTCAGTTCGTGCCCTGCGTGGAATTCGACGACGTCGGTGATCCGCTTCCTTTCGCCATAGACGCCAAAAGCTGGGGGCGATTTCTGATCGCGGTGTTCAACGAATGGTACGAACGGGATCTCGGGCGAATTTCCGTGAGGACTTTCGAGTCGCTCCTCTATCGTCTCGTCACGGGCGACGCCGCCGAATGCCGCCTGGCGAAGCGATGCGACCGGTATTTCGTGGTGGAATACAACGGGGACATCTACCCCTGCGATTTTTTCGTGGACCCCCGGTTCAAGATCGGCAATATTCTGGAAATGACCTGGGAGGAGGCCCGATCATCCGAAGTCTACCAACGGTTCGCCGTCCTGAAAGCGGAGCGAAACGACGCATGCGGCGAATGCCGGTATTTGTCCTTTTGCCTGGGCGATTGTCTCAAGTATCGAATGGCTTCCGGAAACGATCCTCGGACCCTGAGCTGGCTCTGCCACGGTTGGAAACGGTTCTACGACGCTACGATGGACCGGTTCAAGCATCTCGCCGCCGACGTCGTCCGGGGTGGAATGAACGGAAGGCGGGGACAGGAAAATGAGCGGATATCCGAAGAGGCAATGCCCGGGACCGAAGGATCGAAAATGACTTGAATGCCGTCGGGAACCAATGCCAAAAAGGGCGATCACAAGGATCGCCCCTACGGCGCAACCCGGCGATTTCGGCAGGGGCGAACCTTGTGTTCGCCCCAAAATGGCCGAAACGATGATCAAGGCCTGGGCTTACCGGGTTCAGCAAGAGGATGCCGCCCGAGAGGGCGCGGCGGTCGCCCCGAACCAGTTCACCGGTCGCGGGTCGTGATTCTGGTAGATGTGTTTGATCTCCGTGTATTCCTCGTATCCGGCCCGGCCCAGCTCCCGGCCCATGCCGGACCGTTTGTATCCGCCCCAGGGCGCCTGGGCGAAGTAGACGTTGAAGTCGTTGACCCAGACCGTGCCGAACCGGAGGGCCCGGGAGACCCGGTATATCCGGTCGGGGTCCCGGGTCCAGAACCCGGCCGACAGTCCGTAGACAGTGTTGTTAGCCCGCTCGACAGCCTCCGTTTCCGTGGCGAATTTTTCCACCGTGACGATGGGGCCGAAGACCTCCTCCCGGACGATGCGCATGTCGTCGGTGCAGTCGGTGAACAGGGTGGGAAGAAAGAAGAATCCCTTCCGGAGCGCCGGATCATCCGGCCGCTTTCCCCCCAGCCGCAACTTCGCTCCTTCCTCCCGGGCGATGGCCGCGTAGCGTTCCACCTTTTCCAGGTGTTCCGCCGAGATGAGGGGCCCCATCTCCGTCCCTTCGTCGAACCCGCTACCAAGGCGGATCCGTTGCATCCGCGACAACAGCCCGTCCACGAACCGGTCGTGAATGGCCTCCTGAACCATCAACCGGGCACCGGCGGAACAGATCTGACCGGCGTGGAAAAAGACCCCGTTGAGGGCGTAGTCCACCGCCATATCGACATCGGCGTCGCCGAAGACGATGTGGGGATTTTTGCCCCCCAGTTCCAGGGCGATCTTCTTGACGTTGCCGGCGGCGGCCTGGATGATCTTCCGGCCGGTCTCGATGCCGCCGGTAAAAGAGATCAGATCCACGTCATGGCTTTCCGCCAGTTCGGCGCCCACGGTCGCGCCCGGCCCGAGCACCGTGTTGACCACGCCGGCCGGGATGCCGGCTTCCACGGCCAGCGCCGTGACTTTTAACGTGGTCAGGGGCGTGATCTCGCTGGGCTTCATGACGATGGCGCAGCCGGCGGCCAGGGCCGGGGCCATCTTCCAGGAGGCCTGGAGCAACGGGTAGTTCCAGGGCGAAATCTGGCCGCAGACGCCCACCGGCTCCCGCACCGCCAGGCTGGTGGTCCGGGGAAAGGGCGAGGCGACGACCTCGCCGCTCTCCTTGTCCGCCAGGCCGGCGTAGTAGTCGAAGATGTCGGCGATGCCGTCCATGTCCCACCGGCTCTCCTCCACGGTTTTGCCCGTGTCGCGGCTCTCCAGTTCGGCCAGTTCTTCCCGGTCCCGGCGGATGAACCGGGCGAGGCGGCGAAGATGGCCGCCCCGCTCGCTTCCGGTCATCCGGGGCCAGGGCCCCCCGTCGAAGGCCCGCCGGGCCGCCGCGACGGCGGCCCGGGCGTCCGTCCGGTCCCCTTCGGGAACCCGGGCGATCACTTCCTGATTGAAGGGGTCGATGATCTCCCGGATCTTCCCTGATTGGGCGTCCACCCATTTTCCGTCGATGTGCATCTTGTGGGGCGTCATGACGCCCTCTTCGTCGGCGCCGCCTCATCCGCTTCGGGCCGGTGACGATGCCAGTCCACGTGCATCGGGGCCGCGGGCGCGGTCCCCAGGATGATGTCGGCGGCCTTTTCCGCGATCATCATCACCGGCGCGTAGATGTTGCCGTTGGTGACGTCGGGCATGACCGAGGCGTCCACCACCCGGAGGTTTTCCACGCCGTGGACCTTGAGGTTCGCATCCACCACGGCCATGTCGTCGTAGCCCATTTTGCAGGTGCAGGAGGGATGGTAGGCGCTTTCGCCCTCCCGGGCCACGAAGTCGAGAATCGCCTCGTCGGACTGGACATCCGCGCCCGGCGCCAGTTCCTTGCCGCGCAGGGAATCGAAGGCCGGCTGTTCGATGATGTGGCGCGAACACCGGATGGCCTCCACCCACTCCCGCCGGTCCTTTTCCGTGGAGAGGTAGTTGAAGAGGATCTTCGGATAGACGGCGGGGTCCGAAGACGCGATTTTCACATGGCCCCGGGCGTCGGAATACATGGGCCCCACGTGGAGCTGGAACCCGTGGTCCCCGGCGGCCACCGATCCGTCGTACCGGATGGCGATGGGCAGAAAGTGGAACTGGAGGTTGGGATAGTCCACCGCGTCGTTGCTCCGGATAAATCCGCCGGCTTCGAAATGGTTGCTGGCGCCGACGCCCTTGCCGGCGAAAAGCCACTGGGCGCCGATGAAGGGCGCCCGCCAGGCCTTCAAGGACGGATAGAGGCTTACGGGCTGCTTGCAGGCGTACTGGACATAGAGTTCCAGATGGTCCTGGAGGTTTTCACCCACGCCGGGCAGGTCCGCGACCGGGGCGATCCCCAGGGCTTCCAGTTCTTTGGCGTTGCCGATGCCCGACAGTTGCAGCAACTGGGGCGAATTGATGGCCCCGCTGCACGAGATGATCTCGCCGGCATACGCCTTATGGATCTTTCGTCCCTTGACGTATTCCACCCCCACGGCCCGGTTGCCGTCGAACAGGATCCGATGGGTCATGGCGCCGGTTTTCACCGTGAGGTTGGCCCGGTCTTTCACCGGATGGATGTAGGCCCGGGCCGCGTTCCACCGGCTGCCCTTGCAGGTGGTGCGGTCGAACTTGGAAAAGCCCTCCTGCCGGGGGCCGTTGATGTTGTCCACCACCGGATAGCCCGCTTCCCGGACCGCCTCGAAAAAGGCGTCGAAGAGCGGGTTGTCGCAATCCGGGGTGGTCAGATAGAGGGGGCCGTCCGTGCCGTGATGCCCGTCGCCGCCGGCCAGCCGGTTTTCGAACCGGTTGAAATAGGGGAGGCAGTGGGCGAAGTCCCAGTTTTCCAGACCCTCGTATTGGGCCCACTTCTCGTAGTCCAGGGGATTGCCCCGGATGTAGATCATCCCGTTGATGCAGCTCGATCCGCCCAGCACCTTGCCCCGGGGCTGGTAAATCCGCCGGTTGTTCATGTGGGGCTCGGGCTCGGATTCATACCACCAGTTGTAGGTCTTGCCGGCCAGGGGATAGGTGAGGGCCGCCGGCATGTGGATCCGGAAATCGGGTTTGTGGTCCGGGCGGCCGGCTTCCAGCACCAGCACCTGGTTGGACGGGTCCGCGCTCAGGCGGTTGGCCAGCACGCTGCCGGCCGATCCGCCGCCGACGATGATAGTGTCGTAACGGGTTTGGGTCATGATGGGGTTTCCTCCTTCTTGAATGGGGCCGTTTTGAATCGGTCCGTTTTGTTTTCGATCGGTTTTTACCGTTTCTTTCCGTTCCCTTTATCCTTCCGATGATCCTTATGGCTCCGCCGGCGGTTGAGGCACTCCAGCAGCAGGGCGTAGTGTCGGCCGATGGAAGAGAGCGCCTTCATGGGCTCGTTGGCCGCGATCTGGCGGGTGGTCTCCCGCCAGTTGTCCACGGTTTCCTTCCGATAATGGGGATCGGCGTAGAGCGCGTCGTCATGGGAGCTGAATCCCAGCTGGATGGCCTGCATGATCCACTCGAAAATGGGGTTCCGGCTCATCCGGGCCAGCTGGATGTTCAGCTCGCGGTCCATCTCGGCCAGGGTCGCCATGTCGGGATTGCCGTTGACCAGCAGGGAGGCCATTTTTTCGGCATCCGCTTCCAGTTGCTGTTTTTCCGACGCATCGGCCCGGGCAATGGCCAGGATGGTGAGGGTCCGGTCGATGCTCTCCCGGAATTCCACCAGGTGGCAGGGGTCCACGTCCCGCTGTTTCAGGAACAGGGCCAGGGACTCGCTGGCGTTCTTGACCTCCGCCTCCTTGACGAAGGCGCCGCCCTTGGCGCCTTTCCGGATTTCCACGAGCCCCTTCTCCTTGAGGGCCCGCATGGCCTCCCGGATGACGCCCCGCCCGGTCTGAAACTGCTCCCTGAGATCCCGCTCGCTGGGCAGGCTCTCCCCCGGCTGGATCTTCCCGTCCAGGATGGCCGCCTCGATCTGCAGGGCGACGTCCTCGCCGGCCCTGCCCATTTTCGCGGGCGAAAAGCCCAGTTTGTCTGTTTGGTCCGACATTTATCAGTAACTCCGCTTAATGGTCCGACATTAATTTGCTGTGAAAACGAGGTGCTCCAATAAAAATGTTTCGGTTAAAAGCTTTATATAATACATATAATATAGCATTAAAGGTTATGACTGTCAAGATCCGCTCCATCGGAATGCCCCAATGTGCGTTCCAAATGGTACGACAATTAGATAGACCGGAAAAATGCGCTTGTCAAGGGAAATTTGGGGAAAGGAAGATCAGGGCTGTTGGAATGTTTGACAACAGGTTGAGGCGTTGGTATCATTGCCAACATGGATGCGACGCCGATTCTCAACGAGCGTCATGCTGTTTCTGAGGACGCTTTTGTGGAAATGGTGGTGTGGCGGGTTTCTTCACCTGTGCCGAAAAGCCCCCACAGCTACAAATATCGGCTTGCATTTGTGGTAAAGGGCCGTTGCGTTCTGCGCTATGATAACGAACGGGGCAAGGGCGATCATAGACACGTCGGTGGGAAGGAGATGCCCTACGTTTTTACGACGCCCCAGGCCCTGCTGGACGATTTCTGGGCCGATGTGGACAATTGGAGGCCATAACATGCGAGCCGTTACACTGGGGCTGTCTTCCCGAGAAGAAACAAACCGGCGATTTCTTCAAGCGTTTGAGGGCGAAGCGCAGGGAAATATTATTAGTTTTGAGTCCCCTGCGCTCCTTTTTAAAACGCTTGCCGGCAAACGGTGGGAGTTGCTCGAATCGATGACCGGCGCCGGGCCGCTTTCGATCCGTGAAACCGCGCGGCGGCTTGGGCGGGATGTCAAATCGGTGCATCGGGACATCCGTTCCCTTTTGGTCGTCGGCATACTCCAAAAGACGGAAAACGGGCTTATCGAATTTCCCTATGACGCCGTGCATGTCGATTTTACGCTGAAGGCGGCCTGACGCCGGAGATCCGAATCATTCTTTTGGAGGCCGCTGTTCAAAGGGGCTTTCGATCAGCGGGCCATCATCGATTCCACAATCTTTTTTACATCCTCCAACCGGTCCTTGTGGGCCACCAAGGTGCGGGTTCCGGCGCGCACCACCACCATGTCGTTGACGCCCACCAGGGCGACGGTTTCCTGGGGCTGATCGCAGAAGACCAAGTTGTCCCGGGCGTCCAGGGTGTGGATTTGCCCTTTGACGTAGTTGCCATCGGCGTCCCGTTCCAGGAAATCCTGGATCGCCAGCCATCCCCCCACGTCCCGCCAGGAGAAGTCGCCGGCCACGCAGCGGACGTCCCGGGCCTTTTCCATGACGGCGAAATCAATGGAGATCCGCTGGACGGCGCTGAATTCGGCTTGCAGGGTCGCTTCCCAGTCCGGCGTCCCCAGGGTCTCCACGGCCTTGGAGAGATGGTCGACGTGGTCCGGGACGTGGCGTTCCAACTCGTCGCAAATGGCGTCCGCGGTCCAGACGAACATGCCGGAATTCCACAGATACCGGCCCGATTCCAGATACCGCCGGGCGGTCTCCGGGTCCGGCTTTTCCTTAAAGGAATGGAGATGGAAATGGCCGATGCCCCCGTCGTCGGCCGTCTTTTCGCCGACTTCCAGGTACCCGTACCCCGAGGCCGGATAGGTGGGACGGATGCCGAAGGTGTACAACGCCCCGGTCTCCCGGGCCGCTTTGACCGCCGATAGCAGGGTCTG
>CAZZBE010000181.1:0-9151 GCA_964652715.1 uncultured Desulfobacteraceae bacterium
GGGCTGGAGAAGCTGTCGGCCGATCCGCCCTATGATTTTATCCTGTGCGACATCAAGATGCCCCGGATGGACGGCATGGAATTCCTGGAGGCCGCGGGCGAGAAGCTCCAGGGCTCCACCATCATCATGATGTCGGCCTACGGCAACATCGACACCGCCATCGAGGCCATGAAACGCGGCGCCTACGATTACATCTCCAAACCCTTCAAGAGCGACGAGGTGCTCCTCGCCCTGCGGAAGGCCGAAGAACGGGAACGGCTGAAGCGGGAGAACCTCCGCCTGAAAAAACGAATCCGGAATATCGAGGACAGCTACCGGTTCGGCAACATGATCGCCCGCAGCAAATCGATGCAGGCGGTGTTTCAGCTTTCGGAAAAGGTGGCCCAGTACACCACCACCGTCCTGATCACCGGCGAAAGCGGCACCGGCAAGGAGCTGGTGGCCAGGGGCATCCATTTCAGCAGCGACCGGGCCCGGAACCCTCTCATCGCCGTGAATTGCGGCGGCATTCCGGACAATCTCCTGGAGAGCGAATTTTTCGGCCACAAAAAAGGGGCTTTCACCGGGGCGGATAAAAGTCACAAAGGGCTGTTCGAGGAGGCCGAGGGGGGCACGATTTTCCTGGACGAGGTGGGGGAACTGCCGGCTTCCCTTCAGGTGAAGCTGTTGCGGGTCTTACAGGAGAGCGAGGTCCGGCCGGTGGGGGATTCCAAGACCCGGATCGTCGACGTCCGGGTCATCGCGGCTACGGCCAAGAACCTGGAGGCCGAAGTGGCCGGGGGGCGGTTTCGGCAGGACCTCTACTACCGGCTCAACGTGCTCACCATCAAACTCCCGCCGCTGCGGGACCGGCGGGAGGATATCGCCCTGCTGAGCCAGCATTTCATCAATCGGTTCAATGAACTGCTGGGCAAAGAGACCAGGGGGATCACCCCCGAGGCCATGGCGCTCCTGCTCGAACACAACTGGCCGGGGAATGTCCGGGAGCTGGAAAACGTGATCGAGCGGGCCATGGTGCTGGCCGACGGGCCGATGCTCTCCCAGGAAAGCTTTCCCTTCGAATCGACGCCCCCCGCCGGCGGCGCCGAAACGGTGGTCGAACCCGACTTCGACGGGTATTCCCTGAAAGACGCCCAGAAGATCCTGGAGAAAAAGCTGATCACCAGGGCGCTGATCAAGACCGGCGGCAACCGGACCCAGGCGATTCAGCTCCTGGGGATCAGTCACCCTTCTCTGCTGAGCAAGATCAAGGCCTACGACATTTCCGAGTAGAAAAAAAGGGATAGACGCTAACGCGCCATGGTCCAGGTCAGCAGCAGGCTGCCCCAGGTGAACCCGGCGCCGAAGGCCGACAGAATGATGGGATCGCCCGGATCCATCATCCCCTCCGCCCAGGCTTCGGACATGGCCATGGGGATGGTGGCCGCGGTGGTGTTGCCGTATTTTTGGATGTTGACCATCACCTGCTCCGGCTTGAGGTTCAGCTTTTTGGCCACGCTGTCGATGATGCGGAGATTGGCCTGATGGGGGATGAGCAGCTTGACCGCGTCCATGGGCACGCCGTTTCTTTCCAGAAGCCGGCCGGACACATCGGACATGCCGCCGATGGCCTGCTTGAAGACGGTTCGGCCGTCCTGGTGAACATAGTGCATTTTTTGGTCCACGGTCTCGTGGGTCGGTGGATGAAGGCTGCCGCCGCCGGTCATGTAGAGATATTTGGCCCCGTCGCCGTCGAGGCGGAGTTCATAATCGAGGATGCCCGTCTCTCCGTCAGGGGACGGTTGCAGCAACGCGGCCCCGCCGCCGTCCCCGAAAATCACGCAGGTGTTTCGGTCTTCGTAGTCGATGATGGCGCTCATCTTGTCGGCGCCGATGACCAGGACGTTTTGGCGCCGCCCCGATTCAATGAACTGGGCGCCGGTGGCCAGCGCGCATAAAAAGCCGGTGCAGCCGCCGTTGAGGTCGAATCCCCAGCACCGGGAGGCGCCCAATTCTTCCTGGACAAAAGCCGCCGTGGAAGGGACCAGCATGTCCGGCGTCACCGTGGCCACGATAATCAGATCGATCTCTTCCGGCCCGACCCCCGCCCGCTCCAGGGCGTGCCTGGCGGCCCGCACCCCCATGTGAGAGGTCCCCTTGTCCGCGTCCAGAATGCGCCGCTCCTTGATGCCCGTCCGGGTCGTGATCCATTCATCGTTGGTATCCACTATTTTTTCCAGATCCTGATTGGTCAGCCGTTTTTCAGGGACGAAATGGCCGACGCCTGTGATGCTTGCTCGCATGGGATCTCTTATCATCCTATTCTTTGGGGTTGATCGACCGGCGCTTTGAGCAGGTGGTCGCTTTTCGTTGATCAGCGCGGGTAGACGCCGTGGTTGTAGATATAATCGAAGTAATAATCGTAGTAATCCTCGTATTCCATGTCGTCGGCGACCGGTTCGATTGCCGAGTCGGGGCCGTCCCCGGCCCCCCGCTTCAGGTTCTCCAGCCACAACTCCTTGGAAAAGCGATACAGCTTCAATTTGACGGGGCCGGGGTCCGACAGGGCGTCCTCGTTCTCCCGTGAAAAGCGCTGGAGGCCGTCCATCACCGCTTTGACGTTCCGGATATATTCGGTGTCGTCCTGCCGGTCGTTGACAAATACCTCGTAGAGGGATTTCAACACGCTCCGGGCCGTTCCCTCCACCGCTTCGATGCACTCTTCCATAAATTCCCCCGACACGTTTCGATGCCGCCGCCCTTACGCCGCATACAATGCTTCTGCAAAAAGGAAAAGATATATGGATAACAAAACCATGTCAAGCAGTTGTCGGGAAGAAGCGAGATCCTTCGTTATGGGATCCGACGAAAGCGTCGAACAGGGCCGATCAGCGTCGCAACGGACAGGGCGCGCGAAGGGTTCAGAAAGGGTCGGACGGGCCGTGTTCCGGGGCCCGTCCGTTTGAAGGGGATGTCACGCCGCCTCGACCTTGTCCAGCCGAACGGCGCAGGCCTTGTACTCCGCGGTCAGAGGAGGCGACCCGGATGGTTTCGCCGTTCTGGATGTCCAGGGCGATGGCGTCCTCGGGGGAGATGTCGGCGGTTTCCTCGCCCAGGATGTCGTTCAGGCCTTCGCACCGACCGGTCTGGGCGCGGGTGTGGTAGTGGGCGAGCCGGCGGCCGGTGGACAGGACAAAAGGGTAGTCTTCGCAGGGTACTTCGGCCGGCGGGGTCCAGTCCGTGGGCGTGAAAACGCCGAGGCCGCAGGTGAACTGGCCGTCCTTGTGGAGAAAGCAGGTGCCGGGATGGGATTCGTCCGGACAGGGCCATTGAAGCCCGTCCCCCTCCAGGCGGTGGTATTTGATTCCACGGAACTGGGGCGCCAGGACCGAAATCTCGTTGTCCCAGATCTCCCGGGCGCTGTTGGACGCCCAGTCGTGGCCCATCCGTCCGGCCAGTTCCTTGAAGATCCACCAGTTGGGTTGGGCCTCCCCCGGCGGCGGGCTGGCCGTCCGGACCCGGTTGATCCGGCGTTCGGAATTGGTGAACGTCCCGTCGTTTTCGCTCCAGGCCGCCGCCGGCAGGACCACGTGGGCGAACCGGGTGGTCTCGTTGTGGAAGATGTCCTGGACCACCAGGAACTCCGCCGACGCCAGTTCGTGCTCGACCTTGCGGATGTCCGGCTCGGTGTTGGCCAGGTTTTCGCCGAATACATAAAAGCCCCGGACGGTCTTGTCCACCAGTCCTTCCATCATCCGGGGGATCATCAACCCGACCTTGTCGGGCAGGTTGGACACGCCCCAGGCCTTTTCGAATTTGGCCCGGGCATCGGCGCCGGTCACGGCCTGGTAGCCGGGAAACACGTTTGGCGGGGCGCCCATGTCGCAGGCCCCCTGGACGTTGTTCTGGCCCCGGAGCGGGTTTACGCCGCCGCATTCCAACCCCATGTTGCCCAGGAGCATCTGGAGGTTGGCGATGGTCAGCACGTTGTTCCGGCCGCAGGTGTGCTCGGTGATGCCGAGGGTGTAACAGAGCATCATCGGTTTGACCGACGATATGGCCCGGGCCGTTTCCCGGATGGTTTCCGGTTCGATGCCGCAGATGGGGGCGGCTTTCTCCGGCGGGTAGTCGTTGACCTTGTCGCGCGGTTTCTCGAAATCCACGGTGCATGACCCCACGAATTGCTTGTCGTACAGATCCTCGTCGATGATCACCTGCATCAAGGCGTTTAAAAAGGCGATGTCGCCGCCCACACGGATGGGCACATGGCGCTCGGCGTGATCCGCCAGGGGATGCCGGCGCGGGTCCACCACGATCAGACGGGCGCCGTTCATCACCGCGTTTTTCACGAAGGTGGCCGCCACGGGATGAGCCTCCACCATGTTGGAGCCGATGACCATGAACATTTTGGCCTTGGAAAACTCGTTGAAGGAATTGGTCATGGCCCCGGAACCGAATGCTGCCGCCAGACCGGCGACGGTGGGAGCGTGTCAGGTGCGGGCGCAGCTCACGCCGGCCAGGGCGTCGGGCCCGTGATCGGCGATGATCTGTTTGAACCGGTCGGCCACCAGGTCCAGGGCCTCGTCCCATGAGGCCTCCCGGAAATCGCCGTTTTCCCGGATGAGCGGGGTTTTCAGCCGATCCTCCGAATAGATGAAATCGAAGCCGAACCGGCCTTTGACGCACAACCGGCCCCGGTTGGGCTCGGCCTCCTCGACGCCGGTCACCTTGACGATCCGGTCCTCCTTGACGTGGAGCCACTGCTGGCATCCCACGCCGCAATAGGGGCAGGTGGTGCGGACCTTCCGGGTTTCCCAGGGCCGCCACCGATAGCGGGATTTCTTTTCCACCAGGGCTCCCACCGGACAGGCCTGGACGCATTCCCCGCAGAACACGCAGTCGGAATCCGCCAGGGGCCGGTCGCCGGCGGCCACGATCTTGGCGTCCGCGCCCCGGTAGCCGAAGCTGATAGCCCGGTTCACCTGGACTTCGTTGCAGGCCTGGACGCACCGGCCGCAGAGAATACAGCGGGAAAAATCCCGGACGATGAGCGGGTTCACGTCTTCTAAGGCTGGGCCGTCGGTTTTGGGCGCGAACCGGTCCGTCCGGACCTGGTATTCAAAGGCCAGCTCCTGGAGCCGGCAGTCGCCCCATGCCGGGCAGAGGTCGGGCTCGGATTCCGCCGATAACGCCCGCAACTGGAACCCGGTCCAGTCGCCTTCGACAGCCCCCGCGGCGGCGCAGTTGTGGTTGCCCGAGGCCAGCAGCATCTCCAGGATGCTTTTCCGGGCCGCGACGACGGCGGCGGAATGGGTCCGGACCGTCATGCCGGCGGCGGCCGGCGTGGCGCATGAGGCGACCAGGTTGCGGGCGCCTTCCACTTCGACCACGCAAATGCGGCAGGACCCCGTGGGGGCGGCGCCCTTGAGATGACACAGGGTGGGTATCCGGACATCGACCGCTTCGGCGGCTTCCAGGATCGTTTGGCCGGGGGTGAATTCGATCTCGGTTCCGTTCAGAATCAAATGGTTTGTTTCCATCTCATCCTCATGCATTGAAAGTCGGTGACGGTTGGTCTTCGGAAACTTTCGGAAAATCAGGGTTTCCAACATCGAAAGGATTCGAATTAGCACAGCGGCAATCGATATGTCAATATTGATATAGCGATGGTGTTTCAGTCTCTGGGGTCGCGGATTTTTTCAGCGGCGGCGTTATGTCAATGTTGACATATTGTTATGAATGGCTTAGAACGTTTTTCAATGTTGATAAAGTTCTATTTATTTTAAATACAACTATTTAATTGACGATTTATAACCAAGAACAACTATTTTCACCCGCAAGCGCTCGTTTGAAAAGACCGGCGGGCGGGGCAACAGGGGATGGCGCCGACGGCATCCCGGACATTCAGGGGTCTGACGCCGACAAGAATTTCAAAAAAGGAGGTTCCGAAGATGATCAAGAAAGCGATCAGCATCAATGGCGTTCCGAAGACCGTTATCGCCCCGGCGGGCGTGGGCGAACTGCCCCTGACCAGCCCCCATGCGGCCATCATCAACGGGATTTACAACGCCTGCGGGGTCCGGATCACCCAATTGCCGGCCCTGCCGGAAAAGGTGCTGGCGGGGCTCAAGGGCTGATTCCCCGTTTCATGGAAAAACAGACACTGCTGGAACTGGAGAACCGGTGCATCCAGGAGGAACCGGCCGAGTGCATGGCCGATCCGGTCCGGGGCTATTCCCCCCAAGAGGCCGCGACCGAGGCCGGCCGCTGCCTCCAGTGCGAGTGCATGGAATGCGTCAAAGTCTGCCCCTACCTGGAACGGTTCGGCGCGTATCAGAGAAAATACGCCCGGGAGATCTACAACAACGAATCCATCGTCATGGGGGTCCGGCAGGCCAAGAAACTGATCAATTCGTGCAGCCTGTGCGGCCTGTGCGAAACCGTCTGCCCCCATGACTTCGCCATGCGGGATCTCTGCCTGACGGCGCGGCACAGCATGGTCCGCCGGGGGCAAAATGCCGCCGTCGGCCCATGAATTCGCCCTCATGGACATGGCGTACAGCCAGGGCGACGCCTTCGCCCTGGCCCGCCATGAACCGGGACGGAACGAAAGCGCCCACCTGTTTTTTCCCGGCTGCCAGTTTTGCGCGTCCGCGCCCGGTCAGGTCGTCCGCGTGTACGATCATTTGCGCGTCGGCCTGTCGGACGGCGTCGGGTTGATGCTGGATTGCTGCGCGGCCCCGGCCTTGTGGGCCGGCCGGCAGGATCTGTTTGAACCGGCCCTCGCCCGGTTCCGGGAGAAATGGGCGGCAATGGGAAGCCCCCGGATCTGCCGGTCGTTTCCTTCTGGCAGGTCATGGCCGACGCCGATCTGCCCGGTGGCCTCGATCCGCCCCAACGATGCCCGCCGGCCCCGTCGCCGTCCTTGATCCCTGCACCACCCGCCATGAACCCGGGATCCGGGATGCCGTCCGACGGGTCATCGCGCGGCTCGGCGTTGGGGTCGATGAACTGGACCTGAGCGGCGACACCACCGAGTGTTGCGGGTTCGGGGGTCTGATGCAAAACGCCAATCCGGACCTGGCCCGGAAAGTGGTCCGCCGCCGGGCCGAACAAAGCGACCGCGATTATCTCGCCTACTGCGCCATGTGCCGGGACAACCTGGCGGCCGCCGGCAAGCGAACCCTGCACCTGCTGTACCTGATATTCCCCGCTCCCGAAACCCCCGACCCCGCGGCCCGTCCGTGGCCCCGATGGTCCCGGCGGCGGGACAACCGGGCCCGGCTGAAAGCCCGCCTGCTCAACGAATTGTGGAAGGAGACGCCCCCGGACATGACCGATGTCACCCCCATTCCGCTCCGGATGACGCCGGAGGTGAAAGACGCCCTGGACCGACGCCGAATCCTCGACGAGGACCTGAAACAGGTCATCCTTCACGCGGAGACCACGGGCCAAAAACTCCGCCATCCCGTCAGCGGCCGGTTCAAGGCCGTTCGCAGGATCCGCAACACCACCTTCTGGGTCGAGTATGCCCCTTCCGCGGATGGATTTTCCATCCATAACGCCTACGCCCACCGGATGGAGGTGAAAAGCGCATGAAAAGCGAACACGTCCGGCCGGAAGACCTGGAATGGACCTGCGTTCAGTGCGACCGACCCCTGGAAGTGGGCCCCGTGACGGCGGAATACATGGGCAACCATTTCACCACCGAACTGCCCCGGTGTCCGGCCTGCGGGTTCGTGCTGGTCACGGAAGACGTGGCGATGGGAAAGATGGCCGAGGTGGAGCAGATTTTGGAAGATAAATAAGGATGGGGTTTGAACCCCAGGCGTTATGGGGAGTCCCCATGCTCCGCGACGTCACCGGGCCGACGGTGCGGCCGGGCGGGCTGACGCTGACCCGGGAAGCCGCCGACCGCTGCGATCTAAACCCCGGCGCGCGGGTCCTTGATATCGGATGCGGCACGGGCGCCACCGTTGTCTTTCTGACAACGGAAAAACGCTGGCGGGTCGCGGGGCTGGATCGGTCGGACATCCTGCTCAAAGACGGCCGGGCGACACATGACGACATGCCGCTGATGATCGGAGACGCCCAGCATCTGCCCCTGCCCGGCGGGTGCCTGGACGCGGTGTTCATGGAGTGCGTCCTTTCGCTTGCTGAAATGCCCGCTCGGGTGCTGGCGGAGTGTGAGCGCGTCCTGGTCCCCGGCGGGCGGCTGGCCTTGTCCGACATCTACGCCCGGAACCCGCTTCCCCCGGACAGGGCGCGATTGCCGGTTCAGACCTGCCTCAACGGGGCCGTGGGCGAAGATCGCGTCAAAGAACGGGTTTTGTCGGCCGGGTTCGCCATTCACTCTTGGGCGGATCATTCCCGCCTGCTCCAACAACTGGCCGGGCAGCTCATTTTCCGCTATGGCTCCCAGGCGGCCTTCTGGTCCCGGTTTTGTTCCGAACCGCCGACGGAAGCCGCCATCCAAACCATCAAAGCCATGCGGCCCGGCTATTACCTTTTGATCGCTCGAAAAACAAAATGAACGACACCCAGATCCAGGTCATGCAGCTTGGCGGCAAAGGCTACACGTGCAGCCAGATGCTGCTCCTGCTGGCCCTCGGCGTCCGGGGCGAGGAAAACCCCGCCCTGGTGCGGTCCATGGCAGGACTGGCCTACGGGTGCGGGGCCGGCCGGTCCACCTGCGGCGCCCTGACCGGCGGGTGCTGTCTGCTGGCCCTGTACGCCGGCAAAGGCGAGGATGCCGAGGAAACCTCGGACCGGCTCATGCTGATGCTGACGGAACTGTCCGACTGGTTCGAAGACCAGGTGGGCGCCGCTTACGGCGGGATCGCCTGCGACCGGATCGTGGGAGAAGAGGGACCGGCCGCGGCGCAGGCCCGGTGCGGCGACATCGTGGTCCGAACCTATGAAAAAGCAATGGACATCCTGACGACCCATGGATTCGATCCGGCCGGCGAGTGATCCGGCTCCGACCGGGGCAGACGCGGCGACCGAAAGCCTCTGCCCCGTCTGCCTGACCCGGATTCCGGCGACACGGGCGCCCGGCGACGACGGCGCTGTCTACCAGGAAAAGTGTTGCCCGGTCCACGGCGCGTTCCGTACCCCCATCTGGCGGGGACATCCGCCCTTTCACCAGTGGCGCCGGCCCAAGATCCCACCC
>CAZZBE010000182.1:0-9111 GCA_964652715.1 uncultured Desulfobacteraceae bacterium
GGTGTCGGGAACCCGCTTTACGCAGACCAGTATGTTCATGAAATCGCTCCTTTCACAGTTTATCCATTTAAATTAAAATGCCCCTGAATCCCTCTTTAGAAAAGAAGGGCCGGGGGGATTTCTAAACCATCTCCAGCGCACATGCCATAGACACCCCCCCGCCGCCGCACAGCGTCGCCAGCCCCAGGGTCTTGCCCTGTTTTTTCATGGCGTGGATCAGGGTGACCATGATCCGGCACCCGGTGGCGCCCACGGGATGGCCCAGGCCGATGCCCGACCCGTTGACGTTGGTGATCTCCCGGTTCAGGCCCAATTCCTTCTCGCAGCCGATGTACTGGGCCGCGAAGGCCTCGTTGACCTCCACCAGTTCGAAATCGTCGACCTTGAGGCCGCTGTTTTTCGTCAGATTCCCGACCGCCGGCACCGGCGAGAGCCCCATGATGGAAGGATGGCAGGCCCCGCGGCTCGTCGCCTTGATCCGGGCCAGGGGTTTAATGCCCAATTCCTTTGCTTTCTCCGCCGACATGATCACCATGCCGGCCGAGCCGTCATTGATGCCCGACGCATTCCCCGCGGTCACCTTGCCGGTCTTGGGCACGAAGGCCGGGGGCAGGCTTTGGAGCTTCTCCAGGGTGATGCCGGGCCGGAAATGCTCATCCCGCTTGAAGACGATGGGATCTTTTTTCCGCTGGGGGACTTCCACCGGCACGATCTCCTCGGCAAAGGCGCCGTCGTCGTTGGCCCGCTCGGCGCTGTTGTGGCTGCGAAGGGCCACTCTGTCCATCTCCTCCCGGGCGATGTTCAGGTACTGGGCCACGAACTCGGCGGTGTGGCCCATGATGTAGGGCTTGCCCAGAAAATGACTGGCCGGGGCCTGGTTCGTATCCACCGGACTGCCCTCGTCGAAGGGGATGAGGTGGGACCCGCAGTGGAGGGCGTGGATCATGGCGTCCACGAAGGCCCCGTCCTGGAGCCGCAGCCCCCACCGGGCGCCGGGAACGGCATAGGGGACGCCGGACATATGCTCCACGCCGCCGGCCAGGATGACGTCGGCCATCCCCGCCTGGATCATGGCCATGCCCGAGACCACCGCCTCCATGCCCGAAATGCAGACCCGGTTGATGGTGGCGGCGGTCACATGCTCCGGGATGCCCGCCATCAACGCCCCCACCCGGGTCACATTCAGGGTGTCGTGATGCTCGACGCAGCACCCGTAGCGGATGTCGTCGATGATGTCGGGTTCGATGCCCGCCCGTTCTATCGCCTCCCTCATGGTCACACTGGCCAGTTGGGCGCCGTTCATATCGCGCAACGTTCCGCCGAAGGCGCCGATGGCGGTCCGGCAGGCGGATGCGATGACAACGTCTTTCATAAGGTTTCTCCTGTTGAATGATCCGGGCCTCTTCCAGGGCCGTCGGCCTCGGAAACGAGGCGATCTGCTGAAGCAGGTCGTCCTGCAGGGGGCCGGGATGGACGCTCTCCATCCTCGGCCGCCGTCCGCTTCGGGACCGGCCTATCGGCCGTCGAACATCCGCCGCATCACCTTTTTGTCCAGTTTGCCGACGCTGGTTTTGGGTATTTCATCGACAAATTCATACCGGTCCGGAACCCCGTACCGGGGCAGCTTGCCGGCATCCGCCGCCGCCTTCATGTGGGCCTTCAGGTCCGCTTCGGCGACCTTGTTCTTGAAGTCGGGCTTGAGGGCCACCAGCATGAGGGGCCGCTCGCCCCATTTTTCGTCCGCCACCCCGATGGCCGCCGACTCCAGCACCGCCTCGTGCTGGCTCATGAGGTTTTCCAGGTCCAGGGAAGAGACCCACTCGCCGCCGCTTTTGATGACATCCTTGATCCGGTCGGTCACCTGGAGATACCCTTCGGGGTCGATGTGGCCCACGTCGCCACTGTGAAGCCAGCCGTTTCGCCACAGTTCGGCGGATTTGTCCGGCGCCTTGAAATAGCTCTGGGTCAGCCAGGGGGACCGCATGACCACCTCGCCGGTGGAGACGCCGTCATGGGGCAGCGGGTTGCCCTCGGCGTCCACCACTTCGAACTCCGCCAGCGGGATGGGAAGGCCCGTTTTGCAGACCACGTCCAGCAGCCGGTCCTCGTCCCAGTCGGCCATGTGGGGCTTGGGCAAAGCCAGGCTCATGACCGGGCAGGTTTCGGACATGCCGTAGCCGGTGTAAACGGTAACGCCCAGGTCCTGGGTCGCCTTGGCCAATCCCTTGCTGAGCTTGGAGCCGCCGATGATCACTTTCCAGCGGGACAGATCAAGACTCTTGACCGCCGGGCTGTTCACCAGCATCTGAAGGATGGTCGGCACGCAGTGGGAAAACGTCACCTTCTCGCCGATGATGAGCTTCAAAAGCATCTCCGGCTCGTATTTGCCGGGATAGACCTGTTTGGCGCCCAGCAGGGTGGCCACGTAGGGAATGCCCCAGGCATGGACGTGGAACATGGGGGTGATGGGCATGTAGACATCGTCGGAACGAAACCGGCCGATGGCCTCGTACCCGCCCACGGCCAGAGCCGTGGCGAACGTGTGGAGCACCAGTTGCCGGTGGGTGAAATGGACCCCCTTGGGATCGCCGGTGGTGCCGGTGGTGTAAAAGGTGGTGGCCTTGGTGTTTTCGTCCAGATCCGGAAAGTCGTAACTAGGTTCGGCCTCCGCCAGCATCTCCTCGTACATGGCGTCGAAGGGGGTCTTGGTGGTGGGCCGGCCGCCGTCTTCGGAGATCACGATCACCTTCTCGACGCCCCCCAGTTTTCCCCGGATGCTCTCCAGGATGGGCATGAAGTCGGCGTTGATGAGGATCGTCTTGGCCTCTGCGTGGTTGAGGGTGTAAAGGATCTGTTCGGCCGACAGCCGCCAGTTGACCATCTGCATCACCGCCCCCATCATGGGAACGGCGAAAAACGCCTCCAGGAACCGGTTGCTGTCGTAGTCGAAAACCGCCACGGTATCGCCGGCCTTGACGCCCATGCCTTCGAGCCCGTTGGCCAGACGATGGATCCGGTCGTTCAGATCCCGGTAAGTGTAGCGCTGCTTGTCCCGGTAGACGATCTCCTGATCCGGCGTATAGATCAGGGGCGCGTTCAACAATTTTTTGATGATCAGCGGATAATCGTAAGGTTCACCCGGTTGAAACGATGCGGTTGTCATGGTCTTTTCCCCTCTCCCGTCAAAAGGTTAAACTGGCCTTCCGGCATCCCCAAAGTATCGCGTCATCGATATCGGCACAAACCGTGCCAATTTTTAACAAGACAATAACATATCTGAACATAAGAATCAATGATAAAAAAATTTAACCATTTAATATTACTTATTTTTTAAATAAAACGACAACGCCGCGGCGAAAATCCTGGACATTCACCCCTCGACCCTGCGAAAACGAATGAAGAAGCTGGGCATCCCCTTCGGCCGGAACCATATAGAAAGGAGGACCGTTTGAGCAGCAAACCATCCGAGCCGGGTCGCCGCCGCCTGCCGGAATTCAATCCGGGGCCAAGCGGGGAATTGGTATCGGAAATTTTCAGGGATTTGAAGATATCCGGCGCGCTGATCGGAAGGCTGGCGGTATGGGCATGGCTGCCGGATACGGAAGACCACGCTTTCACAAAGGATCTCGATATGGCGGTGTCCACCCCGTCGGTTTACAGCATCCGGCGATTTGCCGCGGACAAGCAGATACAAACCGCGGATCTGCCCATCGGCGGGATCAATCTCTCCCACCCGGAAAAAAACATCAACGTCGATTTCATCGACCGATCATCCGAGGATTTCGGCGACTTTCGCACGCTGTTCGAAGCGGCCATCGAAGAAGCAGCGGCCTCCGAAAGAACGGTTGTCGTCGGCCAAAACATCATCCCGCTGGTTTCCGCCGAACATCTCATCGCCATGAAGATGGTCGCCCACACCAAAAAAGACGAAGAAGACATCAAAAGGTTGTTAAAAACCGTCGGGGTGGATGTTCAAACGCTCAGGGAAGTGACCGCCCGATTTTTGGGTCCCCTGGGAAGGTCTTACCTGGAAACGCTGCTGGGAAGCGTGGGCCACAAAGACGCCCGTTTGATCAAGTATAAAAAAACGTCATAATTCCAAAGTCCGGCATCAATACATTAAATTCGGCAGCACCAGAATGATCCGGGGAAAGATCATCATGATCAGGGTCCCGACGATAATCGCGATGAGAAAGGGCAGGATGCCCCGGAAGATTTTTTCCAGCGGAATGCCGCCGACCGCGGTCTGGGAGATCCCGTAGACCACGTAGACGTTGATGCCCACCGGCGGCGTGATGACGCCCATCTGGGTCACCAGGACGATAATGATGCCGAACCAGATGGGATCGTAACCCAGGGTGGTCACCACGGGGTAGAAAATGGGAACGGTCAGCATCACCAGGGCCAGGGCGTCCATGACGCAGCCGCCGATCAGGTAGACCAGGATCATGACCAGCAGGATGACGAAGGGCGGCTGGTCCAGGCCGCCGATCCAGGAGGCGATGTTGAAGGGAATCCGGGTGACGGCCAGAAATTTCCCGAACAGCACCGCGCCGGCGATGAGAAACATCACCATGCAAGACGTCCGCAGGGTTTCGTAGAGGGATTTGACGAACCCGTCCCATGTCAACCGCCGGCGGATCACCGCCACCGCCAGCACCCCGAATGCCCCCACCGCCGCCGCTTCCGTCGGCGTGAAAAACCCCGTGAACAACCCGCCCATGACCAGCGCGAACACCAGCAACGTGTCGCCCATGTTCGACAGGGACCGGATTTTCTGCCCCCAGGTGAAGGCGTCCCCCGGCGGCCCCTGTTCCGGGTGCAGCCGGCACAGGACCACCACGCAGACCACGAACAGCGCCGTCATGAGGACGGCCGGCAGAATCCCGGCCACGAATAGCGCGCCGATGGACTGCTCCGTGAGGATGCCGTAGACGATGAGCACCACGCTGGGCGGCATGATCATCCCCAGCCCGCCGCCGGAGGCCACCGACCCGGCGGCCAGTTCGTCGGCGTAGTTGTACCGCTTCATCTCCGGCAACCCCACCGTGGCCATGGTGGCGGCCGTCGCCGGGGACGAACCGCAGACCGCGCCGAAGGCCGTGCAGGCCATGACCGTGGCCATGGCCAGTCCGCCCCGGGTGCTTCCGGTGAATTTATAGGCGGTGTCGTAGAGCCGCCGGCCGATGCCGGCGTTGAAGGCGAACTGCCCCATGAGGATAAACAGCGGGATGGTGGTCAGACCGTAAGAGGAAAAAGTTTCGTAGAAATCCCTCGAAAGGATCGCCAGGCCGGCCCTTTGATTGATCATGATGCTGAAGCCGGCCCAGCCGACGATGGCCATGACATAGGCCACCGGCATACGGGTCATGAACAGCGCCAGCATGACGACGATGCCGATAATGCCGATGAGGGTGGGCGTCATGTTTTACCTGTCAATTCCTGAACGGATGCCGCGATGTCCTCCAGGATGGTCAATGTGAACACGAGAAAGCAGAAGGCGCAGAGATAGATAATCAAATGAACGGGAAACCCCAGATTCATGGACACCTCGCCGGATTGGCGCATGGCGCCGGCGTAGACGCCCATCCGCCAGGTGACGACGCCGAAGAAAAAAAAAGCGACCGTGAGGGTGCAGCATTCGATGGCCGCCTGGACCCGTTTCGAGAAATTCCGAACCAGGAGTTCAACGCCGATGTGTCCCTTCATGGCGTGGGTATAGGGCAGCGCGAAGGCGACGGTCAGGGTGGCCATGAACCCCACCAGCTCCACCGACCCGAACACCGGCGACCCCATGCGGCGCCCAATGACGTCAATGCAGGTGAGCAGCGTCATCCCCACGAGACACGCGGCCCCCAGCACCTTGAGCAAATTGCGCAACTGTTGCATGACAAAGTGAAAATGTCTCATCTTTTCTCTTTTTACACCGCCCCCCCACGGTCCGTGACCGTCCTTGACCGTCCTTGACCGTCCATGTCGGTCCGTGTCGGTTTTTACCGCCCCAACCCCCCGCACACAAAAACGGGGCGCCCAAACCGAGCGCCCCGCCGCATCGCGACACGACTTACTGAAGTTCTTCCAGTGTTTTCCGCGTAAACTCGACAATCTCCTTCGCCGGCAGCCCCTGGGCCGATTTTTCTTTGATATAATCGTCGATAATCGGGGCCACGGCGTCCTTCCATCGCGCCTGTTCGTCTTCCTCCAGGCCGATGATCTCGCCGCCGTCGTTCAGAAACGAAATAATGCCTTCCATGTCGCTGGCGTCCCAGGCTTCGCCGTGCTTGACGGCCCATTCCTCGTTGATCTCTTTGATGGTTTTCCGGACGTCGGCCGGCAGCGCATTCCAGCGGTCCTTGTTCATGACCACGAAAAACGACGTGGTGTAGGCGGCGCTGAAGGCGGCGGTGCAGTAGTCGGCGACCTCGCCGAGCCGCCATCCCTTGTTGGATTCCCAGGGGTACACCGCGCCGTCCACGACCCCTTTCTGGAGCATTTCATAGGTTTCGGGCATGGGCTTGGGCACAGGAGTGCCGCCCAGGGCCTTGACCACCAGGGCGCTGGTGCCGTGACCCCTGAATTTCATCCCTTTGATATCCTCCATCTTGCGGACGGCCTTGTCCTTGGTGTGGATCAGACCGGGGCCGTGGGCGTGAAGGTACATCACCTCGGTGTCGTCGAGTTCCTTGGGCTGATATTTTTGGTAGACCCGGTTGATCACCTCGGTGGCCGCCTTGCCGCTGGTGTACCCCAGGGGCAGATCGATGGCCGCCATCACCGGAAACCGGCCGCGGGTGTAGGCGAAAACCGAAAACCCAATGTCCGAGATGCCCTGAACCACGCCGTCGTAGGACTGATTGGCCTTGGTGAGGGTCTGTCCCGGATAGTAGTCGATCTTGACGGCCCCGTTCGTCCGGCTTTCGACCTCCCGGCGCCAGGATTCGGCCAACTGGCTCTGGATATGGCTCGGGGGGAAGAAATTGCTGTAGGTCAGCTTGACCGGCCCGGCCGTCGCCGGCGTCGGACCGCCGCAGAACAGGATCATCGACAGGCAAAGCGTCCCCAGGATAATAAACCGTTTTCGCATCATTTTCATCTCCCTTTGTTTGGTGTGAGCGACTAGAAATCTCAGCTATAAAACAGCTATTTTTAAACAAAAAAGAAATATATTTCAAGGATTAATTCGGACCCATCGAAAAACCGACCCGGATGCGGTCGCGGGGCAGCCGGTCCGTGCCGTCAAAGCTCCGAAATATCCGACACATTCAATTCGAGCATCTTGATGCCGGCCTGGACCCGTCGGATGTTGCGATGGACCGCCGGAAAATCGGCGCTGTTTTCCTCGATGGCCTCAGCGGCCCGCTTAAGCTCGCGGATCAACCCGTCGAGATCCGCCAGACTCGCCTGTTGCATCGCTTCTCCTCCAAAATCGAAATAGGGTGATTTCCGAAAAAGAATACCCCCTAACGCCCGGAACAAGTTTGGAGTTCCGCCTTTAGGCGGTCAAATGTCCAACCCGCCAATCGCCGCCTGAAGGCGGAACTCCGAACCAAAAAGATCCCCGAAGGATGGGGCTTTATTTTCTGAAAATCGTATAGGTGATTGCTTCGCCGGATTCAATGATCTTTCCTCAGATCCTTGAACCGCCGGGCCTTGACGTCGTATCGGGGCAGCTTGCCGAAGTCGTAGAATTCAAGACGATACCCCAGGTTGGTCTTGAGACGCAAATCATCCTTGAGGCGGGCTTCAACATCGGCCCGCCGGGTTTCGTATCCCGGAGCCAGCTCCACCTTCAACTTGATCCGGTCCATGTCCCCCAGCTTGTCGACGATCACCTCGTACTCGTCGCCGAGCCCCTCCTGGGTCCGCACCACCTCTTCGATGGCCGCCGGCGACAGGAGCACCCCCTTGACCTTGGTGATGTCGTCGGCCCGGCCCCGGACCCCGCCCCGGAGGATCCGGAACGTCCGGCCGCAGGGACACGGCGCATCGGCCCATTCCACCATGTCCTTGGAATCGAACCGGATGCACGGCTGGGCGATCCGGTCCAGAGCCGTGATGATCATTTTTCCCCAGCGCCCCGGCTCTTCGATGATCTCGCCCGTGTCCACGTCCTCGATCTCCACCAGGAAGAATGCCTCGTTCACATGAATCCCGCCCGGTTGCGCCGCGCACTCATAAGACCAGGCCCCGATCTCCGTGGCGCCGGCGTGATCGTAGACCTTGGCGCCCCAGGCCGCCTCCAAACGCCCCTTGGTTCCCGGAATGCCGGCCCCCGGTTCGCCGGCGCAGGTGATCTTGTTGATGGTCAGCGCGGCCGGATCGATGCCCATCTTGTTCTTCGCCGTTTCGGCCATCCCCAGCATATACGTCGGCGTCCCCATGAGGGCCGTGGCCTCCAGCTCCTGGATTTTCAGGATGCGGGCCTGGGTGTTCAGGACCCCGCCCGGGACCACTTCGCACCCGATCTTCTCGGCGGCATAATGGCCGGCCCAGAAGGCCACGAAAACATTGTATCCAAAAGGAATAAAGACGCGGTCCCCGGGCCGGTACCCCTGAGCCCAGAGGATGAAGGCCCAGCACTCCGACCACCACTCCCAGTCCTGCCACGTATCCGGCTGATAGACCGGCTGACCGGTGGTGCCGCTGGTCTGGCGGAATTCCACCACGTCCTCCAGGGGCACGCAGAGGGCGTCGCCGTAGGGAAAGGGCGGTTTCCGCTGGATGGCCTGCATCATCGACTTCTCCACCTTGGGCGCCCGCCGGATGTCCGAAAGGGTCCGGATGTCCTCCGGCCGCACGCCGGCGTCGTCGTAGAGCCGCCGATGGAATTTGGACCGCTCCCAGGCCCATTTGAAAATCCGTTGGAATTTACGGAGCTGCAACCCCCGCAGCTTTTCCGCCGGCAGGGTTTCAAGGTACGGGTTCCAGTACGGACTATTCAGCACGGGCGTTTCCCTTTTCTTCCACCAACGGCAAATCGATGTAGACGGTGGTTCCCCTCCCCGGCGCCGAAGTCACGGAGAGGACGCCGCCGTGGCCCCGGACGATTCCCAGGGCCGCGGCCATGGACATGCCCCGGCCGAGGAATTTCGTCGAGAAAAACGGGTCGAA
>CAZZBE010000183.1:0-4968 GCA_964652715.1 uncultured Desulfobacteraceae bacterium
TGTCCCTCTGTCCCTCTGTCCCTCTGTCCCTCTGTCCCTTTGTCCCTCTGTCCCTCTGTCCCTCCACCCCTCCACCCCTCCCCCCCTTCACTCCCGCATCACCGCCCGCATCCGCTCCGCCAGTTCCCCCGGCGGAACGAACTCGGTGATGGTCCTGTCCGTCAGCATCCGCCCCCCGCTGTCCAGAAACACCAGGGTCGGCAGCCCCACCACCCCGTATTTTTCATGGAGGGCCCTGACCCGAGGGTCCGAGGGATCGGTGCCGTCGATCTTGAGCGGGACGAAATTTTCAGCCAGGCGGATCACGGCCGGATCCGGAAAGGTCTCCGCCTCCATCCGGCGGCAGGCCGAGCACCAGTCGGCCCGGAAGTCGATCATCACCGGCTTCCCCCGGGTCCGGGCCTGGTCCAGGGCGGCCGGCTCGTTCCGGCGCCAGACGATGCCGCCGGCGGACGGCGCCGTCCCGACCGGCGTCCCGGGCCGGTCGTCCAACGCGAACCGGGCCACGTAGACGGCCCCCAGGACCACCAGGATGATCCCGATGCTCTTCATCACCCGGCGGCGGCCCCCGGCGTCGGCCGTGAGGGGATCGAAGGCGCCGGCGAAGACCCCGAGGCCCGTCAGGAGGCCGCCCAGGGCCAGCCAGAAGGTCCCGTGGCGGAGCACCGGCTGGAGATAGTACAGGGCCGCGGCGAGCAGGAGCACGCCGAAAAGGTGCTTGAGCCGGACCATCCAGACCCCCGATTTGGGAAGCCCGGCCAACGCCCCGGAAAAAGTCCCCACCACCAGGAAGAGGAGCCCCATGCCCAGGGAGAAGGTCCACATGATCAGGAACCCCATGAACTTGCTGCCCAGGCCGGCCACGTAGATCAGCACCGCCACCAGCAGGGGCCCCACGCACGGTCCCACCACGGCCCCGGACACGATGCCGGTGAGAAACGCCCCCGCGGCGCCCGCCCCCCTGGCCCCGCCCAGCCGGGTCGAGAGGCCCGCGGGCATCTGGATGTAGATGACGTCGAACATCCCCAGCGCCAGGACCACGAACAGGGCCGCCGCCGCGATGCGGATGGCGGGATGGCTGGCCCAGGCGCCGAAAAGGCCGCCGGTCCAGGCCGCCGCCACTCCTAACGCGGCATAGGTGAGGGACATGCCCAGCACATAGAGGACGGACAATCCGAACCCCCGCGACGGCCGCCCGCCGCTGCCGGCGCCGATGACGCCGACGGTGACCGGGATCATGGGGTAGACGCAGGGGGTGAGGCTGGCCAGCACCCCCCACAAAAAGGCGGCCGCCAGCACCCCGAAAACCCCGAAACGGGCCGCGGCCCGGTCAAAGGCCGACGCATCGGCATCCGGGGGCGGGGCCTCCGCCGCCGTCGGTTCCGGCAACGACGGCGGCCGCGCGGGTTCGAAAAAGGGGGCTGTCGCCGCGGCCCCGGCGGTGGTGATTTCAAGATCCATCCGGAGGGTTTTGGTTACCGGCAGAAAGCACATCTCCCGGGTGCAGCCCTGGTAGCCGATCTCGATGGGAATCTCCCGGGGCCCGGCCCGGGCGTCCGGCGCCGCGAAGACCGGCACGTCGATCACCACCGTCCCCTCGTAGACGGCGACCGTCCCCATGAAGGGGTCCGATTTCTCCCTGCCGGCCGGTTTCACCGGATCGCCGAAGGATAGCCCGGCCGTCTCGCCGGGCGCGACCGTGGTCTTGGCGGCATAAAGATAGTGGTCCGGGGCGATGGTAAAGGCGACCGCGACCATGGACCGGTCCCCCGGCGCCAGTTCCCGGGGCGCCGTTTCGATGGCGACGGAAAAGGGCTCGCCCTCCCCCCGGCCGGCGACCGGAAAGAGAACCAGGACCGCCGCCAGGAAGATCAGGACAACGGCGCGCCGGTCAGCCGGAAAAAGAGCGGTCATCCTCGGCCTCCTTTCGGATTTCGTAGAGCAGCACCCAGATCCCGGCCGCCAGGATCGCCAGAGCCCGCGCCAGGCGCCAGGCATAAGACCCCCCGCCGCTTTCGTCGGCCACCGAAAAACAGCCGCGGGCCACATCCACCCCGCGAACGAGATTGATCGCCAGGGCCGCCGTAAACACCGCCATCAGCCCGTTGACGATGACCACGCTCCCCAGGGTGAGGCGCCCGGCGATGAGCAGGCCCCCGCAGACGGCCTCCACCCACGGCAGCAGAATCGCCACCGGATGGACCATCCCATGGGGCAGCAGCATGTAGTTCCGGATCGCCTCGGCAAAGGCGGCGGGATGACGGATTTTGTCCCAGCTGGCCAGGATGAAGATCACCCCCAGCCCGATGCGCAGCAGCAGGTAAACGCGGCTTTCGGCCTGCGAATCCGTCTCTAACACGGCCGTCTCCTTTCCAGTGGCGTCATCCGCTCAGCTCCTTCGACCGCCGGGCGGCCGCCGCCACCGCTTCGGCGATACCGTCCTTGACGTTGGCCGATTCCATCACCCGGAGCGCGGCCTCGGTGGTCCCGCCCGGCGAGGTCACCTTCCGCCGCAGCTCGGCCGGGTCCTCTCCCCGCTCCTCCATGAGCCGGACGGCGCCCTTGACGGTCTGAAGGGTCAGGGCCGCGGCATCCTCCCGGGAAAGCCCGGCCCGGACCCCGCCCTCGGTCATGGCCTCCACGAGATAGAAGACATAGGCGGGGCCCGACCCCGAGACGCCGGTGACCGCGTCCAGGAGGGATTCGTCCAGCTCCCGGACCTCGCCCATGGCCGATAGAATCTCCCGGACGATCCGGATGTCGTTTTCATCGGCGTCGGCGTTGGGGCTCATCCCCGACATGCCCGCCAGCACCAGGGCCGGGGTGTTGGGCATGACCCGGATGACGGGCATCCGCTTCCGGGCCGCCGGGTCCAGGGGGCCGTGGAGCAGGTCCGCGATCTTCCGGATGGGGATCCCGGCGGCGACGGAAACGACCAGGGTCCGGTCCGGATTGGCGTAGTCCGGCCGGCCGGCGATCTCCGACAGGACGTCCGTCATCATCTGGGGTTTGACCGCCAGCACCACGATGTCCGAATCCCTGAAGAGGGTGAAGTTGTCCGGCGCCGCGGCCACGCCCCAGGCGTCCGCCACGGCCCGACGCCGCGCTTCCGACGGCTCGCTGACGGCGATGGCCTCCGGGGGGAAGATCTCCGCGCCGATCATGGCGCCGATCATGGCCTCTCCCATGTTCCCCGCGCCGATAAAACCGATCCGTTTTGTCATGTATCGCTCCTTGAAGTTTGGATTCGCCCGCTCGATGCGTCAAGAATAACTTGACTTCTCATCCATAATTTCAGTATTTTCCCATACTGGGCGACGCTGTTGGACAACCATTAAGTCTTAAACGCTTAAAAATCAAGAGGCCGAGAGGTTTCACGTTTATGTTTATCTTTGGTCATTTTCTCAATGCAATCGCCGTGGTGCTGGATTTCGCGCTGGTGATCTACATGTGGATCGTCATCGCCCGCGCCGTTTTGTCGTGGGTGAGTCCCGACCCCTACAACCCCATCGTCCGGTTCATCAACAACGTGACGGACCCCGTGATGTACTATATCCGGCGCAACCTGCCGGTGGTCTATGGCGGGATCGATCTTTCCCCCATCCTGGTTCTCCTGGCCATCGTCTTTCTGCGGACATTCCTGGTCGCCACCCTGTTCAGCATGGCGCGAACCCTGATGTAACACAAACCGAGGTAAATCCATGGCAAAAATCGACGCCTTTTTCAAACTGATGAACGACCAGGGCGGGTCCGACCTCCACCTGGTGTCGGGACAGCCCCCGGCCATCCGGCTCCGGGGCGACATCGAGCGGATCAAGTACAAGACCCTCGACAACGACGGCCTCAAGGCCATACTCTACGAGATCGCGCCCGAAGACAAGATCAAGGTCTTCGAAGAGACCGGCGACGTGGACTTCGGCTACGAGATCCCCAATCTCGCCCGATACCGGGCCAACTTCTTCATGCAGCGCAACGGCTGCGCCGCCGTCTTCCGGGAGATCCCCAGCACGATTCTCACCGCGGAGCAGCTGGGTCTGCCGCCGGTGCTCAACAAACTGGCCAGCCTTCCCCGGGGACTGGTGCTGGTGACCGGCCCCACCGGATCCGGCAAATCGACCACCCTGGCGGCCATCATCGACGTGGCCAACAAGACCCGGAACGACCACATCCTCACCGTGGAAGACCCCATCGAATTCGTCCACGAGAGCCAGGGGTGCATCGTCAACCACCGGGAGGTGGGAACCCACACCAAGACCTTCTCCGCCGCCCTTCGCGGCGCCCTCCGGGAGGACCCGGACATCATCCTGGTGGGGGAAATGCGGGACCTGGAGACCATCCGCCTCGCGGTGGAGGCCGCCTCCACCGGCCATCTGGTCTTCGGCACCCTCCACACCAGCAGCGCCGCCAAGACCGTGGACCGGGTCATCGAGGTCTTTCCCGCCAACGAGCAGGAGCAGATCCGCTCCACCCTGTCCGACGGCCTCCGGGCGGTGGTGGCCCAGGTGCTGTTCAAGCGCGTCGACAAGAAGGGGCGGTGCTGCGCCCAGGAGATCATGATCGCCACCCCGGCGGTCCGCAACCTGGTCCGGGAGAACAAGACCTACCAGATCAACTCCGCCATGCAGACCGGAAAAAAGTACGGCATGCAGGTTCTGGACGACGCCATCATGGGGCTCCTGGACAAGAAGATGATCAGTCCCGACGAGGCCTACATAAAGAGCAACGAAAAGGCCCGGTTCCGGCCGTTGTTGAAGAATCCGCCTACGGATTTCACGGACGCTTAGTGAGTAGTGGATAGTGGATAGTGGATAGTGGATAGTGAACGGTGTGCTCTGACGAAAAACAAGCTACTATCCACACGCCACTAACCACTGTTTTGAGGAGGCGTTATGAGAAAACAGGAAATCGACTACATCCTGACCCGGATGCTGGATTCCCACGGCAGTGTCTCCGACCTGAACATCACGG
>CAZZBE010000183.1:5068-7910 GCA_964652715.1 uncultured Desulfobacteraceae bacterium
ATCCTGACCCGGATGCTGGATTCCCACGGCAGTGTCTCCGACCTGAACATCACGGCGGGCAAGCCGTTTCAGGTGGAGAGTTCCGGGCAACTGGCGGGCGTGGAACTCGACCCGCCCTTCAACGAACTGACCCCGTTCCAGACCGAGGTTTTCGCCCTCAACCTGATCAACGGGGACCGGCGGCTCACCGAGACGCTGATCAGAGAAGGCTCCTGCGACCTCTCCTACGAACTGCCGGGCAAGTCCCGCTTCCGGGTCAACGTCTTTGCCCAGCGAGCCAAATACACCACCGTCCTCCGCCAGCTGGCCACCAAGATCCCCACCCTCGACGACCTGGGTCTCCCCAAAGCCTTTTCCAAGATGGCCTCGGAAAAGAACGGGATCATCTTCGTCACCGGCGCCACCGGTTCCGGCAAGTCCACCTCCCTGGCGGCGGTGTTGAACGACATCAACGAGACCCAGGCCGTCCACGTGGTGACCCTGGAGGACCCGGTGGAGTTCTCCCATCCCCATAAAAAGGCCACCTTCAACCAGCGGGAAATGGGCAACGATTTCGACGCCTTCTCCAGCGGTCTCCGGGCCGCGCTGCGCCAGGCGCCCAAGGTCATCCTGGTGGGCGAAATGCGGGACCGGGAGACCGTGGAAATCGGCCTGAGCGCCGCCGAGACCGGCCACCTGGTGCTCTCCACCCTCCACACCGTGGACGCCGGCCAGTCCGTCGACCGGATCCTGGGCATGTTCACCATCGAGGAGGAGAAACAGATCCGGATTCGCATGGCCGGCACCATCCGCTGGATCGTCTGCCAGCGGCTGCTGCCCAAGATCGGCGGGGGCCGAGTGCCCGCCTTCGACGTCCTGGGCAACAACATGCGGGCCCGGGAGGCCATCCTCAACGGCGAGGCGGAGGGCAAGACCTTCTACGACATCCAGTCGGCGAGCCACCCCTTCGGCATGATGACCTTCGACGACAGCTGCATCGATCTCTATTCCAAGGGGCTCATCACCGAGGAGACCGCCATGGCCTACTGCTCCCGGCGGGGCGTGGTGGGGCGCGGCATCGACCGGGTCAAGAGCGAGCGGGGCGAGGCCACCACCGACATCGAGCACCTGGAGATCGATTCAGGATACGGAAAAAAATAGGAGACGCCGACCATGGATGTCGCATGCGCCAAGTGCAGCGCCAAGATCAAAATACCCGACAAGAAGCTGGAAGGGATTCCCAAGGGCCAGACCATCGCCGTCGCCTGCCCCAAGTGCAAGAACAAAATCACCGTCGATCCCGGCAGCCCCCAAAAGGCGGCCCCCAAACCCGCCCCCGACCGGGAGGCCAAAGCCCCGGCCCAGAAACCCGCCGCCCAGGAACCGGGCGCCGACGCGAAAGACCTGCACGCCATGGGCAACCCCTTCGACTGGCTCGAAGAAGGGGCCGTCACCGCCCTGATCTGCGAGCCCGACGAGAAGGTCCGGGCGCGGATCGCCTCGGTGCTCAAGACCATGAACTACCACATCTCGGAGACCGAGACGCCCCGGGACGCCCTCAAGCAGATGCGGAGCCACGACTTCAATCTGGTGGCTCTCAACGAGAACTTCGGCACCCCCAACCCCGACGCCAACCATGTGCTCAAATTCCTGGATCAGCTCCTGATGGAAGTGCGGCGGGAGATCTTCGTGGTCCTGTTCACGGATCGGTTCAAGACCATGGACAACATGACGGCGTTCAACAAGAGCGTCAACATGATCATCAACCTGTCCGATCTCGACAATCTGGAGAAGATCCTTCAGCGGGGGATCAACGAAAACGACGCCTTTTTCCGGATTTACCGGGAACTGAGCAAAAAAAAGCTCAAATAGGGGAAAAGGGCCTGAGATCATGACCCAGACGGGGGTTTACACCTGCACCGACTACCGGACCGAAATGATCCTGCTGGGCCTTCAGCGGCGGCTGGCGGCACCGGATCTGAGCGAAGCCGAACGGGAAACCCTCCGGCTGGAAATACGGAAACTCGAAACGGAAATGGGACTCTCCACCGATGCGGATTCTTGACGTCGCCCCCGGCTGCCGGCTCATCCCCCTGGACCAGGAACTGACCGGGTTCACCGATTTCATCGGGGCCTGGCTTTACAAAGAAGACGACGCCGCCTTCCTGGTGGACGTCGGTCCGGCCTCGACCGTTCCGGTCCTGGCCGCGGCCATCCGGGATCTGGGCGTCGAACGACTGGCCGGCATCTTCCTCACCCACATCCACATCGACCATGCCGGCGGGGTCGGGGATTTGCTCCGGCACTTTCCGGACACGCCGGTGATCTGCCATCCCAAGGCGGTCTCCCACCTGGCCGAACCGACCCGGTTGTGGGAGGGGAGCCTCAAGACCCTGGGCAAAACCGCCGAGGCCTACGGGCCCATCGCGCCGGTCCCCGAAAACCTGCTGACGACGGCGGAGGGCCCCTTTGACGTCGGCGCGGCTGAAAAGGTGGTTCCCTACCTCACCCCCGGCCACGCGCCGCATCACGTCAGCTACCGGTTCGGCGACGTGTTGTTCGGGGGCGAAGCCGCCGGCGTCTTCATGGACCTGGGCGACGGCGCCATTTATCTCCGCCCCGCCACCCCGCCCCGATTTTTCCTCGAAACCAGCCTGGAAAGCCTGGAAACCCTGCTGGCGGCCCCCCACGACATCTACTGCTACGGCCATTACGGCGCCACCCGGCGGACCCCGGAACTCCTGGAAGCCCACCGGGAGCAGCTTCATCGATGGGCGGACCTGATCGGCAAGGAACTGGAGAAGGGCGACGACGCCGACCTCGTGGACCGGTGCATCGAAACGCTCCTGGCCAACGATCCGCT
>CAZZBE010000183.1:8010-9093 GCA_964652715.1 uncultured Desulfobacteraceae bacterium
TCCTTTTCATAAATCAACCGCAGCCCCTCCAGCGTCAAATCCCCCTCCACCGACTCGATCACCTCGCAGACCCGGCCCATGAGGGGAGCCAGACCGCCGGTGGCGATCACTTTTGGGGGCGGGTCCATCTCGGCGGACATCCGCCGGACCATGCCCTCCACCAGACCCGCGTAGCCGTAAATGATCCCCGATTTGATGGAGCCGGCCGTATCCTTGCCGATAACCCGGTCGGGGGACTGGAGGAGATCGACCCGGGGCAGTTTGGAGGCGTTCATGAAAAGCGCTTCGGCCGAAATCCGGATGCCGGGGCTGATGGCGCCGCCCAGGTATTCCCCTTTGGCCGAGACCGCATCGAAGGTGGTGGCGGTGCCGAAGTCGATGACGATGAGACCCGTCCGGTATCGCTCGTAGGCGGCCACCGCGTTGACGATCCGGTCGGCGCCCACCTCCGCCGGGTTGCCGTAGAGGATGGGCATCCGGCCGGACGTCCTGGCGTCCACCCATTGGGGCGCGTGGCCCAGGTACTTTCGGCAGAAGGAATCGAGCAAGGTCATCATGGGCGGCACCACGCTGGAAATGATGGTCCGGTCGATCCGCCCCATCTCCACGCCGCCGCCGGAGAACAACCCCCGGATCAGCACGTTCAGCTCATCCTCGGTGGTGTTGCGCTCGGTCCGGATCCGCCAGTCCTCCACCAGCCGATCGCCGTCATAAATCCCCAGCACCGTGTTGGTATTGCCCACATCGATCACGAACAACATTATCCGTCCCCCTCTCTTCATCCTTAAAATCCGTTGCACAACCCCATGGATCTGGTAAAAGCAACCCCTATTTAGGAGGCCCGGCGGCTCGCGTCAACACCATTTCACCAGGAAGCCGATCCCATGACAAAAAGATTCGCCCGCAACGGCTGGTCCGGTTTTCGTCGCGCGATCTTTCTGTCCCCGGCCCGCCTGTCGGTGATCGGTTTTCTCCTGCTCATCGGTCTGGGAACGGCCCTGTTGACGCTTCCGGCCGCCGCCGACGGCCCCCGGCTGGGGGTGGTGGACGCCCTGTTCACCGCCACCTCCGCCAGTTGCGTCA
>CAZZBE010000184.1:0-9029 GCA_964652715.1 uncultured Desulfobacteraceae bacterium
GTTCGCGGCGCGGCGCCGTCCCGGAAAAAACCGTTTGTGAAGGCCGTCGGGGCGTGGTAGCGTGCTCAATTTTAATTTCGATAGACTTTTTCACCGCCGGAATGGATTTGCCGGAAATGGACAAAATCGACAAACGGGTGTTCGCCACCCTCTTTTTTTCTCTCTTCGCCACGGTGACCGGCGTCGGCATCGTGGTGCCGCTTCTCCCGGTTTACGCCCACGACCTGGGCGCCAGCGGCCTTTATATCGGATTGATTTTCGGCGCGTTCTCCCTTTCCCGGACGATTTTTCTCCCCTATTTCGGCCGTCGCTCCGACCGCCAGGGCCGGAAACCCTTCATCGTGGCCGGGCTTTGCGCCTACGCGGTCATTTCCGTGGCCTTTATCTTTTCCAAATCCGTGGAGATGCTGATCTTCATCCGGCTGGTGCAGGGGGTGGCGTCGGCCATGATCATGCCGGTGGTCCAGGCCTATGTGGGGGACATCACGCCGCCCCGGAAGGAGGGGTTCGTCATGGGCCTGTTCAACATCTCCGTCTTCATGGGGTTGAGCCTCGGGCCTTTGGTGGGCGGCGCCATCAACGACCGGTTCAGCCTGTCGGCGTCTTTCGGGTGCATGGGGGCCCTGGCCCTGGTGGGGTTCCTGGGAAGCCTGGTGTTTCTGCCGCCGACCCGGACGGAGCGGGCCTTGTCCCGGGGGGAACCGCCCGCCGCCTGGCGCGCCTTGCTGGCGGATCGGGAGATCGCGGGCCTGGCCGTTTTCCGGTTCACCTACACGGCCTGCATCGGCGTCATCTGGGGCTTTCTGCCGGTTTTCGCCGACGGGGAATTTTCGCTGTCCAGCTCGGCCATCGGACTGTTGGTGATGATGGGGGTGCTGGTGAGCGGCGTCCTGCAGACGCCGCTGGGCCTGCTGGCCGACCGGATGAACCGGCGGCTCATGGCGACCGTCGGCGGTCTGATCGTCGTTTACGCGGTGGCCTCCTTCGCCTGGTCGACCGGTTTCTGGGACCTTTTCCGGTCCAACCTGATCTTCGGCGTCGGGGGCGGCGTCTCCATGGTGTCCATCATGGCCATGGCCGTGGACAAGGGCAATTCGGTGAAAGCCATGGGATCCGTCATGGCGCTGATGACCATGGCCCACTCCGCCGGGATGCTGGGGGGGTCCTTTCTGGCGGGCCTGATGATGGACCTCTTCCACCTTCGGCTGGCCTTTTCCATCGGCGCCGGGATCATGCTGTTCGGGGTGGGGCTGTTCGCGATGTTGAACTATCTTCAATCCAGCCACAGGTCCGCCAGGTCGATTTCAATCTCCTGAAACGGCTCGGCCCCGACCGTGTCGAATTGAAGTTCGGGTTCGTCCAAAATGATCCATCCCCCTGGGCCCCCGCGGCCGAACCGGTACGCATAGGTAACGACGGCGCCCAGATCCGAAGCCACCTTCGCATGTTTCGGCGACGGCCTCGGCATGGCGTGCAATTCGCCGTCGATGATTTCGCCGATCATGGTGTCGGGGATGCGGTAGAGATCGTCGTATGTGGCGTTTTTTTTCGCGGGCGTTG
Source organism: uncultured Desulfobacteraceae bacterium (assembly GCA_964652715.1). Taxonomy (GTDB): domain Bacteria; phylum Desulfobacterota; class Desulfobacteria; order Desulfobacterales; family JAABSP01; genus JAABTD01. The sequence goes on from CAZZBE010000184.1 coordinate 1,561, forward strand.
CCATGGTCTTTTGCCTTAATCGGATCCCCCGCCCGCCGCGAAGATCGTCAGCATCAATTCTGATTCGTCGATGAGTTGAAATAAGGGACGTTTTCCCGACAATCTTTCGCTGTTTTCCATGATGATCCGGACCCCTTCTCCCCGCTTGTCCATTAGGGTTCGCCGGTTGGTCTCGAGCCAGGCGATGTCGTCGGGCACGGTGCATTTCGCCAGGAGGCTGGTCAGCGTTTCATTGCGGGCGGCTTGCCGGTAGAGGAGGCTTTCGACGGTCATGGTGTTGGGAATGGCGCCCGGCGAGTAAAGTTCCAGCCGGTCGGCGAACATCCTGAGCCGGATTTTCGATCCATAAACAGCGTAGTCCCGATGCGCCACGGCGTTGACCACGGCCTCGAAGACCGCCGCCAGGTCGTACTGGGGGATGTCCTTTCGGCCCAGGTCCTTGATGGCGCCCACTTTCATGTTCCGCGTGACGAAACGACAGGCTTCGCGGACCTGCTCGTCCAACGATCCGGATATGTCCCGGGCGTCCAGTTGGTAAGGCAGCTTGCCGTTCGGGACCGCGGGAGAAGTTCCGTGGTAGGCCACCGCCTGAACGAAACCGTTCGGCATCCAGTCCCGGGGGTCGCGGCACGCCATCAGAATACCCGAAACGGAGGGATGGATTTCGCCCCGGTCGTCGAATGATACCATTCCGAGTTTCCGGAGGAAGTCCATGTCTTCGTCATGGGTTCGAGGCGTCCGGAACCGTTCATAAAGCGCCGGATCGAGCGCGTCGAGCGGCGCTTGAACCACCGGCTGCTCGTCGAAGCGGATCATCCGGGTCTGGCTGCGTTGCTGCCCCAACCGGATGATATAATCCGTACTCATTTTCCGCTTGCTGCTGCCGATGCGGTAAAAATGGCCGTTGGGGCTCTCGTGGACCCAGAGACTTCGAGGGATATCGACTTTCAGGATCGGTTTTGGATGGTCGGGCTCGTCCGAGAGTTCCCATTTTTCGATCCGGCACAGGGGCGGCGGCTTGATCCGATCCGTGCAGATGCCGTGCAGCCAATGTTCTAAGAGCGTCAATTGCTCAAGGCTCATGTCCTGCGGTTTTTGGGTCCGCTCATCGATTCCCAGGACTAGGACGCCGCCGGAACTGTTCGCGAACGCGGCGATTTCATCCGCCAATCCGTCGGGATGGGGACCCGTTGCCTTTTTGCCGCGAAACATAACGGATTTCAATTCAAGCCGGTTGTCCTCGCCGAGGCGGATTTGAGTCAAAAGATCATTTTTTGTATCAAACATTGGCCAATGTCTCAATATTTATATCTCTTTTTCTAAGTTCTTCAATAAAAATCCCAAAACTTGGATTCTCTTCACACCATCCAATCAATCTTTTATGCTTACGAAAATTTTTGGCGATTTTTTCATAATAATCGACTTTTTTATTGTCGCGATCAATTGTAAAACCTTCTTGTCGATTCAATTCGCGATTTAATGTTTGCAGACAATTAACAATTTTGTATTTTTTCCTGTCATTATAATACAACGGCAACAACCAGCATTCGATAGAATGCACTGAAATCGCGAATATAATTTTTTCCTGATACTCATCAAAAAATTCCAAACCGATTAAGTTATTAAATTTTTCTTTCACTTTTCCTATTAATTCAACAACGCCTAATTCTCTTCCCGTCGTCGCATCCCGTTTTGAAACATCGTAATGCGGTTCTTCCGACACGTCGGTATCTATTTGAATTATTATATAATCATTAAACTGAAACGCTTGTTTAAATTTTTCGGATTTGCAATAATCAAAAACCAATTTCCATCCACCATAATTTTCAGATCGGTGGCGATCTGTTTCATCACGCAATGGCTGAAGCTCATTTATGTTGATGTCGTCGGTGTTAAAATAGCCATTGAGAATATACTCGATTACAATTTGATCGGTTACGCCTTCCGTAATAAAGCCAAAATTTGTCATATTAGAATCCTTTTGGCAAGCCTCCTATATAACCTCTTAAAAAGGCTTCAGATAATTTTACAGGCTCTTGCCCTTCAAGAGGCTTTGGTTTTAAAATTTGTTTAATTTTAGTGTATCCCAATTTGTTGCGATAAACGACAAACAGTTTTTGATCAGGATCATCAAGATTGAGCCCATCTAAAACAGCGGGATTGTGCGTCGTTAAAATAGCCTGTTTATGATATTTTTTCCCTAAAGAGACCAATTCTTTTGTCATGTGCGAACACAGTTTTGGGTTTAGAGAGGCGTCGATGTTGTCGATTGCAAAAAAATCAGGCGTATTTTCACTGATAAAAAGTGAAAAATAAAAAAGAAGGAATAAAAAGCCTTCATTTGAACTTTTTTGATCAAAACATGAAAGTTCTTCAGTCAAATATTTATCTTTAATTCTTATATATTTTTCGTTTTCCGACAACTTCTCCGGCATTTCAAAATCTTTGAACCAATCAATAAATCTGAGTTTTTTCTTTAATATTTTAAATTTGCTCGCATTGTTTTCCATGCTCAAAACCTTTAAGAGCTTAAAAAGCCCTTCTCCGTTTATTCCCAAGGGTTCGATTTGTCCTTCTTTTTCAAATACTCTTAACGAAAAATTTTCAGGAGAATAGACAAGAAAGTCTTGGAGATTCAGTTTTTCGATTATATTCTTTTTATTAAGTGAATAACCAATAGCATTTTCTAAAGCATTTTTTAGTCGTTCTGGCAATATTCGACCGTCTTTAAACTCCTGGGTTATTTCAGCAACTCTATTGATTAGCTCTTCATTGCTGTTAATGCTTCCGATCAAATCCTGAATCAACTTAGAATTTGACGCTATAAGCTTTTCAACATCAATATTTGATTTAGAAAGATCAAAGTCGCCATACTCTACTTTCCATTTAGAATACGGCTTGTTGTCATTTTGCAATCGACAAGAAAAAGAAACATCTTCATCTCCAGTAAAGCTAATGTGAATATCTTTATCAATATTTTCATTGTCGAAAGCGGATCGCATAAATTTGGGTTCAGTCACCCTTATTCCTCTTGACGATAAAAATTCATTGTCCAATTTATTGATAGAAGCGGCGGAAGCCAATGCAATGCTTTCTAAGACATTCGTTTTCCCTGATCCATTTTCTCCAATCAAGACATTTAAGCGACCTATGTTCATTTTTAATCTTTGTATGGATTTATAATTTTGTATGCGAATATCTTTAATCATTTTTGGAATCCCAATCCATTGCAAAATGTTATTGCAAAAGTTAAATGTTCAAAGCCATTCCAATACGACTGACAACATGATCATTTCTCCTCAATGATCGTCAACTTTTCCTCCCTCCGCCGGCAACGCGCTCAACCCCAACACGGCCGCCACCTGCTCCCCGATGGGGTTCATGGGCATGGTCCGTTCTTCCGCCACTTGCTCTTTTACCGCCTCGAACGCCTGTCCGGTCAGCCGTTCCGTTCCGGCGGCCAGCCGGACGATGATCTGATACAAGAAGAAGCACAGAAACAGGATGAGGCCCATGGTCAGGAACGCATGGAGGAAAAAGTCGCCGGTGAAATAGGCTTCGCGGAGGAAGGCGTCGGTGGTCATCCACCCCACGTAGGCGATGAGGGCCAGCACCGGGAGGTTGAAGAGAAACTGGAGCCCGAGACCGGAGAGCTTCCGGGCGGCCCGTTCCATGGCATCCTCCAGGGCCTCGTTCCAGAGGGTGGCGAGTTCGTCGCCCAGGGCTTCCCGGTCGGGAAGGGCCTCTTCGATCCGGCGGACGGATTTCTCGAACCGGCTCCGGATCAGGGCTTCGGAGATGTCCGGCCATTCCCGCAGGAGCGTCTTGCGGTAATCCCGCAGGGCGGTGTCGACCCGTTCCCCTTTTTCCGCTTCATTGGCCGCGGACCCGCTTTCCCCGGATGGGCGTCCGGATCGGCCCACCCCCAGCACCTGGGTGATGGGGCGCCCGAAACGGAACATGGCCGCCACGCCCGCGCCGAAGGTCAGCACCCGGGCCCAGATGGCGATGATCCAGCCCACCGGCCCCAGCCATCGCTGGGCCAGTTTCTGGTAGAGCAGCACGTTGACCCCCAGCATCCGGCGGGGATCGTCGCTCCGGAGGGTGTCCACGGCGCTGTCGGCGGCCACGGCCTCCGCTTCCCGGATCCGCTTCATGGCCGACACCAGGGCCTCGCCGTCCCGTTCCACCTGGAGGCGGATCTCCGCCGACACATAATCTTTCAAACTTCGGGCGTTTTCAAGGCGACGGTCCACGATGTGGCCGGCGGAATTGAAGGCCCCGAAAATCTCGTCTCTCAGGGCCTCGAACTGGTCGAAGTCGTGTTTCGGGGGCGCCTTGGGGTCCCATTTGGGATCGTCGAGATGGCGGCGGGCCGCGAGGCAGAGGATGTCGCGCACCGGTTTGTCCCAGGCGCCGCGGAGGTGGCCGGCCAGTTCGGGCAGGATGGTCTCCCGGAGTTCATCCTCGTCCTGGCGGTCGCACTTGTTGAGGACGCACAGGAGGGATTCCCCTGAAAAGACCTGGACGTAAGGGGCGAGGAAATCGATGTAGTCCCGCCGTTTGGGGTTTTCCGAATCGAAAAGGCAGATGAGGACGTCCGACAGGGCGATGGCCTCCCGGACGATGGGGGCGTGGCGGGCCTGTTCGGTGCTGTCGATGTCCGGCGTGTCGATGAGCAGGATGTGGTCCAGGGCCGCGGCGTCGCGACTGTGGCGGATCCGGACGTTGTCGTCCCCCAACCGTTCGATGAGCTGGAGGGCGTCGCTCCGGTCCCGGCAGAGCACCACCGGCCGGCGGGTGGTGGGCCGGTCCAGGCCCGACTCGGAAAGATCGTCCACCCCCGACAGGGCGTTGAGCAGCGTCGATTTTCCCGCGCCGCAGGGCCCCACGATGGTGATCACCAGCTTCCGCTCGAAGCGTTCGGCCAGGTCCGAGATCATGTGGAGGGCCTCGCCCGCCTGTTTCCGGAGCGCCGCGGCCGGCCGCCAGAGGGGCGCGGCCTCCAGCGTTTCCATGGCCCATTCGATGTCGGTTTTGTATCCCTCGATCCGGCCCAATGCGGCGAGGGCGGCTTCACGGGAGCTGAAATTCATGGGGAGGTCACCGCCTTTCTGCTGGCGTCGATGGTCGATTCGATCTCCTGGATGAGGGGTTCCGATTCCTCGATCGCCGCCTCGGCGGCCGCGATGAGATCGCCGGTGACCTCCTTTTCGAAAATCTCCTGGACGGTCTGGAGGTTGGCGTTGAGCCACGCCTGGGCGATGGGCCGGAGCAGCGATTCGAGTTGCCGCCGGTCGGCCTGGGTCAGACCCGTGGTGGCGGGCAGGGCCACCAGGGCGTAGAGGTCGTGGAGGCCGAACAGGCCGGTGAGCTTCACCTTGATGCCCGCGGCGCCCACCGGATCGCCGGTGGAAAGAATGTAGGTGACCGCCGCGGTGGCCGGCAGCACGTTCATGAAGGCCGATACGGTCTGGCGGATCTTGTCCGGAAACTTCATCCGCTTTCGAAACACATGGGCCAGATAGATCAGATCGTTGTGGATGGTCTCCGAAAGCTGGAGAATTTCTTCTTTCTGTTCCATGATCCGGTCCACGGACCGCTTCCAGTTCCGCGCCTCCAGCGATTCCCGGGCCGCGGCCGCCGCCGGATGGGCCGGGACCCGGAATTGAACCGTCCCCTTCTCGTCGCCCGGCTCCATCCGGGGCGGCGGCTCATGGCGGTCGACGGGAGGCCGTTCGTCTTTCGTCCCCGTTTCATCTTCTTCCCCGGACGGGTCATCGACCTCCCCCCGGATCCGCTCGACGGCGTCGGCCATCCGCCGGGCCACCGGATCATTCTCCGGCAGGGTGACCTCGATCTCGGGGTTGAGGGCTTTCCGGTGGAGGTTGCTCACCGCGTTGAGCAGGTCCTCTTCAATGTGCTCCCTGAAGTCGGCGTCGGCGGAGCCGGTTTCCCGCCGGCCGCCGTAGACCCGCCGGCCCACCCACCTGGCGGCGCCGGACAGGGCTTTGAAGGGCATGCCGATATAGTTGCCGGTGGAGCGCATGGCCCTGATGTGGGAGGGGTCGGTCTCCATCCAGATCTCGGAGAACCGGTTGAGAATCATGTCCATGGGAAAGTGTTGCAACGCTTCCTGGACGCCGCGGCTCTGAGCCGCCTGGAGGGCGTCGAGATAGAGCCGGAGGGCGTCCCGGGACCGTTCCGCCCGGGCCGCCACCGCCTCGGCGCGGTTCAGGACCCCTTCCAGGATAGAGGCCAGCAACTCGGGCCGCAGCACCCGGGGGTCCAGATCCCGCAGGGCCTGGTTGAAGGGCGGATCTTCCTCCCGGGCCGGCCGCATCTCCATGAACTTCTCGCCGGCGGCCACGGCGTTGTCCTCGTCGGTCCGGTAGATGCCCATGACGTAGCGCCCGGCGTTGTCGCCGTAGATGTGCCGGGCCACGGTCATGGCGTGGTCGATGACCTCCCGGTTGTCCACCATGGCGTAGACCCGGTAGACCAGGAAGCATTTTCGCATGCCGATGCCCGTGAGCACCTGGGAGATGAAATCGGTGTTGTCCCGGTTGTTGTAGTTGGAGTTGGTGAAGAGGTAGATGAGGATGTCGGCGGACTCCAGGGCCTGGCGGACCACGTCCCGGTTGGTGTAGCTCCCCCGGGCCCCGGTGTCGAAGTCGGGGGTGTCCAGGAGCACCATGTTCCGGGGGACGTTGCTGTTGAGGATATACAGCGGACACCCCGGTTGGGTGAGTTCGCACTGGTCCTCCAGGGGTTTGGACTCCGCGCCAAAGGGCCGGAACAGGGTGGTGACGAATTCCTTCTGCCGGAACAGCTCGCCCGGGGCCGAAACCAGGATCCGCCGGTTGATGCCGGCGCTGCCGCCCGACGGCGAGAGGCGGTCGCCCACCAGGGAGTTGAAGAGGGTCGATTTGCCCGATGATCCGCCGCCGCAAACCGCCACCATGAGCGGAAAATCGGGAGAAAGCCGGGGCAGCAGCTTGCCGTTGACCACGTTCATCCAGGAGCGGATGTCCGCCGCCGATTCCATCCCCAGCCGGTCCACGATCCTGGGGATGGCCTCCCGCAGGTGTTTCAAGGCGTCCGTCAGGGCGTCTTCCAGCAGCCCCTCCGTCGCCGCCGGATCGGCTTCCGGCGGGGCTTCCACTAATTCAGATGCTCTCATACCGCGTTTGCACCACGTCCTTTCCGTAGGTTCTTTCCAGCCGCCGGACGATAAAATGGCCCCGGGCCATGTCCTGGAAATGATCCAGGAAAACGGTGTTGATCATGGAGCCCCCCGCGGCCCCCAACACCGGGATGGCCGAAGCGGCGGCCTTTTCCGAGACCACGACCCCGAACCGCGATCCGATCTGGGAGATCAGCCGCAGCAACACCGGCGCGCTCCGGTCGACCGCCCCCCGTTGCGCGATGTAGCCGGCGGCGTCGGACACCGCCTTGGACAGGGCGGC
>CAZZBE010000185.1:0-4617 GCA_964652715.1 uncultured Desulfobacteraceae bacterium
GGCGGGGAAGCGGTGGCGATGGTGGTGAAGAGATAGGGAAAGAGGGACAAAGGGACAAAGGGACAAAGGGACAAAGGGAATTTATTTTGCTGTTTCGGCCGTTGGTCCACTTCGTCCACTTCGTCCATTGCGTCCACCCAGTCCACTCGGCCGAAACAACAAGGAGGAAAGCAGACCTATGAAATTCGACGATATCAAAACTTTCGGCGTCATCGGCGCGGGACAAATGGGCAACGGCATCGCCCAGGTGGCGGCCATGAGCGGCCTGAACGTGATCATGAACGACATCAAGGACGAATTCGTCCAGCGCGGGATGAACACCATCACCAAGATGCTCGACAAGGCGGTCGACAAAGGGAAGATGGCGAGCGACGAAAAGGACGCGGTCCTGCAGCGCATCCGGACCAGCACCGATATCAAGGACATGGCCGACGCCGATTTCGTGGTGGAGGCCGCCGTGGAACGGGAGGATCTCAAGTTCAAGATCTTCAAGGATCTGGACGAAATTTGCCGGCCCGACGTGATCCTGTCCACCAACACATCGTCCATTCCCATCGGCCGCATCGGCGCCCAGACCGGCCGGGCCGACAAGGTGATCGGCATGCACTTCATGAACCCGGCGCCGGTGATGAAGCTGGTGGAGGTCATACGGGGCCTGGCCACGTCCGGCGAGACCTTCGACGCGACCTGGGCGCTGTCGAAAAAATTCGGCAAGACCCCGGCCGAGGCCAGCGACTACCCCGGCTTCATCGCCAACCGGATCCTGCTGCCCATGATCAACGAAGCCGTCTACTGCCTTTACCACGGCGTGGGCAAGGCCGAGGACATCGACACGGTCATGAAACTGGGGATGAACCACCCCATGGGGCCCCTGGCCCTGGCGGACCTCATCGGCCTGGACACCTGTCTGGCCATCATGGAGACCCTCCACGAAGGGTTCAAGGATTCCAAATACCGCCCCTGCCCGCTCCTGCGCAAATACGTCGAGGCCGGATGGCTGGGCCGCAAGTCGGGCAAGGGGTTTTACGATTACGCATAGGGAGGAGGCGACATGCCAGCCAAAAAAACGAGCCGGCTGACGCCGGTGGGCAAAAAGATCAAGGAAGTCCGGACGGAAAAGAAGATCTCCCTGGACCGGATCGCCAACGAGACCGGCTACGCCATCGACTATCTCAAGGAAATCGAAGCGGGGAAGGCGATCCCGCCGGTGGGCGCCCTGCTCCAGATCTCCCGGGCCCTGGAGATCGACTCGAGGTTTCTGCTCCGGGAGCAGGAGGCCGTCCTCAAGGACCGGGTCAAACAGTACACCAAGCGGACGGACAACTACGCCTATGAAACCCTGACGCCCGGGGCCGAGAACAAGCACCTCAAGGCGTTTCGCGTGAGCATCGAGCCCATGCAGGAACACAAGGGCGTGGGCTACCGCCACGAGGGCGAGGAGTTCAACTACGTCTTGTCGGGCGAGGTGGAGGTGATCGTGGGCGACCACGTCAACCGGCTGGGCGCCGGGGAGTCGCTTCATTTCAACTCCGGCATCCAGCACCAGTTGCGGAATGTGGGCGAGGACACCGCGGAACTGCTGGTCGTCATCTACGGACCTTGAAGGGAGAGCGATCTATGTTTTTCAAACTGACAGACGAACAGCTCATGATCCAGAGCATGGTCCGGGAGTTCGCCCGCAAGGAGGTGGCGGCCACGGCGGCGGAACGGGACAAGACCAAGGAGTTCCCCGCCGACAACCTCCGGCAGATGGGCGAACTCGGCCTCATGGGCATGATGGTCCCCGTGGAGTACGGCGGCGAGGGGGCCGACACGGTCTCCTACGTGCTGGCCCTGTCGGAGATCGCCGGCGCCTGCGCGTCCACCGCCGTGGTCATGTCGGTCCACAACTCCATCGTGTGCGAGAGCATCGTCCGGTACGGCTCCGAAGAGCAGAAAAAGCGGATCCTGCCCCGACTGACCTCGGCCGAGATCATCGGCGCCTTCGCGCTGACGGAACCCCATGCCGGGTCCGATCCCTCGGCCCAGATCACCACGGCGGTGCGGGACGGCGACGATTACGTCATCAACGGCACGAAACGGTTCATCACCACCGGCGAAAACTGCGGCATGGTGATCGTCACCGCCAAGACCGACGAATCGGCCGGACACAAGGGCATCTCCGCCTTCATGGTGGAAAAGCCCAACCCCGGCCTCAAGGTGGGCCACACCGAGGACAAGATGGGACTTCGGGCGTCGGATACCACGGATCTCATCTTCGAGGACTGCCGGGTTCCGGCGGCAAACCGGCTGGGAGAAGAGGGCGACGGGTTCAAGATCGCCATGAAAGGCCTCGACGGCGGCCGCATCGGCATCGCGGCCCAGTCCGTGGGCGTGGCCCAGGCGGCCCTTGACGCGGCGGTCAAATACGCCAAGGGCCGGGACCAGTTCGGCCAGAAGATCTCCAAGTTCCAGGGCCTGCGCTGGATCATCGCCGACATGGCCACGGACATCGAAGCCGCCAAACAGCTCATGTTCTCCGCCGCCGCCATGAAGGACCGGGGCGAAAAATACACCATGCAGGCCTCCATGGCCAAGCTCTTCGCCTCGGAGATGGTCAACCGGATCACCGCCAAGGCCATCCAGATGCACGGCGGCTACGGCTTCACCGCCGATTATCCCGTGGAACGGTATTACCGGGACGCCCGGGTGTTTACGATTTACGAGGGCACCTCGGAGATCCAGCGGGTGGTGATTTCCAACAATGTTTTGAAGGATAAACGGAAGCCTTAGAAGAGAGGGACAGAGGGACGCATTATGAAGCGCAAAACCCCCCTTTCATTCGGAAAAAAGATCACCGGCGGGCTCGCCCTGTTTCTGGCGGGCGGGCTCCTCATCGGCGCCATCGGCTACATCAGCCTCAACCGGGTCATCGACAACGGCCGCATCGCCCGGATCACCGAGGAGATCCACGCCGACATCACCCGCGCCGTCCGGCATACCGAGCGGTACGCCCACACGGGCGAGGAAGCCGCCCACGCGCGAATCATGGCGGTCATCGACGGGATCGACCGCTCGGCGGAGACCCTGGCGGATATTTCAGGCGATAAAACCCATGCCGCCGCGATCCACGCCGCCACCGACGATTTCCAGTCCCTGCTGGCGAAGATGAAACGCGCCGCCGAAGACAACCGGGCGTATATCCCCCTTCTCCAGGAAAGCGCCCAGACCCTGTCCCAAATCGCCAAGGACGCCTCGCGCGAGGCCACCCGGGGGGCCGAAGACGCCATCATGGCGGCGTCGGCCAAAAGCCTTGAAGAGATGTCCCTGAAACGGATTCAGGACGTGGTCAACGTGGGGGTCGGCGTGGTCCGCCATTTCTACAATACAAACCCCGAGGACCGGGAGGCGGCGCTGGCGGCGGTGCGGAACCTCCGGTTCGAGGGGAACAATTATTTCTACGCCATCAACGAAGACATCACCGTTGCGGCCCACGGCGTCAACCGGAAGCTGGAAGGGATGGATTTTTCCGACATCGGCGACAAAAAGACCGGCAAACGGTTCGTCAGGATCGTGGTGGAGGCGGCCATGGAAAAGGGCCAGGCCTCCATCGACTATTTCTGGCCCAAGCCGGGGGAGAATCCGGAAAAAGTCTTTCCCAAGATCGCCTTTGCCCAATATTTCGAGCCCTGGGGGCTGACCCTTCTGGCCGGCATCTACGTCGACGACATCGAAAAGGAGATCGCGGCCCAGAACGCCGTCTTCGAGGCCAACATCCAGCGGATTCTCCAGGCCGGCGACATGATCGAAAACACGCTCCTGGCCCGGATCCACGCGCTGTATTACATCGGATTCGGCACGAACGCGGAAAAGGTGGGCGAATACCTGGGCCGGGTGAAAGGGATCGAAAGCGCCACCCCGGCGCTGCGGTCCGAGGCCGCGGCCTACGACGAGGTCTTCGGCCAATTCCACGAAAACGGCGAACGCCAGAAGGCCCTGACCGGGCGCATCGAATCCCTCGCCGCCAACGTGCTCTCGGGCATCGACGCCACGGCCCGGGAAGCGGTTTCCCAGTTCAAGGAGAGCGCCAGAACCGGCCGGTACGCCATTTTCGGTTTCGCCGTTTTCGGCGCCGTCGTGGGCCTGGGCATCATCTTCTTTTTCGTCCGGAACGTCACCCGGCCGGTCCAGCGGATCATCCAGGGGCTGGTGGACGGCGTCGAGACCATGGACGCCGCCGCCGTCTCCATCGCGGACGCGGGCCGGGCCCTGGCCGAAGGGTCGTCGGATCAGGCGGCGCGGCTGGAGGAATCCTCCGCCTCCCTGGAGGAAATGTCGGCCATGAGCCGCCAGAACGCCGAGAGCGCCGACCGGGCCAACGGGCTGATGAAGGGATCGAATCAGGTGATCGGAACCGCCAAACAGAACGTGGCGGATCTCCTGGCGTCCATGAACGAGATCAGCGGCGCCAGCCGGGAGACCCGGCAGATCGTCAAGACCATCGACGACATCGCCTTCCAGACGAACCTGCTGGCCCTCAACGCCTCGGTGGAGGCGGCCCGGGCCGGGGAAACCGGCGCGGGCTTCGCCGTGGTGGCCCAGGAGGTGCGGAACCTGGCCCTGCGGGCGGCCGAGGCC
>CAZZBE010000185.1:4717-8981 GCA_964652715.1 uncultured Desulfobacteraceae bacterium
CTTCGCCGTGGTGGCCCAGGAGGTGCGGAACCTGGCCCTGCGGGCGGCCGAGGCCTCGCGGCAGACCGCCGACCGGATCGAAAAGACGGCGGGCCGGATCCGGCAGGGGGCCGAACTGGCCGAAAAGACCGGCGCGGCCTTCGGCGACGTCTCCGGCAGCGCGGTGGACGTGGCCGAGCTGGTGGACAAAATCGCCGAGGCCTCCGCCGAGCAGTCCCGGGGCATCGAAGGGATCAACCGGGCCGTGGCCGACATCGACGCCGTGGTGCGCCAGAACACCGAACGGGCCGAAGGGCTGGCCGGCGCCTCCCGGGACGTCCACGCCGCCGCCGAGGAGATCAAGGATTCCGCCCGGCGGTTGGAGATCCTTTTCGGCGTCCGTCGGAAAGATGCCGGATTCGCCGTCGAAAGAAGCGTTGCATGACGATGCATGACCCTGGCCCGGACCGCCGTTTCCCCGGGCCGTAAACTCCGCGTTTCCCGATACAGAGGCCGTTGCCCATGGAAAATTTTCCCCGTCCCGTCCGCTGCATCGATCCGGCCTGTCTCGAAGACAATCAGGCGTTTCTGATTTCCGTTGCCCCTTTCCAATCTCTGCCCCCGGGGGAAATCGACGCCGTCGCGGCCCATCTTGCAAAACAGCCCCATGTTGAAGGCGATGTCTTGTTCCGTCAGGAAGAGACCCGTTTGCCTCACATCCTGATCGTCCGCACGGGGCGGCTCGAGCGCATCATCGAAGAAAACGGGCGGCCGGCCGTGAAAGAGACCCTGGGGCCCGGGCGCACCTACGGCGGCATCTCGCTGTTGTTCAACAACGGCATTTCCACCAGCACCGTTCGATCCATCGAAAGCGGCGGGGCGTATTGTCTGGAACGGGAGCATTTCCTCCGTCTTTGCATCCAGCACCGGGCGTTTGCCGATTTTTTTGCCGGCAGCATGGACGAGGGCAAAAAAACCACCCGGGACGCGAAACCGGCCGCTGTTTCCCCCGGGGCGGGTCCCCGGGGATCGGATTTGTGGGCAGCCGCCGGCGATTTGACCCGCGCGTTTCCGTCCTGCCGGGCCGGAACCCCGATCCGCGAGGCCGCCGAACTGCTCACCGCCAGCGGCCGCGGCGCCATCGTGGTGCAGGACGACCCAACCCGGCCCATCGGGATCATCACCGACGACGACCTGCGCAAAAAGGTCATCGTGGAGGGCCGGTCGGCGGAAGAACCCGCCCGCGCCATCATGTCGGCGCCGCTGATATCCATCGACGCCCGGGCCCCGGCCTTCGATGGGGTGCTGTCCATGATGCGCCACCGGATCAAGCACCTGCCGGTGTTCGAAAACGGCCGCATTCAGGGGCTCCTTACGGAGCGGGACCTGTTTCTGGCCCGGACCCATTCGCCGGTTTTTCTGATCCACGAGATTCAGAACAGCCAGGAAATAAAAGACCTGAAAGACGCCTATGAAAAGATGCCGGCCATGGTCGCCGGTCTGATCGCGAACGGCGCCCGGGCCGATTACCTCAACGGCGTCGTCACCGCCATCACGGACGCCGTGCTTGACCGGATCATGACGGATTCCCTTGCGGCGTTGGGTCCGCCGCCGACGGATTTCGCCTTCCTGTTGTTCGGCAGCGAAGGCCGCAAGGAGCAGACCCTGAAGACCGACCAGGACAACGCCATCGTTTACAAGGACCTTCCGGAAAAAGCGGCGGCCGGGGCCAGGGACTATTTTCTCGAGCTGGGCCGGCGGGTGTGCGACCGACTTGATGAAGCCGGGCAAAAACACTGCGATTTCAACATCATGGCGAAAAATCCGGAATGGTGCCAGCCTTTGTCCCGCTGGAAAACCTATTACCGGAAATGGATCGTCAGCGATGATCCGGACCACATCCTCAATGCCAACATTTTTTTCGATTTCCGGCTCGGCCATGGCGACCAGGGATTGGTGGACAGCCTCCATGCCGGCCTTTTCGAAGAATTGTCCGAATGGCCCGGTCTCCTCCGGCACATGGCCAGGAACACCCTGAGTTACCGCCCGCCGCTGGGGTTTTTCGGCAATTTTTTGGTGAAGGAACGGGGCGAAGGGAAAAGGGGGCTGAACATCAAAAGCGCCATGCGCCTGGTGGTGGATTTCGGTCGGATTTACGCCATGCAGTCGGAAATGATCGAAACCAACACCATCCGGCGCCTGGAGGCCCTGTACACCCAGAACCGCCTGAAGAAAGAAGAACGCGACGATCTGGTCCACGCCTACGATTTTCTCATGCACCAGCGGCTGAAGCGCCAGAGCCGGGTGATCGAAAAAAACGGCAAGGCGCCGGACAATGTCATCCACCCGGCGGATCTGACCACCATCGATCAGCAGGCGTTAAAAGAGGCCTTTAAGCAAATCCGCATCGCCCAGGCCAAAATGCGGCTCGACTTTCTGCTCTATTTCCCTTAGAGCCTATCCGAAAACCTTAGAATCCCGGCGTACACCGTTTCAGCATCCTTGCCAGCGAAGATCGGCGCTTTTCGGGGCCCTTCAGGTCGTCGGCGTGACGGGTAAAATAATCCTCCGACAACTCCACGGGCCGGACCGCGTCCGGCCGTTCCTCGATGGCGCGCGCAAAGGCCTGGACCACCTTGGGGTCGAAGGACGTGCCGGCCTGTTCGAGGAGTCGGGCCAGGGCTTTTCCGACGCCCAGGATCTGCCGGGTCCCGGGCCGTTGGGAGGTCATGGCGTCGAAACTGTCGCTGACCGCCAGGATCCGGGCCCCCAGCGGGATGGCCTCGCCCATCAGGCCTTCGGGGTATCCGCTGCCGTCATAGCGCTCATGGTGGTAAAGGATCAGCGGCGACGCTTCCGATAAAAAGGAAAGCGGGGCGATGATCCGGGCGCCGATGACCGGGTGCTGTTTGACCGTTGCGAAATCCTGCGGCGACAGATTGCCGAGGTTGATCAGAATCGCGTCCCGCATGGCGATTTTGCCGATGTCGTGGAGGAGACCGGCGTGGCGGATCGTGTCGGTTTCTCCCTCCGAAAGGCCCATTCGCCGGGCGACCAGACAGGCATAGTTGGCCACGTTCAGGGAATGGCCGTGGGTGCAGACATCCTTGGCCTCCAGGGCCAGCACCAGCCCCTCGATGGTCTCCCCGAAGGCGTTGAACATGCGTTCATCATACCGGAACGCCTTGTGAAGCGCCACGGCGCCCTGCCTTCCCGACGTCCGGACGAATTCGACCTCGCTTTCCAGAAGCTGCCGCGGCCGGCTGAAATACACCGCCAGAATGCCCTTGTAGGGGGGCGCGATGGAGAAGGAAAGGCCCAGAATCGACCGGACCAACTGTTTGCCCAGGGCGGTGGCGCTGGGGATCCGGGGATCGTTTCCGACGTCGTTGAAATAGATTTCCGATTCGTTGTGAAACTGGAACACGTCCTCCAGGGTCTCATAACGGATCACGGACAGGTTTTCCATTTGAAAACCGGCCGCGGCCTTCATGTGAATGTCCCGCCGGGCCGTATCCACGATCCAGTAGATGCATCCCCGCGCGTTCATGATCTTTCGGATCTGGACGACGATGCGGTTTAAAATGTCCATGACCGCGTCGCCCTGGTGGATGGCGGCGCTCACGGTTCGGGACGCTTCCAGGTACCGGGCGTTCCGGAAGGCCTGTTGAACCGTCAGAGCGCATTGCCGCGAAATGGAACGATGGAGCCGGCGGTTTTCTTCCTCCTCCGTCAGGGGACGGTCGAAATAGACCCACATCATCAGATCGAAGGCCTCGCCGGTGGAGAGGACCGCGCCGATCATTGAAACAATGCCCTGGTCGACGGCCGCCTTCGGTCGGGTCAGGCGGGGATCGGCCGCCGCATCGCGGACGAGCGTCGCCGTGTTTTCCCGGATCTCCTTCAGGGCCGACGGGTTCAGGATGCCCTCCCCTTCCGGGCAGGCGGGGATCCGGCCGGCGGCGGCGAGCAGATCCCGTTCGCCCCGGATGGGGTCCAGAATACGCAGGCTGCACCCCAGGGCGTCGAAGACGTCGGCTGAGGTTTCCACCAGGCGCTGAAGGGTGTCTCTGAACTCGGCGCTTTTCTTGAGCATTCCCGCCCAGTCCGTCGGTTTGTCAACAAATTCGGCATCGAGAAACGACGGCGGCATGGTTATATCCATAGGTACATGAATGAAAATATAAAAATAATGGCTGCGAAGATCGCTGCGACTATTTTGGGCAGACTCAGCCCGGACGCGCTTTTCGCCCCGATTAAAATCACCGCGAGGCCGTAAACCGAC
>CAZZBE010000186.1:0-8962 GCA_964652715.1 uncultured Desulfobacteraceae bacterium
CCGCGGGAACAGCATCAGGGTTTCTTTGTGGCGGATGTCGAAGCGGTTGCCGGTTTGTTTCATGGCAGGGCTGGCCTCCTTTGTTCTTATTGTAAAATCGGGGGGGTATCGTGTCAACAAATAGTTGTGGCTGTGGTCGATCAGCAGATAAGCCGCCGCCAGCGGGTTGACGCATTCTGATTCACGCCTTGTTTCGGCCGCTGTGGGTTGATTGGTTTTTTGGGTTATATCGTCATCTGATTGGGCTGTACAGAATTTTATGGGAATGGATTGGATGAGGGTTGCAAATAGAGGTTGATAAAACCGACGGTGTCTATTATGTAGTCCACAGAGATGATTACCAGACGACGACTTTTGATCGCAGGCGCCGTCCTGCTGGCGATAATGGCATCGACCGGGTTGTGGCTTTACCTTCACGTCCAGAAGCTGGCGCCGGTGGTTCACGAAAAATTCGCCGGAAAGCGGTGGGAGCTGCCGGCCCGCATTTACGCCCGCCCGCTGGAGATTTACGAAGGGCTCCGGCTCCATCCGGACCGGTTCGAGCGGGAACTGGCGCTGATGCGGTACCGGTCGGAGGAGACGGTAAACGGCCCGGGCTGCTTCGCCCGGTCGGGCGGCGCCTTCATCGTCCTCTCCCGGCCCTTCGACTTCGAGGACGGCAAAGGGGAGGCCGAACGGTTCCGGGCCGTCATCCGGGACAGTACGGTCCGGGAACTGACCGACGTGGAGACCGGCCGGCCCCTGGACGGGGTGCGCCTCGATCCGGCCCTCATCGCCGCCTTCTACCCCACCCACAACGAGGACCGGATCCTGGTCAAGCTGGAAGATGCCCCGCCCCTCCTGATCCAGACCCTCATCGCCGTGGAGGACCGGAGCTTCTACCGCCACCACGGCATCGCCCCGCTGTCCATCATCCGGGCGTTCATCGCAAATATCCGTCATATGCGGGCGGCTCAGGGCGGCTCCACCCTCACCCAGCAGCTGGTCAAGAATTTCTTCCTCACCCCCAGCCGGACCCTCAAGCGGAAATTCGACGAAGCCATCATGGCCCTTATCCTGGAGACCGGCTACGAAAAAGACGAGATCCTGGAGGCTTATCTCAACGAGGTCTACCTGGGCCAGGACGGCAACCGGGCCGTCCACGGGTTCGGGCTGGCGAGCCGCTTCTATTTCGGCCGCCCTTTGGCCGACCTCCGGCCCCACGAGACGGCCCTGCTGGTGGGGATGCTCAAAGGGCCCTCCTATTACGATCCCCGCCGCCATCCGGAGCGGGCCAAAAAACGGCGGAACCTGGTGCTGGGCATCATGGCGGAGCTGAAGCTGATCCAGGCCGAGACCGCCCAGGCGGCCAAGTCCCGGGAATTGGGGGTGGTGGACCATCCCTACCGGGGAGAGACCCAGTTTCCCGCGTTTTTCGAACTGATCAAACGTCGGCTGCTGACCGCCTACAAGGAAGCCGACCTCCGTTCCGAGGGGTTGCGGATTTTCACCACCTTCGATCCCCAGGTGCAGTTCGCCGCCGAAACGGCCGTAGCCGCCCAACTGGCCGACATCGAAGCGCGACGCGATCTTCCCCGGGGAGAACTGGAGGTGGGCGCGGTGATCCTGGCCGCGGGCAGCAACGAGGTGCTGGCCGTCGTCGGCGGGCGGGACCCCGCTTTCCCGGGGTTCAACCGGGCCCTGGACGCGGCCCGGCCCATCGGCTCCCTCATCAAACCGGCCATCTACCTGACGGCCCTGCAACAGCCCGGCGAATACACCCTGATCACCCCCATCGACGACGGCATGCTGGAGATGGCGGACCCCCAGAAGGGGGTCTGGCGGCCGAAAAACTACGACCGGGAATACCACGGCATTATCCCCTTATACGAAGCCCTGGTCCATTCTTACAACAGCGCCGCGGTCCGGCTGGGGTTGAAACTGGGGCTGGACAACATCCGGGAGACCCTGACCCGGCTGGGGTTCGAGCGGGAGATCCCCCTCTATCCTTCCTCCCTTCTGGGGACCATGGAGATGTCCCCCTTCGAAGTGGCCCGGATCTACGGAACCCTGGCCGCCGGCGGGTTCGCCTCGCCGCCCCGGGCCATTCTGTCGGTTTACACCCCGGAGGGCGAGGCCCTGGAGCGGAACCCGGTGACGGTCCGCCGGAACTTCGATCCCGAGGCCGTCTACCTGGTGGACAAGGCCCTCCAGTCCGTGGTGGCCGACGGCACGGGCCGGTCCCTCAACGCCATGCTGGACCGCGATCTCAGGCCCGCCGGAAAGACGGGCACCACCAACGACCTCAAGGACAGCTGGTTCGCCGGGTTCACCGGCAACCGCCTGGCCGCCGTCTGGGTGGGGCGGGACGACAACGCGCCGGCGGGATTGACAGGGGCCTCGGGCGCCCTTAGGGTGTGGGGCGGCATCATGGGGGAGATCGTCAACCATCCCCTGCGGCTGCCCAAGCCCCAATCGGTGGAGTGGGTCGTGGTGGATCCGCTGCTGGGCGTTCGCACCGACCCCGATTGCAGCGGGGCCATCAACATCCCCTTTATCGCCGGCTCGGAACCGACCGCCTCGTTTTCCTGCACCCCCTCGGCGAGCGCGTCGGCCGATGAGAGCGGGACGTCGGACACGGATCGCCCGGCGGACAAATCGACCTTTTTAAAATGGCTGGAGGAAACCTTTTGACGCATCTCTTACGCCCCCTTTTGGTTTTGACCCTGGCCCTGCTGCTGGCCGCCTGCGCCAAGGTCGCCATCGGTCCGGACGGCGCGCCCTACGACAGCCGGAGAACATCGCCCCCCTATGCGGAAGGGCCGTCGCCGGAAACGGAACCGGCCGAAGGCGTCCCTTCCGGAGCGCGGGAGATTCCGCCGCCCATCTCCCTGGGGGCGCCCTACGAGGCGGAACCGCAGCGATATTCCTCGCCGGTGGTGGCGCGGCTGTCCCATGAGGCCCAGTCTCAGAAAGGATCCGGCCGGCTGGACCAGGCACTGTCCACCACCGAGCGGGCCCTCCGGATCGACCCCGCCAACCCGGAATTATGGCTGCTGCTGGGCCAGATCCAGCTGGAGCGCGGCAATGACGTCCAGGCCGAACAACTGGCGAGAAAATCGATTTCCCTCGCGGGAGGGGACATCTCGCTCAAGGCCCGGTGCTGGCGGCTCATCGGAGAGGCCCGGCGCAGCCGCGGGGATGCCGCCGGCGCCGGGGACGCCCTGGAAAAGGCCCGGGAGCTGGAAGGCGATTTATCTCGAAAAAATTGAGGATACGGCTTGACTTTTACGGCGTTTTCCACCATCTTGCACCCCGAAAGCCCCGGTCCTGTCACGGAACACCTTTGTTCGGATAACCTATGAGCCTTCTGATCACCTACGTTCTCATCGCGCTGGTCTTTTCCTTCTTTTGCTCCATTGCCGAAGCCGTTCTTCTGAGCGTCAGCAAGCCCTTTATCGCGGCCCTGGAAAACAAGGGGAAACGCGCCGGAAAGACCCTCCGCAAACTCAAAGACAACATCAACCGTCCCCTGGCGGCCATTCTCACCCTCAACACCATCGCCCACACCGTCGGCGCCGCCGGGGCCGGCGCCCAGGCCGCGATAGTCTTCGGCAGCGACTACCTGGGCATGGCGTCGGCCGTCCTGACCCTGCTGATCCTCATCTTTTCGGAGATCATCCCCAAAACCCTCGGGGCCCGGTACTGGCGAAACCTGGCCACGATCTTCGCCCCCATGCTCCGGTACCTCGTCTGGGGCCTGTTCCCCTTTGTTCTCCTGGCCGAGGCCCTCACCAAAGGGCTGGCCAACACCACGGAACTGAAAGGTTTCAGCCGGGAGGAGTTCGCCGCCATGGCCGATCTGGGCGCCCAGGAGGGGCAGCTGGAGGCCAAGGAATCCCGCATCCTCAAAAACCTGTTCCGGTTTCGCCAGTCCACCACCAAGAATATCATGACCCCCCGGACGGTGGTCTTCGCCCTCCAGGAAAACATGACCATCGAACAGTTTCTGGAGCACCACCACCAGACCCCGTTTTCCCGCATTCCCATTTATAATCGCGACCGGGACGACATCACCGGCTTCGTGCTCAAGGACGACATCCTCCTGGCCCAGGCCCGCAACCTCCACAACTCCCAGCTTCACGAGTTCAAGCGGGAGATCAAGGCGGTTTCCAGCCACAATTCGGTGGCGGCCCTCTTCGAATACCTCCTGGACAACAAGGAGCACATCGCCCTGGTGGTGGACGATTACGGCGGCATGGAAGGGATCGTGACCCTGGAGGACGTGGTGGAGACGCTGCTGGGGCTGGAGATCGTGGACGAAGCCGACGAAACCGTCGACATGCAGGCCCTGGCCCGGGCCCTGTGGGAAAAACGGGCCCGGCGGGTAGGATTGCTGGAGGACGAGGACAAACATCCCGCCCATATCATCGAATCCGACATCCAGGCGGAAATCGAGGCCGAAAAAGAACAGATTGAGAGAGAAAACGAGGGCGAACCGCCCAGGGACGATGAGGAAGATATCGGCGAAATGGGCAAAACGGCCGAACGATAAGAGCCGCCGGGCTACAGCAGCGTCAGCGCCGCCGCTGTAACCGCGGCCCCCGCCCCCATGGCGGCCCAGTCCCCGGGTTTCAGCCGATATTCCCTGTAAAACGTTCGACCCGGCCGCCCGAACCCCCGGGCTTCCATGGCCTCGGCCAGTTCCTCGGCCAGCCCGAAGGACTGGATGAGCAGCGGCGACAAAAACGCCGGGTAATGGCGGAGGGCCTTCCAGCCCGGCTCCAGCGGGATGCCCCGGGCCCGCTGAGCCTCTACGACCGACCGGGCCTTGCGGCCGATGACCGGCACGAAGCGCATGGCCGTGGACATGACGAATCCCGCCGAATAGGGCAGCCCCATCTTCACCAGCGAGTTGCCCAGATCTTCGGGAAGGGTGACCGCGAAAAAGGCGAAAAAGGCGGTGGCGAGGGTCAGGAGCTTCAATCCGGCGAAGAGGCCGGCATGTCCCCCCGCCGACAGGGCGGTGACCGCCCCGAAAAACAGGGCCATGGGGACCACCAGGCGCAGCCAGCGCGCATATCCCCGCAGCTCCCGGATGGAGCCGATGAAGATCAGCAGCACGCCCCATTCCGCGGCCAGGACGGCCATGCGCCCCGCCGCCGTGACCAGCACTGCATAGAGCATCGCCAGAAAGAGTTTGGTCCGCGGATCAAACACCGGTCCCCTCCCCTTCCGGCGGCCGGAGACCGGCCTTCTCCATGAGCGCGGGATCGGCCAGGATGTCCCGGGACGACCCGTCGGCGAGGATCCCGCCCTCCCCCATGACCACCCATCGGCGGGCGTTGCGGGCCGCGAAAGCGAGATCATGGGTGGCGAAGACCACCGACCGGCCGAGGGACCGGAGGTCCGACAGGAATCCGCCCAGGGCCTTGCGGAAATGGCCGTCCTGTCCGGCGGTGGGTTCGTCCAGGGCCAGCACCTCGGGTTGCGCCGCCAGGGCCGCGGCAAAGGCGACCCGCTTCTTCTCTCCGCCGCTGAGCCGGAAGGGCGGTCGTTCCAGGAGCGGTTCCAGCCGAAAGAGCCGGATCAGCCGGTCGATCCACCCGTCGTCCACACATTCCAGGGCCCGGGGTCCGGCCAGGATCTCCTCTTTGACCGACAGCTTGAAAAACTGGCTGGACGGGTTTTGAAACGCCATCCCCACCTGCCGCGCCAGACGGGAGACGGGCAGATCCCGGATATCGCGGCCGTTGAAAACCAGCCGTCCGCCCGTGGGCCGCAACAGGCCGTTGAAGTGCTTCAGCAGGGTCGTTTTTCCCGCGCCGTTGGCCCCCAGCAGGGCCGCGCATTCGCCTTTCCGCAGAGAGAAATGGATATTTTTCAGGATCGGTCCGCCGTCCATCGCATGGGAAAGATCCTCGGCCGCCAACACCGTTTCCGCGGCGGATACGGAAGGGCTCACGGCGCTTGACGCGGCGGACGCCGCGACGGCGACATCGCTCCCCCCCGTCAAACCGAAGGTTTCGGTGGCGATGGGGGTCAGCAACCGGGAAGGCGGGCCGTCGAGCACCACCCGGCCGTTGTCGATCACGACCATCCGCCCGGCGTCGGGGGCGGTGTACCCCATCCGGTGCTCGGCGACGATGACGCCGGTTCCCCGGCCGTGGATGTCCCGGAGGGCCTTCCTTACCCGCCAGACATTGGCGGGGTCCAGGCTGGCATAGGGTTCGTCCAGCACCACCGCCGTCGGCGCCAGGGCGAGGATGGCCGCCAGGCAGGTCAACTGCTGCTCGCCGCCGGACAGGGAGTGGGGGTCCCGATTCAGCAGGTCGGAAATCCCCATGGCGCGGCTCACGGCCCCGATCCGCGCTTTCATGGTCCGGCGCGGCAGCCCCAGGCTCTCCAGGCCGAAGGCGATTTCCCCTTCAACGGTCCGGTTGAACAGTTGCGCCTCGGGATTCTGGAAGACCATGCCCACCTGTCCGAAAAGGGCGCCCACCGAGAGACCGGCCGTGTCCCGTCCGCCAACGACCACCCGCCCCTCCAGCACGCCGCCGTAAAAATGGGGAATGAGCCCGTTGAAGGTTCGGCACAGGGTCGATTTGCCGGAACCGCTGGCCCCGGCGACAAGGAGGTACGCATCCGGACGGACGGCCAGATCGATCCCGTTCAGGACCCAGGGCGCCCCGCCCTTCCGGTAGGCGTATCGGAGTTCTTCGGCGCGGATGAAATCCGGAATCCCCGCATTTTCCGGCGCCGGGGGGATCGCTTCGGCGCGGCCGGCGGTCATCGCAGACCCGGCGAAAGGTCCACCATATCCGCCCGCTCCAGGAGCCGGATGGCCAGCACGCCCAGCACGGCCCCGGCGATGGTGCTGCCCAGAAACGACGGAACGAGGGCCAGCAGCGGAATCGCCTTGCCCATGAGAACCGGCGCCACCAGCAGCGCGCTCGCCACCGGCGCGATGAACCCGGTGCCGAGGATCTCGCCGCCGGCGCCCAGGTAGAGGTTCCGGGTTTTTTTATACGCATACCCGGCGACGAACGCCCCGATCATGCCGCCGGGAAACGCCAGCAGCGTGCCCACGCCCATGACGTTCCGGATCACCCCGATCGCCCCGGCCGCCAAAACGGCCCACCAGGGGCCCAGCAGCACGGCGCCCAGGACGTTGACGAAATGCTGGGTGGGGTTGATTTTGGCAATGCCCACGGGAAACGAGGTATAGGGCGCCAGGGCCACGCCCAGGGCCACGAAGACGACGGCGTAAGCGACCTTCCGGGTATCGGTCCCTTCCCTTCCGGGATTTTTATCGAAAATCATGCGGGTCTCCTCCTTTACCGTTAAGGGTGGATCGGGAGGAGCTGAAAGGACCAGAATCGAAAGATTGACGCCCGAACGCGGTGCGGGGGGAAAACTACGGAGAAACGAAGAAATGGACTTTGGAATCGAAATTTCCGTCGATCGGTTCTCCGAGATCCCTACGACAGTGCGAACTGTATCAGGTTCAAAGGGTCTGGTCTCAGTTCCGGAAACCGGAACACCCCTCCTCGGATTTACGCTGCCAATGTAACAAGATATCGATCAAAGTCAAGCGCAGGCCGCGCCAAAACGACGGGCCGCCGCCTCCGGCGAGGCCGACCGGCTGATGCAGCTGATCACCGCCACGCCGGCCGCTCCCTGTTGAAGACAATCGGCCGCATTGTCGGCGGTGATGCCGCCGATCCCCACCACGGGCAGTGGCGCCGCGGCGAGCACCATCTTCCGCAGCCCCGAAAGCCCCCTGACCGCCTTGGCGTCCGCCTTGGTGCCGGTGGCGAATACCGGGCCGGTTCCGATGTAATCGCAATGGGTCGGATCGCTCTCCGCAAGCTCCCGCAGGTTGGACACCGAAAGGCCGATCAGGGCCTCCGGGCCCATGATGTCCCGGACAAGGGCCGGGGACGCGTCGTCCTGCCCCAGGTGAACCCCGTCGGCATCCAGGGCCTTGGCCAGCAGCACATGGTCGTTGACGATAAACGGCGTCGCCCGCCGGCGGCACAAATGCCGGATCGCGCAGGCTTCCGCATACCGGCTCGGATCGAACGACTTGTTTCGATACTGAATCATGGTGGCCCCGGCGTCCAGGGCGATCCGGACCTGCTCCATGGGCGTCAGGGACGGCGCGGCGTCGTCGGTGATGAAGTAGAAGCGAAAAATGCTTTGGGATGATTGTTTGGTCATTATCGCGCCTTTTAATCCTCAAAGTCCCGAATCCAGACCTCCGAGGTTTTGAAAACCCCGGAGGTCTTCGTATGATTCGATATTCAGAGCATAGGCGGTCAAGAGAGTCAAGCTTCAAAACCGATTCCGAAAAATCAACCCGGATTTCGGCCTTGATCAAATTCCCGGGATCTCCGAACCACGGCGAGATAAGTTTTCCGGACCTGGCCCGTCCTGAACAAGTCGGCGGTCGCGTGGGCGGTTTCAGGGTTTAGGGCGAAGAGCAAAACGCCGGATGTGGGTTTGTCCAGGGGATGGACAGGGAAAACCCGTTGGCCGATTTGATCTCGAACCATCTGTAGGGCGAAGCGGGCTGTAGGGTACATCGTCGCCGTAGGTAACGATGGCAAGGTTCGGAACCTGAACGGCGAACCCTTCCGAGGTTTCTTCAAGCATGATGAGGCAGCGCATTACTTTACCTCCAGTTTGATTTTTTTAACGGTGTCGATGGCGCGGCCTGCTGGAGCGTCTTTCTGCGGGTGAACGATTGAACAGCGCTTCGGCATCGCTTCACTCGCTTTTTTTTGAGCCGGCCTGAACCGTTCAGCCGGAAACAATTCAGTGGTAAGATTTCGCTCATTATCATCCCGGAAACCCACCGAAACCTTGCCATAAGGGCCGCTGAGGAAGGGGTGAGCCTTAACCGCTACATCAACTCTAATCTGGCGGGCTGAATGCCGATCACATCGGCGATCCCGATGACGCGGCCATGAAAGATTCT
>CAZZBE010000187.1:0-8940 GCA_964652715.1 uncultured Desulfobacteraceae bacterium
TCCGGTCCGAAACGGTCAGATCCCACAGTCCCAGCGCCGGATCGGACCCCGCCCGGACGGACCGGACCCCGGGCCGGCGTTCCAGCGCCCGCAGATTCTCGTTCCCCATCCCCCGGAGCGCATTGACGCGCCGGGGATGGGCGTTCACCCGGATCTCTCCCCCGGACCCGCGACCCGCGACCCGCAACTCCCCGCTCGCATCCATCATCATATCCAAAAAAATCTTCGACAACACCAGATGCCCGAAGGCCGGATGGTAGGGACCCGCCTCGATGGCGGCGCCGGGGGCCAGATCCGCCGAGGCCTGGAGCCCCGTCCGGATGACCGGAATTCCCCGGGCCTCGAACAGCAGGCGGAGGGCGGCGGTCCGTTCGACGCCCTCCGCCAGGGACAACGGCATATACCGCCCCTCCCGGAACCGCCGGGCCAGCCCGCTCCCCTTGAGCACCACCGCGGGATAGATCCGGACAAAATCGGGCCGGAGATCGGCGATGGCCCGGCCCGCGGCGGCGGCGCCCCCGGGATCTTCGCCGGGCAGCCCCACCATTATCTGAATTCCCACCCTGAAGTCCCGGGCCTTCAGCATCGCGGCGGCCCGCCGGGTCGTTTCCGCCGTATGCCCCCGGTTGGAGAGGGCCAGCACCCGGTCGTCCATGGACTGGGCCCCCAGTTCCACGTCCGCCACCGAAAACATCGAAATCAGGTCCAGCCGGCGCTCGTCGATGGTGTCGGGTCGGGTGGAGAAGCGGATGGAATGGACCGCCCCCCGCCGGACATGGTCCTGGGCCGCCGCCAGCAGGGAACGGATCGTCCTGTCGGGAAGGCCGAGAAAATTGCCGCCGTAAAAGGCGATCTGAACCGGATGGCGATCCGGCCGGGCCGCGGACCGGAAGGTCCGGACCCTGTCGGCCACGGCGGCGGCGTCCGGGAGAACGGGCTTGGCATGGGTGATGGCCGACTGGTCGCAGAAGGCGCACCGGTGAGGGCAGCCGGCATGGGGAATGAAAACAGGAACGATCAGGGGTTTGGCGCGGGAACGATCAGCGGGCATGGAGTTGCAGGAGGGCCTTGCTGGCGGCATCCTGCTCGGCGGTCTTCTTGCTCTTGCCCTCGCCGCGGGCCGCCACGTCGCAGACCCGGATCTCCACCACGAAGGTCTTGTCGTGATCCGGCCCCTTTTCGGACACCACCTTGTAGACGGGCATCCCCTTGTGGGCGATCTGGACGAACTCCTGGAGCTGGCTTTTGAAATCGGGGTCGAGGGTCGGTTTCCGGATGTCCCGGATCAGGTCCGAAAAATGGGTCCGGATAAAGCGGAAGGCGGCGTTGAACCCGCCGTCGAGGTAGATGGCGGCGGTCACCGCCTCCAGGGCGTCGGCGAGGATCGATTTCTTCCGCCGCCCCTGGGTCTGGATCTCGCCTTTGCCCATCTGGAGATATCGTCCCAGCCCGATGGACCGGGCGATGGCGGCCAGTTGGACCTCGTTGACGAGGCCGGCGCGCATCCGGGAGAGATTCCCCTCGGGGATGTCCGGATGCCGCCGCATGAGGAGGTGGCTCACCGTGAGGCTCAGGACGGCGTCCCCCAGGAATTCCAGCCGCTCGTTGTCCCGGAGACCCGCCGCGGGTTGTTCGTTGACATAGGAGCTGTGACGGCACGCCTCCGCCAGGAGCGATTTGTCCTTGAAATGGTATCCCAGCTTCTTTTCCAGGGGCGACAGGTTCATGGGCGCGGCGCAATGGCGGGGGTCTCGGCGCCGTCTTGGGGCGATGGAGACGCCGGCTTCGACGGCCCGCGGTCGAGGCGTTGGACGATCTTCTCGTAATAGTGGAAGGGGACGGCCAGATCGCCGCCGCCGGTCCCGATGCGGATGTCGGGCTTGACGTCTCCGTGGAAATCGCTGCCGCCGGTCATGAGCAGGTCGTATCGGCGGGCGAGGTCGCGGTAGGCTTTTCGCTGGGCGGGCGCGTGTTCGGGGTACTCGGTTTCGATGCCCTGAAGCCCCTGGCCCACCAGCGCCTCCACGATGTCCGGGACGCCGATCCCCTTCGGAAGGCTCAGCAGGCCGGGATGGGCCAACACGGCGACGCCGCCGGCGTTTTGGATCATCCGGATGGCGTCGGCGCAGGGGATGCGGTACTTGTCCACGAATGCGGGTCGGCCTTTTCCCAGGTACCGGTCGAAAGCGTCGTCGATGGAGACGGCCGCGCCCCGGTCCACCATGAGTTGGGCGATGTGGGGGCGCCCGAGCTGGGCGTCCGCGTTGAAACGGTTCGCCAGGTCGTCCAAGGCCAGGTCGATGCCCAGCCGGTTGAGCCGCGCGATGATCCGGGGGTTTCGGTTCCGCCGCGCCTCCTGGAGGACGGCCAGGGTCCGGTTCAGCTCGGGGTCGTCCGGGCGGAACCCGTACCCCAGCAGGTGGAAGGAGCCGCCTAGAGGGAACGCTTCGGGCGGCGCGGCGCTGATCTCAATGCCCGTCAGAAACCGGAGGGGCGCCGGGATGCCGCGGGCCAGGGCCGCGCGAACCCCGTCCACCGTGTCGTGGTCCGTGATGGCCGCGGCCCCTAGGCGGGCGTCCCGCGCCATCTCCAGGAGCCGGCCGGGGGCGCAGGCGCCGTCGGAGGCGTCGGAATGGATGTGGAGGTCGATCTTCACCGGATCGCTACAGCCCCAGCGCCTTTTCCCTCGCTTCCTCCCTTGTCTTGCACTCGATGCACTGGGTGGTCACGGGCCGGGCCTTGAGCCGCTCGACGCTGATATCGTCGCCGCAGACCTCGCAGATGCCGAAGGTGTCGTTTTCGATGCGCTCCAGGGCCTTTTTGATCTTTTTGATGAGCTTGTGCTCCCGGTCCCGAATCCGGAGCATGAAGTTCCGGTCCGCCTCCAGGGAGGCCCGGTCGGTGGGGTCCGGAAAGGTTTCTTTCTGGGAGGTCATCCCGGTGACGGTCTCTTCGGCCTGGTTCAGCAGGCTCTCCATCTGCTCTTTCAAAAGATTTTCAAAATAGTCGATGTCTGCCTTGTCCATAGGTCAACCTTCGCATGGCGTTCGCGGCGCCCGTGCGGACGCCGTTGATATATTTTTTATATTATTCCGGCGGATTATCCACTGGCATCTTCCCCGTACAATGTATGCTTATAAAAGACTCCAACATGTAGCACAAGCGGCATACCCTGTAAAGGTTATTTTTCACGGTGCGGCCCCGGATCGGGGGCTTCCGGCCGAAGAACGCAGGGAATCCCCCGGAGGGTCGGCGTGCCGAAGGCTTTTCCCGGGGACGTCGCGGCGGTCGCCATGTTGTAATTGGCCCGGTCCCATCCGGACAGGGGGTCTGTCCGGTCCTCGGGAAACCACCAGCCGTGGGCCGCCAGCACGATCCCCGGCTGAACCCGGGAGGTGATCCTCACGGCCTGGACGAACCGGCCGGCGGCTGTTTCGATGACCGCCGATTCGCCGTCCCGGACCCCGAATCGCCGGGCCGTGTCCGGATGGATCCGGGCCAGCGGGCGGGGACTTTTCCGGCGCAACCGGTCCACCCAGCGATAGGACGAATGGAGATAATGGGGATCCTTGGCGCTGGTGAGCAAAAGGGGATAGCGGTCGTCGGGAACGGCGATATTCCCCACGTCCGGCAGGGGCGGCAGACCGTATTGTTCGGCCCGGCTCAACCGGAGTTCCACCTTCCCCGTGGGGGTCCGGAATCCTTTGGCGCGGTATTTCCGGAACCGCTCCGGGCCCTTGAGATGCCCCTTTTCGGCGAACTCCCGGAACGTGAGGCCTGAGGGCGCCAGCACCGCCGCCAGCATCTCGTCCGGGTCGTCGAACCAGTCGGCCGGGTCGGTCATGCGCCGGCCCAGGTCGTTGAGGATCGCCAGGTCGGACCGGCATTCGGGGGGCGGGTCCACCGCCCTGGGCCGGGCGAGGAGGATGCCGCGGCCCAGGCCGTAGTGGCCGATGTCGTTGAACTCGAACTGGGTGGCGGCCGGCAGCACGATGTCGGCCATGGCGGCGGTGGGGGTCATGAAGATATCGGAGACGGCGACGAAATCGAGGGTTTCGAAAACGGTTCGGGTCTCCGCCGCGTCGGCCCAGGCCAGCATGGGGTTGGCGCACTGGACATAGGCCCCTTTGACCGGGTAGGGAACCCCCTCCAGGACCGCCCGCTTGAACAGGGCCGGCGGCACGGTCATCAGCCGGGGGATGGTTCCGGCGTGGGCGTGGATCATTTGCCGCCGCTTGTCCGGCAGCCGGTCGGCCCGGACGAACTCGCCCAGCCCCATGACCGGCGGTTCCGCGGCCGCGATGTTCCCGCCCGGCGCATCCAGGTGGCCGCAGATCGCCATAAGACCGATCAGGGCCCGGGCCGCGTGGAAATTGTTGGGGGTCCCTTCGATGGCGTTGCCCCATTGGAGCGCGGCCGGCCGGGCCGCGGCGTACATCCGGGCCGCCGCCCGGACCGTTTCGGCCGCCGCCCCGGTGACGGGTTCCGTCCGTTCCGGCGAAAAGGCGTCCACATGCCGGGCCAGGTCGTCGAAGCCCCAGGTCCATTCCGCCACGAACGCCCCGTCGTACAGCCCTTCCGAAACGATCACCTGCAACAGGGACAGGGCCAGGACGTGGTCCGTCCCCGGCCGGAGGGGGAGCCAGAGGTCGGCCCGCTCCGCCAGCTCGGTCCGGCGGGGGTCCACCACCATGAGGCCGGCCCCGGACCGCAGCGCGCCGGTCAACTGGGAACAGATCATGCCCTCCTCGTTGGTGGCCGCGATGTTGCTGCCCCAGAGGACGGCCAGCTCGGTCGGGTGGTGGAAGTCGGCCACCGGATAGAACCCGCAGGTGTGGAGGCCGGTGATCTCCCGGGGGGCGTGGCAGACATCCTGGACCGCCGCCACGTTGGGCGATCCGAAGAGATTGGCCAGCCGGATCAGGGCGAAATGCTCCAGCCCCTTGGGCATCCCCTGGCAGAAGACCGCGGCCCGGGCCCCGTATTCCGCGCGGATTCGCCCCAACCGGTCGGCGATGGTCGACAGGGCCTCGTCCCAACCGATGGATGCCCATTTTCCCTCGCCCCGTTCGCCGGTTCGCCGCAGGGGCCGGCGCAGCCTCTCAGGGTGGGTCAGCTTGTCCGGGCTCGCCGCCCCTTTGGGACAGATGTAGCCGCGGTTGAGATACCCGTCGGGGTCGCCGGTCACCCGGATGATCCGGTTGTCCCGGACCCCCACCCTGAGGGCGCAGCCGCCGTGGTCCATGCGGCCGCAGTGGGTTCGAATCCAGGTCAGTCCGTCCGTCGCGCTCGCTTCCATTCCCCGGTCTCCTATCCGATGGTGTGGACGATCCGGGAGGCGGGGACCAGCTGTACGCTTTCCCTAAGCCAGTCCATCATCTCCGACAGGACCTCGAAAGTGGCGCCGTAGGGATGGCCGATGCCCACCGCCTCGCCGTGGCGCCGGGCCATCCGGACCAGGAGGCGGACCTGCCGCCGGACCGACTCCGGGGTGGGGTCGTGGTCGAGGAAGACGTCCCGGCGGGCGAAGGGGATCTGGAGCAGCCGGGCCGGACCCCGGCAGATGCTCTCGCCGCTGGTCTCGCTGTCGATGAAAAAAAGGGAGCGGCGCCGCAGCACCGACAGGATCTGGTACATCTGGGGCCACCGGGCCGTCAGCCGGGAGCCCATGTGGTTGTTGACCCCCACCGCGCCGGGCACGGCGTCGAGGTTGGCGTTGAGCCGCCGCATCAGCTCCGCCGGGGTCATCCCCGCCAGGAGGGCGCCGGGCCCCGGATCAATCTCCGGATACTCCCGGGGCTCCATGGGCATATGGACCAGGATCTCCATGCCCATCAGCCGGGCCGTCCCCAGGATCTCCTCCGCGAAGGGGCTGCCGGGCAGGATGGAGAGGGTCAGTTCCGGCCCCAGGCCGATGAGCCGGTTGGCCATGCCCCGGTGGTAGCCCACATCGTCGATGATGATGGCCACGAGGGGCTTTTCATCCGTCGTTTCGGGAAGGGGAATGGGGGGAAGGGTCGGGGCCGGTTCTTCGGGGAAGACCTCGTAGGCGGGGATCCGGAGGTCGGGCAGGGGCGGATCCGTCCCCAGGCCGGGGGGCGCCGCGCCGAAGGCCGCCAGCACGGCCCAGGCGACGAGGGCCAGGACCGCGACCGCCGCCGCCAGGGGCCAAAAATGCTTCGCCCCCGCCTGCCTGGACGCGACGCGCCTTTTAATGGTGCTCATAACCGCGGCGGGCGCCGCCGGACCGGCCGACGGCGCCCCGACGGATCAGCCGTCGAAATTTTTGAAGATATCGTAGCTGACCAGAATCCCCAGGGCCCGCATGACCTGGTTGTCCGTCTGGAGCCCCTCGGGGTCCAGGGGGCCGTAGCGGTTCTGGGTGGACCGGCGTCGCGGGATCCGCTTTTGAGCGCCGTCTCCGGTCTCGTCTTCCTCCGCTCCCTCGTCCATCTCGTCTTCCTCCGCTTCCTCCTCTTCGAGGACCGGGAAAGCCTCCAGGTGGTTTTTAAGATCTTTCTCCTTGATCATCTCCCCGTCCTCCGGGGCCGGTTCCAGGAACCGGTGCTTGACCAGGATGTCGGGTTCGATCCCCGCGGCCTGAATCGAGCGGCCGCTGGGGGTGTAGTACCGGGCGATGGTGAATTTGAGCCCGTAGCCGTCCCGGAGGGTCTCCAGGGTCTGGACCGAGCCCTTGCCGAAGGAGGTGGCGCCGAGGATCAGCCCCCGCTTGTGGTCCTGGAGGGCGCCGGCCACGATCTCGGAGGCGCTGGCGCTGCCGCCGTTGATGAGCACCACGATGGGGTAGCCGTGACGCTCCCGGTCCGGGTGGGCGTCGAAAACCTTGGTGTGTTTGGGCAGCCGCCCCTTGATGGAGACGATGGCGCCGGAATCGAGAAAGATGTCCGACACCTGGATGGCCTGGTTGAGCAGCCCGCCGGGGTTGTCCCGCAGGTCGAGGATCAGCCCCTTCATGGGCGTCTCCCCCGATTCCAGAGCCGCCAGGGCGACTTCCAGGTCGTGGGTGGTGTTCTCCTGGAAATTGGTGATCCGGATGTAGCCGTATCCCGGCTTGACGGTCAGGTGGCGGACGGATTCGATGGGAATGATGTCGCGGACCAGCTCGAATTCGATGGGCTTGGCCGCGCCCTCCCGGACGATGGTGATGGTCACCGCTTCTCCCTTGGGACCCCGCATCTTCTTGACCGCCTCCCAGAGCATCATGTCCTTGGTGGATTCGCCGTCCACCTCCACGATGATGTCCCCGGCCTGGACCCCCGCCTCATAGGCCGGCGTGCCCTCGATGGGGGAGATGACGGTCAGGACCCCCTTTTGCATGGTGATGACGATGCCGATGCCGCCGAATTCCCCCCGGGTGTCGATCTGCAGCTCCTCGAAGGCCTCGGGGGGGAGCAGCTGGGAATGGGGGTCGAGGCTGCTCACCATGCCCTGGATCGCCTTGTGGATCAGGTCCTCGGTATCCACGGGGTCCACGTAATTGTTCCGCACCAGATCGATGACGTCGGCGAAGATCTTCAGCCCCCGGTAGGTGGCGTCGTCTCCGGCCGCGAAGGTCCGGTAGAAGCCGGACCCCGCGGTGCCCAGCAGGATCGCCGCGACCATGACCGTCCACAGTCTCACATAGCGCTTACGCTGCTTTCGCTGTCTCATTATCCATAACTCCTTTACCCTTTTTTAAGCCGCTGCCCTTTCTTAAGCCACTTCAGGGGATCCATGGGCTTTCCGTGATGGCGGACCTCGAAATGGAGCATCGGTCCCTTGAGGGAGCCGGTGTCCCCCACCGTCGCGATCACCTCCCCGGACTTTACGGACTGGCCTTCCTGCTTATACACCTCGTCGGCATGGGCGTAAAGCGTGTAGTAGCTGTTCCCATGATCGACGATCAACAGATTGCCGTACCCCTTGAACCAATCTGAAAACAGCACGCGGCCGTCCCGGACGGCGCGGATGGGGGTCCCTTTTTCGGCCTTGATGTCGATGCCGCTCTGAAAATTGACGACGTTGAACTCGGGGTTTTTAAAGCGGCCGAATGTCGAAACAATCTTACCGTCCACCGGCATATTAAGCAACCCTTTAGCGGCGTTGAACCGGCCGTCGGGCGCTTTTTCCGCGGTTTCGACCTTCAACTCCCGGAGCCGGAGGCGTTCGATCTTCCCTTCCAGCTTTTTGGCGGACTGCTGGAGGGAATCCACGGCGGCCAGGGCCAGCCGTTTCCGACCCCGGACCTCGGTCAGCAGGGCCTGTCGCTGGTCTTTTTTCCGGGCCAGCTCCGCCATCTGCTCCCGGTACCGGCGTTCCGCCGCCGCTTTTTCGGTTTTCCGGGCTTCCAGGTCGCTCAACGCCCGGGCCAATTCGCTCTTCTCCCGTCCCAGCCGGGTCAGAACCGCTTCGTCGTGGTCGAGGATGGTCCTCAGCGCCGTCTTCCGTCTGAAAAAATCGGCCACCGACCCGGCCGACGCCAGAAAACTCATCCGCCCCAGGCACTGCAACTTATACAGCGCCGCCATCCGCCGGGCCGCATAGGTCTCGGTCTCGTCGATCCGGCGCGCCAGATCCTCGATCCAGGTCCGGGTCTCCTCCACCGCCGTGGCGAGCCCGTCCAGGTCGTTCTGAAGGGACGCCGCCTGCTTCCTGGCCCCGTCCAGTTCCCGGTCCGCCGCATGAAGCCGGGCGATGCACGCCTTTTCTTCCTTTGAAAAGGCCTCGGCCTCGGCCTTTTTCTCCTTGATCCGCCGGTCCACCTGACGGGCCTGGTCCTGGTACGCATCAATGCGCTCATCCGCCGCGCCGGAAACGACCGTCCCCAGCACCAGCATCCCCGCCAGCAGCCAGACCGCCGCCGTACAAAGGCCAGGCGTTCGAATTTTTCCGAACCGGGATCTTCGTTTCGGGCAAATGGACTGAGTGGACTGAGTGGAC
>CAZZBE010000188.1:0-5150 GCA_964652715.1 uncultured Desulfobacteraceae bacterium
ACGCGTCATCGTCATTTTCGCGGAATCGATAAAGAAAGGATGGTCAATTGAAAGCAGAGGAACTCATCGGACAGATTTACATCAGCGTCCCTTTCCGGATGCTGAAGGAGCAGTATCTCGATCTCGTCATCGAGTTCGGCGTCAACCCGGAGATCAGCTTCTACGCCGACGCGCTGGAGACCTGTTCCCGGGAAGATTTCAAGGCCGTTGCCGACCGCCTCCTGGACGCCGGCCGGTCGGTCACCTTCCACGCCACCTACCTGGATCTGTCGGCGGGCTCCCCGGATCCCCTCATCCGGGAAGCGACCCGGAAACGCTTTGAGCAGGTGCTGGATCTGGCGCCCCTGTTCCGCCCCCGCACGGTGGTGAGCCATGTCGGATTCGAAAAGCGGCGGTACCACGCCATCCGGGAGAAATGGCTGGAAAACGCGGTGGATACCTTCACCTGGTTTGCCCGGCGGCTGCGGGACGAAGGCGTCCGCCTGATGCTGGAAAACGTCTTCGAGGAGGGGCCCGACGACATCCGGAAATTATACGAGCGGCTGGACGGCCTGGCCGGCTGGTGCTTCGACATCGGTCATCAGACCGCCTTTTCAAAGACGGACATGGACGGCTGGATGGACGGCCTCGGCCCGTTTCTGGGCCAGTTGCACCTCCATGACAACCGGGGCGGGTGGGACGACCATCTGGCCCCCGGCAGCGGGATCATCGACTTTCAGGCGCTTTTCGACCGGCTGAAAGACCGGAAGGAGGATCCCCCGGTGGTGACCATCGAGCCCCACAATGAGCCCAATGTCTGGGAGAGCGTGGAGTATTTGGCGAAGATGTGGCCGTGGTAGGGATCGGAGGACGGAAGACAGAGGACGGAAGACAGAGGACAGAGGACAGAAGGCAGAAGGCGGAGGGCGGAAGACAGCGGTAATCAGCGGGTGAAAGAGATCTTCGTGAGGGAAGGCTTGGAGGTGGGCCGTCAGTTGAAAAGGTTGTCCACCAGGATGTAGAGGTAGACGATGATGAGGTTGGTGGAGAGGACGAGGATGGCCGCTCCGGAAAGGACCGCGCCGGCCGCCTTGGCCTTTCTGCCGGTTCGTAGGACGGTGTCCCGGATCACTTTCATGCCCGGTGGGGGAAACTGGCCGGATCGGAACACGCGGACGGCGAGCAGGACGAAAGAGAGCCCGAAGACCGAACTGAGCACGGCGTTGACGGCGATGATCCCCACGATCAGGCCCTTGATCTTCTGGATGGCTGCGTCCGGTTCCATGGCTGGGTCTTTCGTATGCTCCGTCATGGGTTACAAATCGATATGGAACCGATATGCCGTCCCATTGACCACCGCCGGCCGGCCGGGCGGGAACCGCTCGGACTTGCGGTCGATTTCGCCGTCGCCGTCCAGGTCGATCTGGATGCCGTCGTTGGTAAAATCGGCGTCGTTGACGCCGCTGTCGGCGATATAGGCGGTGTAGCGCCGGCCGTCGATGGCCACCTGGCCTTTCAACTGGGTCCGGGAGGAATTCGCCTCCGGCGGCAAATCCGAAAACTGCTCCGCGATGGCGGCGGTTGCTTCGTCGTAAGCCAACTGAGTTCGCCGGTCTTTTTGGCGTTTCTCCTGCTCGAAAATTCGGCGGATGATTTCTTTTCGGATGGTTTGTTCGTCGGGGTCGTTGGTGTTGGTCATTGTTCACCCGAGGTTTTTCGAGCCTCCGCCATAAGTGTATCCGACAGCCAGTAACCCTGGGATCGCAGGGCGAGCATCAATGACCTTGACTTAGAGGCAACTCCATCTATAAATCATTCAACACAACATCGAAGGACTGCTGCTTTCCGTAAAAATACACATCAAATACCTGAAAAAAATTGACCTGCCCCAGAAATATGGGGATATCCCTGCTGGGCTTATCGACCCAGGCGAATGCCAAATCCTTTGATGGAAAAGAGGCGATTTCACCTTGAACCAACACAGCGTAGGCTTTCGCGTCTTTGAGAACGCCGCCGACATCAAGTGAATACGTTTGCTTGGCCCACTTGGAACCCAGCGCTTTCCCCACATCGAACGGCAAGACATTGAGCGCGGAACCCGAATCCACCAAGGCCAAAACCGGCGCCATCCGGTTGTTATGGAAAATTTTCATTTCAACAAACGGCATGCCGTCCGGAAAACCCGGAACAGGGGTATATGAAAACCGATGAGATCTCATTTCCCCTGCTCCATGAACTGTTGGAGCTGTCCGGCGGCCTTTTCCTGATTGTAGGGTGTGAAGATTGGATAGGCCGTTCCCGCATCAAGGTGTTCCCCGATTCTCTCCTCTTCCCGCAGCATTTTTGATATCTCTTCGATAAGCAGAAATTTCTCCGGCCGCGAGAGCCGCTGAATATCCTGTTTCAACTCATTAATCGTCATGATTTTCCCTTTCACCCTTCCGCTTTATTACATCACTGAAACTCACTCCTTCGCCACCTTCTTCGGCGGCGCCGGTTCCCCCGCGGTCGCCAGCTTGAACAGCGTGGGCCCCAGGAAGCAGGTGATCAGGGCCAGGAAAACGATGGCGTCCTTGGTCGTGCCCGTAATCAGGTCGTTTTCCACGCCGATGGCCGCCGCCGCGATGATGAGACTGAGCCGGGAGGAGAGGAGAAACCCGGTCTGGAGCACCTGCCGGAGGGAGCGTCCCATGAGCAGCAGCAGGACCGCCGGGACGAGCTTCACCGCCAGGGCGAAGCCCAGCAGCTTGGCCGTGAAGATCATCGCCTCGACCCCCAGGATGTTCCCCAGATCGAACTGCATCCCCACATGGATGAAAAAGACAGGGATGAGAAATCCGAACCCCATGGCCGACAGTTTGGTCTCCAGCACCTCTTTTTCCCGGAACACATAGGACAGCAGGCTTCCCCCGAGGAAGGCCCCCAGCACCGGTTCCAGGTGGACCAGTTCGGACAGCCCCACGAAGAGAAACAAAAGCGCGATGGAGAAGCGGACCCCCATCTCATGGGAGTCTTCCTTCAACCCTAGCAACACCGCCGCCTGGGCCGGGTGCCACCAGGCCCATAGGCGTCCGAGGCGCAGCAGGATGCCGAAGGCCACGAACAGGGCGAAGGGCTTGGCGAACTCCCAGCCGAACCCCTGCTCGATGTAGAGGATGTAGAAGGTGATCCCGAAAAGGGTCAGGAAATCGGCCAGCGTGGCCGCGATGAGGATCGACTGCCCCAGGTCGGTCTTGCTCAGCCCCGACTCCTTGAGGGTGGGCATCACCAGCCCCAGGGAGGTGGTGGACAGCACCAGGGCCATGAACATGCCCCGGTTCAGCAACAAGGCCGCGCCAAAGGACAGCCCCAGCGTGGCGGCGAACAGCGCCACCTGAAAAAAGAGCTGCCCTTTGCTCTGCCGTCGCAGGGCCGCGAAATCGATCTCCATCCCCGCCTGGAACATCAGCAGCAGAAACCCCAGGTCGGCCAGAAAAGGGAGCCATTCCCCGGCAAAGGTAAAATGCAAAACGCTTTTTCCCAGCACCACGCCGAACAGGATTTCGGCCACCACCGCCGGGATGCGCAGCATACTGCTGACGCCGGGCAGCAGCAGAACCGCCGCCGACACCATCAAAAGGGCATAAGCGTTCTCCGCGATCATGGCCTGGGCTCCCGGGCCACCACCAGCACCGAACAGGGGGTCCGTTCGGTGAGCAGTTCGCCGATATTCGGGCTGAACAGGTCCTTTTCATCCGACGACGATCCCACCACCATGAGGTCGTACTCCTCGGCCAGGGCCGTCAGCTCCCGGACCGGGTTGCCCTCCCGGGACACCTCGCCGATGGAAACCTTCCGGAGGTGGCTCAGCTCCCGCACCCGCTTGAACCGTTCGCCGAGGGGGTCTTTTTCCCCGCCGTTGCTGTTGTGGATAAAGTCCGGCTCCAGCACCACGGCCGCGTCCACCGACGCATCCAGCTCCTCGGCGGCGTCGATGGCCGTCTCCAGGGCCATTTCGGACCGCGGGGCCTTGGTGAAGGGGACGAGAATCCGTTTGTAGGGCATGGACCGGCGGGAGACCAGCATGGGGCACGGCAGCGCATGGGCCAGCTCCATCATCTCCGACGAGGTCAGGGCCCGGAAAAAGGATTTCTCCAGGGGGCGCAGCATCACCAGGCCGATGCCCTCCTCCCGGCACAGCTCCGGCAGGTCCTTCAACGGGTTGCTGTAAATGATTCGCACCCGGATATCGAACCGGCCGCGCCATTCTTCGATGAGGTCCCTGGGGTTGGGCCCGTCCTCGTGCCGGAGGATCACCACATGGGCCACCCGGGTGTTGAGGGCCAGGTACATGGCCTCTTCCACCATCGATTCGGCGGCTTTCTCGTCCCCGCCGCTCAGGATCAGCAGCATCCCCGACCCCCAGGCCATGGGAAAGGGCACATTCGCGCAGGCCAGATGGGTGCAGACCGACCGGAAGAAATCCCGCTTTCCCACGAGGATGAGCCGGTCGCCTTCCGCAAGGAGGGTTTCGAAATCGGGCGTCAGCAGTTCGCCGTCCCGGAAAATGCCCGCGATCCGCCACTTTTCGTCCTCGAAGCCGCCCACGCTCATGCCCGCCAGCCAGTGCTCCCGCAGGACTTCCACCTCCACCACTTCCCCCCGGCCCCGGGCCACGGGAAAGACGTTGATGCGGGGGTCCTGGAGATAATGGTAGAGGGTGGACCCCACCACATTGCCGGTCACCACGGTGTAGATATCCAGTTCCCGGAACTTATTTTCCAGCGCCTCGTCGTTGTTGAGCGCCATGATGTGGCGCACGCCCTTTTCCCGGGCGTACCGGGCCGCCGCCAGGTTCACCTTGTCGTTGTTGGTCAGAACCAGCACATAATCCGCGGTTTCAATATCCAGGTCGTCGAGCAGCACCGGGCTGGAGGCGTCCCCCGCCACCGCCTTTTCCACAATGGGAAACCGGGCGGGGAAATCGTTCAGGCGGCTCTCGTCCAGATCGACAACTGTGACCCGCCAACGTTCCCCCAGCCGCGACAGCAGATGACGCGTAAACTTCCCGGCCCCGCAAATGATCACTCTCATGGCGATATCAACCCTCCTCGTCCGTGCATTTCAGCGTCGAAACCAACGGGGAATATAGGACATATCCGGCGGGTTGTCCAATGGGGAATGGGGGGCGA
>CAZZBE010000188.1:5250-7109 GCA_964652715.1 uncultured Desulfobacteraceae bacterium
TCCGCGTCCACGAGATTCACCACGGCGTTGCCGATGATCACGGCGTCGGCGCCCATGGGTTTTCCGGTGATGGGATGGAGGACCGGCTCCTCGCGGTATACGAGAAGGCGGTGTTTCAGCGCGATCTTGTCCGCCCCGAGGTCGGTGAAGATTTCGTTGCCCTTCTTCAGGAGCACGATGCCGCCGACCAGGGGAAAATCCTGGTGAAATTTGACGGCCATGCCCTCTGCCAGCACCTGGGTGGCTTCAAAATCCTTGACCTCGTCATAGACATCCTTGGTGGATAGGATTTCCGCGGTTTCCGTATCGATCATCCGGCCCACGATCTCGATCCCGGTGTGCGTCTCGATGATGTTGCCCACCACGATGCACTGCGCGGCAAGCAGCTTCCCCGTTCGGATGGCCGCGGCCTGGTCCACCAAACCCGTCATGGACAGCTTTTGTTCTTTCAGTATCTGGTCCAAACGATTCCGTTCGATCAGCTTGAACCGGTTCCGACCCATCAGGGCTTCGACAAGCTGATCCTGGTACGCCATGCTCCACGGAGACGCCTCCCCCTTTCGCTGAAAAGGAAACACCGACACCCGGAGCCGCTCGTCCAGCTGGAGGGCTTCCGGCACCCGCCGGATGACGGTCGCCGTCTCAAGGGTCTTGTTCCCCGCGGCGTCCTGGGCCTCGACGGCGATGGTGTTCTCCCCTTCTTTCAGGGCGGCCAGGTGATTGAAAAAAACGCTCTGGCCTTCCTTGCTCAGAATCGGCCGGTTGTTGACCAAAAGCTTCAGAACGGCGTTGCCGTCCATGGCCCGACCCGAAACATAGATCTTGTCCAGGTAAACGGTCTCCCCTTCGGGCCAGTCTTTCAGCTCGATCACGGGAGCGTCTTCGTCTTTGGGGCCGAAGAGCGACAAGAGGCGGTCCGAGGCAAGGGCGGCCGACAACCGGGCGGTGTCCCGGCGAGGGGGGATTTCTTCCAGATAGGCCGCGGTCTCGTTTCCCAGACGGTCCGCGACCTTCAACTCGGGGGGACCGTTCCCCGCCGGCGCCGATTCGGTGAACAGAACCTCGGTCCCCGGATCAAACGGCAAAGGGCGTCCGCCCAGTTCGATGGACGCCACCCCGGCCGGGTCGTACACCGATCCGGCCACCGTCCAGTCGCTTCCGGACCGCGTCATCGATTCGATGCTGACCAGGGGGCCGTCCCGGTCCACACGGAACACGACCTCCCGCTCGGCGGTCCTGTCCAGGAGATTTTTGGCCGTGACCCGCACGACGTGCTCCCCGCCATCCAGCGAAAGCGATTTGTCGAAGGCCACCCGCTTCCGGGCCCCCTCCATGAACACGGCCTGGCCGTCGACGGCCACCGACGCCACGAAATGGTCGTCTTGGGCCGAACCGGTCAATCGGACGGGGTCGTCCCGGGTCCAGATGGGACCATCTCCCACGTCCAGCGTCAGGACCGGCGGTTCGGGATCCCGGACCGACCGCCGCAACGCCGCCCCGCGGACCCGGTCCAGGTAAAACTGCGCCTTGGCCGAAGGGTGCTGCGCCAGGGATTTTTTCAATTCCTGTCGGGCCGCCTCCAGATCGCCGGTCAAATAGTGGATCACGCCCATCTCCCGATGGGGAAAGTAATCGACGAAATGCATGCCGTAGGTGCGGGCCATCCGCTGGTCCTCGCCCCGCTGGCGGGCCGACTCGGCCAGATCCGCCAGGGCTTCGTCGTAGAACCGGCCTTCGGCGAATGAGAGCCCCCGCTCATAGTAGTTCCACCATCGGTGTCGGAACGATCCCTGGGTGACGCCGTGCAGCTTGCCGTCCCGCTGGCGGGGAGGATTCTGAACGGCGGGCTGGCAGCCGGC
>CAZZBE010000188.1:7209-8861 GCA_964652715.1 uncultured Desulfobacteraceae bacterium
TCAGAAATGGTAGATCATGGACAAATAAACCGTATGCTGGCGCACATCCTGCCCGACGGTTTCATTGAGCAGCGTGATCTCCCGGACGTCGTTTCCAAACCGGAATGCGTAGGCCATATCCACCACCATCGGCCCGGCGGCGACGCCCGTTCCCAGGCTGAAGCCGAAAAAATCGTCGGGGCCGTGGGCCGTGGGCTCGGGATCATAGAAAAGTCCCGCCCGGCCCGCGATCACGTATTTGTTCTTATGGATGTAAAGATATTCGCCGCCCATCCGGATCTGGTGGGTCGGGTCGGTGTCGGTGTCCGACCGGTCCCCGCCCGTGAACAGGCTGACCCGCCGGCCGCCGTCCTGGACCAGGACGAACTGGTCCCAGTCGGTCCGGTAGATGTCCAGGTCCATCGAGAAGAGATCGGAGAAGCGGTAGGCGATGCCGACGCCGTAGGAGGGCGGCATCTTCAGGGTCTGATCCTCGTCGATGACGGTGGTTTTGGGGACCGGATTCGCGCCGTCCACCGAGTAAACTTCCTTATGGCGGACATCGGCGTGGAAGGGCGCCTTGTAGACCGCGCCGAGGGTCAGGTTCGGGGTGATGTTCCAGAGCATCCCGAGGTTGAAATTGATCCCGTCGAAGCTGTTTTCTTCTTTGTACCAGACATCGTGCCGGTAGGGCGAGTCGCCGAAGGCGCCGACGAGTCGATCCTTGTAGACCGTTTCCCATTCGGACCCGAGATCTTCCGAAAACCAGTTGATCGTGGCGCCGAAAGAGAGCGTCGGCGTCGCCTGGATCGCGAACGCGGGCGACAGCGCTTTGAGATACCCGTCGGTTTCGCGGCGGGTGGACCGGTCGCCGACAGGGCCGGGATACGTCGTCAGATAGAGAAAATCGGCATCCGCTTCCCGGTTGAAGTCGTAAAGGGTCTGGTAGTTGAGCGACACGATCATGTTCCGGTTGAACAGGGTGAAGGGATACGCGGCGCTCAGGTAATTGAGATCGAACAGGTCGAGGGTTTCGGAACCGCCCGCGCCGGGGGTTCCCGCGAGATCCCGGTCCTCCTTTCGATGGTCCCAGGAGACCACGGCGGAGACCTCCGGCGTCTCCAACTGAATCAATCCGCCCGGATTCCAGGACGCCGCCGTGGCGTCGTCCGCCACGCCGATGAAGGCCCCGCCCATGCCCAGGGCCCGGGCGCCGGCGCCCACAGGGTTGGGGGAACCGGAGAAGCGGAGTTCCTGGGCGACCTGGGGGTGGGCCGGATTAACGGATAACGCCCAAATCAAAAAGACGGATGCGGCAAAGTAGAATCGTATGATTTTCCTCATAATATGACCTCGCTTTTCACCCAAAGTTCCTTGCCTCTGAACGCAATCGCCAGTTTCAACAGGTTTTTTACTCCCGCCGCCTCCAGCTCCGTCGCATACCGCCGGTCTTCGATCCGGGTCATGGCCCGCGCCAGGGTTTCCTCCGGCGTCTCTTTTTTTTCACCTTCTTGAATTCGATGACAATTCCCGGCTTGTTGAGGGCCTTTGATCGCAAATCATGTTTACCAACTCCTCGCCATCCAATGGTTTCAAAAATCATTGAACGCTTATCAAGCAAAAATCATCTGGAAATCACAGTTCGGAACCGCCTGTTATTGTGAATCAATATA
>CAZZBE010000189.1:0-1689 GCA_964652715.1 uncultured Desulfobacteraceae bacterium
CCGTTTTCCTGGAAGATGAGAAACGTCTCCCCGATATGGATGATCCGGGCGTCGTCCACCAGCCCGCCGGTCTTGACGATGTCGCCGTTGACCATGGCCATGCGGCCCTCGGGCGCCGGGGACCAGACCAGGGCCTGGATGTGAAACCGCGGATCGGATCGCTGGACCACGTTGGCCAGGTGCGCGGGCACGCCGGCCGCGGCCGCGGTCTGGTTGGGCTCTTCAGGGGGCGTGGGCGCCGGGGCCGGTTCAGGCGGCGCCGCCGGCTCGACCGGCGGCGCGGTTCTCACGGCCAGATCGGCCATTTCGACGCCGGCGGCGGGCGTCCGTTCCGGGGAGGATGGTGGAGAAGAAGCCGGGGGCGCCGGCGCTTTCGCGGCGGCCGGCGGCCGGGGGGCGGACTGGGGCGTCGGGACGGTCGCGGGTTCCGCCGACGGCCGGGGTCGGGGGACATCGGGTTCTGCCGCCGGTGGCGCCGGTGCGGGCGTGATCCGTTCCGGCGCGGCGGCCCGGACCGGTCTCCGAACGGGCCGTTTTTGGGGCGGGGCCGGCGGTTTCCGGGGCGCCGGCGCGGGTTGAACCGACCGCTCCCTCGCCGGGGCCTCTGAAACGGACGCGAGCCGTTCCGGTTCCGGCCGCGGTTGACCGGCGGCGCCGGCAGCGGGCTGCGGAGGCGAAACCGCTCTGACCGTTCCATCCGGAGGCGGCGCGACGTTCCGGGCGACCTCGCCGACGGGATAAAACCCTTTGATGATGGGGAGTTGTCGGCGGTTCACATAGAGCCCCAGACCGACGGCCAGGACGAGGACCCCGGTCAGCGCCAGGAGAAGACCGCGGATCAGCCGCGCCTTTTGAAAGCGGTTGTGGAGGGTCCGCCGGACGCTCATGGCCCGGTGGAGAGAGGGCGCGGCGTCCCCGTTTCGGGGAGGCGCTTCGGATTCGAGTTTTTTCAGGGCGTTCAGAATGGAACTCAACGGTTTACCTCATGGGCCGGCGGACGTCAACTGGCGCTGGTCAGGCGGGGCGCTTTCAGGGTTTTCAGCTCGTTGTAGAGAATGATCTTGGTCCGGGGGCCCACCACGCCGTCCACCGAAAGGCCGTTTTGCTCCTGGATCAGCTCCACGGCCCGCCGAACCCGGTTGTCGTAGGACGGGCTGATGCCGATGTCTTCGAAACCGATCTCCTGGAGGAGCATTTTCAGGTTGATCACCGCGTCGTCCGATGCGTTTTTGGGAATGGTGCCGCCGAAATCGAAGAAATCCTTCCAGGGGATGTAGGCCCCGCCCTGCCAGTAGGTCTCCACCTCGTGGGGCTCGGCCCGGATCTCCTCGTCGGCCTGACCGGTCTTGAAGATCATCCCCCCCTCTTCGATCCGGGCCAGGGCGGCGTAGACGGGCGATTCCTCGCCCGGGGGGTAGAATTCGAGGATGGCCGGCAGGTTGAGCCGCTGCACCAGGTTCAAGTCCCCGTCCAGCCGGTGGATGAGGAGGCCGTTTTGTTTGGCGCCGATCCGGAAAAAGGCCTGGGGGTCGTCCACGTTGTCCAGGGAATCGCTCACCAGCCCCTCGGCGTCCCAGAGGGAGACCACGGACCGGAGGGCGGAAAACCGCGATTCGAGCCCGCCGGTCCGCATCAGGTAGTCCTCGATGGTCCGGGCGGCGGCGGCCGGGGCCGCCGGCGTCGTTTCGG
>CAZZBE010000189.1:1789-5203 GCA_964652715.1 uncultured Desulfobacteraceae bacterium
CTCCGGCGGCGCCGCGTCGGGTTCAGCGCCCGTTTCCGGCGCCGATTCGGGCGGAGATGAAAGGGCCGCGTCCCGGGGGGGCATGGAGGCGGTGAACCGCGCCCCCTCTTTCTGCCGGAGAGAGGGGGAATAGACCAGAAAAATCGCCGCCGCCAGCACCAGCGCGCCGACGGCCCAGAAGGTCCGCCGGCGGCCCAAAAGGCTTTTGCGCCGATCGCCGCGCCCGGCCAGTTCCCGGATGGCCATGTTGGCGATGTTGCCGGTCACCTTGTGCTTGCCGAGCCCGAAGGCGGTCAGAAACGCCCGGTCGCAGGCGATGTTGA
Source organism: uncultured Desulfobacteraceae bacterium (assembly GCA_964652715.1). GTDB lineage: Bacteria > Desulfobacterota > Desulfobacteria > Desulfobacterales > JAABSP01 > JAABTD01. The sequence continues at coordinate 2,113 of CAZZBE010000189.1, forward strand.
TGAGCCGGGGGATCCCGCCCGAAAACCGGTGGATGGCGTAGTAGGCCCCTAACGTTAGCTTGACGCCGGGCTTCCGGGAGGCGATCTGGATCCGGTGCTGGATGTAGTCCCGGGTCTCGTTGAAATCCAGCGGGCTCAGGCGGCAGCTCAGGGTGATCCGCTGGCCCAGCTGGCGCAGTTCGTGGGAATCGAGCATCTGCCCCAGCTCCGGCTGGCCCACCAGGATGATCTGGAGGAGCTTGCTGGTGCTGGTCTCCAGGTTGGAGAGCAGGCGGAGCTGCTCCAGGATCTCCATGCTCAGGTTCTGGGCCTCGTCGATGAGGAGCAGCACCTTCTTTCCCTCGGCCTTCTTTTCCATGAGAAAGCCGTTGAGGGTGTCGATGAGATCCTTGGTGTTGTCGGCGTTCGACGGGATGTCGAACTCGTCGTTGATGGCCTTGAGGAGCTGCACCGGGTCGAGCCGGGGGTTGAAGATGTAGGCCGCCTCGATATCCTTGCCGAGGTTCTCCAGAAAGACCCGGCAAAGGGTGGTCTTGCCCGTGCCCACCTCGCCGGTGATCTCCACGAAGCCGTCCCCCTGGGAGACGGCGTAGGCGAGATGGGCCAGGGCCTCCTCGTGGCCTTTGCTCAGGAAAAGATAGGCCGGGTTCGGCACCAGTTGGAAGGGCCGTTCCTTGAAGCCGAAGAAGTTTTTATACATGGGCTGGAATATCCTGTGCCATACTGCTTACGTCCATAAATTTTCTCCCTTTTCATACGCCACAATCATCCAATTATCAACCCATATCGCCAATGAAGTCTGATGGGGAAGCGGCCGGCCGACCCCGGACCCGCGAGGTTTTTAAAACCTCGCGGGTCTTCGGAGCGATCGTCCGGGGCAAACGATGCGGTTGAAGGCGGCCGGGGGCTGCATTAGGTTCTATGGATCGGTCTTGAAACGTACATCCGGAAAAACGGAGAAAGGAGATGTCCCATGGCATCGGCATATGACGGAATGAAAAAGGGAGACGGCCTGTTGGTCGTGGACGTTCAGAAGGATTTTTGCCCCGGCGGGGCCCTGGCCGTCGAGGACGGGGACCGGGTGGTTCCCGTCCTCAACGGGTGGATGGCGGCGGCGGAACAGAAGAATGTGGCCCTGTTCGCCTCCCGGGACTGGCATCCCAAACGCCACATCAGCTTCGAGAACGAGGGCGGCCAGTGGCCGGTCCACTGCGTCCAGGATACGGACGGCGCCGCCTTTCACCCGGACTTGAAATTGCCGGAAGACGCCGTGGTGGTCACCAAGGGGACCCGGTTCGACCAGGATCAGAATTCGGTCTTCGACGGGACCGGCTTTGAAGATTTCCTCAAGCGGGAGAAGATCGGACGGCTCTGGGTCGGCGGCCTGGCCCAGGATGTCTGCGTCCTGGCGACGGTCCTGGACGCCCGGGAGGCCGGCTTCGAGGTCTTCGTCATCCGGGATGCCACGAAGCCCGTGACCCCGGAAGGCGGGAAAGAGGCCATCGAGAAGATGGAAGCGGCCGGCGCGATGCTGGTTTGACACCGAGACCCACGAGGAGAGCCCATGCAATTCGGCGCCATGAATTTTCCCGTTCATCCGGTCGCGACCGCCATCGACACCTGCGGCGAACTCGGATTCGACTATCTGGAACTCACTTTGGACCCGCCTCAAGCCCACCACAGCCTGATCCGGGAGCAAAAAACCGAAATTTCGGAGGCGCTGAAGCGGCGCCGCATGGGGCTGATGGGCCACTTGCCGACTTTCGTCCATATCGCCGACCTCACCGAATCGATCCGCGCGGCATCCGTGGAAGAGATGCGCCGATCGGTGGAGGTCTGCGCCGAGCTGGGCATGGAAAAAGCGGTGCTCCATCCCGGCCATATCTTTGGGATGGGGACGTTCGTGATCGACATGGCCCTGGGGTACGCGTATGAAAGCCTGGCGGCCATCGCCGAGACGGCGGCCTCCGCGGGCGTCGTCCTCTGCGCCGAGAACATGCCGCCCAACTGCCATGCCTTTGTGGAGCCGGAAGATTTCGCCCCCCTTTTCAAGCGGTTTCCGGCCTTCCGGATGACCCTGGACGTGGGCCACGCCAACATCGGGGACAAAACCGGCGGCCGGGCGCTGGCGTTTATCCGACGCTTCGGGGACCGGATCGATCATCTCCACCTCAGCGACAACAAAGGGAAGCGCGACGACCACATCCGCCTCGGAAAGGGCGCGGTGGATCTGCGCCGCATCGTCGGGGCGCTGAAGGATATCGGCTACGATAAAACGGCCACCCTGGAGATATTCTCCGACGATATCTCCGATCTGAAAGCGAGCCTGTCGTACATCCGGGCGCTCCTATAGGGTGAAAGGCGGGCCTTTCGATCTCCCCGGAAATCGGGTCTTGACAGGTCCCGGCAAGATGGTTTATACGATCTGATAACTTTTATGGAAAGAGAATAATTTTCCATAATCAACCACCCCAAACCTGAAAAGGAGGATTGAATTTTGAAAAGCATCACCGGTTCCCAGACGGAAAAGAATCTGCTGGCCGCATTCGCCGGCGAGTCCCAGGCCCGCAACCGCTACACCTATTTTTCCGGCGCCGCGAAAAAGGAAGGATTCGTTCAGATCTCCGATATCTTTGAAGAGACGGCCGGCCAGGAAAAAGAACACGCCAAGCGGTTCTTCAAGTTCCTTGAAGGAGGCGATGTGGAGATCGTCGCGGCCTTTCCCGCCGGCGTCATCGGCGGCACTTACGACAATCTGATGGCGGCGGCGGCCGGCGAACGGCATGAGCACACCGAGCTGTATCCCGGCTTCGCCCGGGTCGCCCGGGACGAGGGATTCGAGGCCGTCGCCATGGTCTTCGACGCCGTCTCCATCGCGGAAAAACAGCACGAAAAACGGTACGTGGAACTGGCCGGCAACATCAAGGCCGACCGGGTCTTCAAACGGGAAGCCCCGGTGGTCTGGCGCTGCCGCAACTGCGGGTACCTCCATGAAGGAACCCAGGCCCCCGAGATGTGCCCGGCCTGCGCCCATCCCCAGGCCCATTTCGAACTGCTGGGCGAGAACTGGTAGCCATCCCTCCCGGCCCCC
>CAZZBE010000189.1:5303-6779 GCA_964652715.1 uncultured Desulfobacteraceae bacterium
GGGTTCGGGTCGAGTTCTCATGTTTCAGCGGGGAAATTTGTACAGGTCGTCGTGATCGAGGACCCGGAGCAACGTGACGGGGGTCGACCCATCCGGGGTTCCCGACGGTAAGTAATCGCCCGGATCGAAGGAGATCCGGTATTTACGGTCGATCCGGATCGACCAGGCGGTCGGATCGTTGACAATCCGCTCCAATCGCGAACCCGGATGGCGCGGATTGTCCCGGAGCGCGGCCAGGGCGTTGGCGATTTTTTTCCGGATCGGCGTGTTCGTCCGGAATGCGTCGAGATCCCGGGTGAACTTTTTACTCGGGATGAGTTCCGGCATCTCGCATTTCCTCGATCAGCCATTCCGGCAATTGACCGGTCCCGCTTTCCCTCGCTTCCCGGAGTTTGTCGATCCCCTTTTCGTTGAGCCGGAGGGTCGGATAAATGACGACGGGGTTCAGAAGGAGGGTTCCCCCTTCCACAACCTGCAAATCGAGATGCGTTCCCGGTTGAAGTCCCAGGGATTTGCGCACATCGGCCGGCAGATTGATGCTTCCCCGCTTGTCGATGGTGATCAACATGCTCTTCTCCTTTCGGCTGCATCATGTCAAAAAAATATTATTAAGAACATGACAAAAAGTCAATTGTTCATGCGCATGAATTTTCTGAAATGTCGCTTCATGACCGGGCGCATATCGATCTCTCCTTGAAAAAAAGATTGGAAAGCGGTAAGAAAAACGAGATATCGGTTTAAAATGCCCGCGCTGGGCGACCCGGCCCCGGACGCCGGTGGATTTCCCTCTCTTGCAGCGCACACTTCAGAGACGATCCGGTAACTTAACAACCGCCGTAACCGAACAAGGAGGATGCCCATGAATCCGCATGCCGAAGGGGCGAAAAGCGAACGGGGGCCCTTTGTTTCGACCCTGTCGGAGTCTTTGCGGGACGACCTGTTGATGTTCACCCTGCTGGGCGTCTTGGGCGTGGCGGCCAGCTATCTGAGCGTCAACATTCCCCACACAGAGGTGCATATCGAAGGCCGGTGGGCTTTCGGTTTCATGGGATTCGCCCTGTTGCGTCGGTTTTGGCTGTCGCTGCTGCTGGCCGCCTTGTTGTCGGCGTCCGGGCCGCATCAGGTTCCCATGTCTCTGGTGCTCCCGGGGAATATGCTTTACGCGGTCCCCGCCCTGGCGACAATCCGGGCGGTCCACCGGCATATCCTTTCCAGGTTCAGAAGCCTCTGGCTTTACGGCGCGGGCTGGTTTGCACTTGTCGTGATGGGTTATCAGTTGTTCAATACGCCGATTACATGGGCGTTGATGGGGCTGCTGCAGGATCGCCCCGTTTGGTCGGCGGTGTTGACGGGGTGGCGGATACAGCCATATTTTGTTGAGTTTCTATTGGTGGGCGTTGTCTCGGCGGCGGCCATGGTCGCCCTGCGCTGTTACGAAAACCTGCGCCAAAGCCAGCACGAACTGGCCATCACCCT
>CAZZBE010000189.1:6879-8844 GCA_964652715.1 uncultured Desulfobacteraceae bacterium
GTGATGGTTTTCAGGGACGTGACCCAAGAATACGCCGCCAATGCGGAGCTGGCCCGGAGCGCGGCCATGCTGGCCCGAACGGAGCACATCGCGGGGGTCGGCAGCTGGGAATGGGACGTCGCCGCGGATGCCACGACCTGGTCGGAAGGATTGTTCCGTCTCTTTCGGCTCGACCCTTCGGAGGGGGCGCCCTCCTTCGCCGAGCATCCCCGGCTATACCTTCCCGAAGATATGGCGGCGCTGTCGGCGGCGGTCGAAGCCGCGGTTGCCGGCGGAACGCCCTATGAACTGAGGCTCAGGGCCATCCGAAGCGACGGCGATATCCGTCATTGCCTCGCCCGGGGCTACGCCGAGATGGGCCGGCACGGCAAAGCAACACGCCTTTACGGTTTTTTGCGCGACATCACCGATCACCACCGGGCCGAAACGGCCCTTCGGGAGAACGAGGAAAAGTATCGCATGCTGGTGGAGCTGTCCCCGGATCTGATCGCCGTCCACCAGGACGGACGATTTCTGTTCATTAACGAGGGCGGGTGCAAACTTCTCGGCGTTTCCCGGCCGGAGGCGGTGATCGGAAAATCGGTCCGGGAATTCATCCCCGCAGACCAGCGCGAGGGGGCATGGCAACGGGTTGAACAGGTGTTGGGCTCAGGGCGGCGATCCCCAGTTTATGAGCAGACCATCGTTCGCGCCGACGGCGAAGAGCGCCATGTCGAAGCGATGGGCATTCCTATTGACTACAATGGCGGCAAGGCGCTTCAGATCATTGCACGGGACGTCACGGAGAAAATCCGCCTCAATGAAGAAAAAGCCAAACTCGAAGTCCAGTTCCACCAGTCCCAGAAACTGGAGTCGGTGGGACGGCTGGCCGGCGGCGTGGCCCACGACCTGAACAACCTGCTGGCGCCCATAATGGGCTACGCCGAAATGCTACTGGAGGATTTCGGCGAAGACGACCCCCGCCGGACATCGGCCGGGGAGATCGTTCAGGCGGGATTGCGGGCCCGGGACCTGGTCCGCCAGCTGCTGGCCTTCAGCCGGAAGCAGTTGCTGGAATTTAAACCGGTCGATCTGAACGAGGTTCTGGATCGATTCGAAAAACTGCTCCAGCGCACGATCCGGGAGGACGTGGCATTGAAGATCGCGCCGGCGCCGTTCCTTCCGCTTGTCCATGCCGATGTCGGCCAGCTGGAACAGGTGATCATGAACCTGGCGGTCAACGCCCAGGACGCCATGCCCGACGGCGGCGAATTGACCATCGAGACCGTGGCGACGGAACTGGACGGCGTGTACGCGGCGGATCGGCCCGGCGTGACGCCGGGCCCTTACGTCATGCTGAGCGTCAGCGACACCGGAACCGGCATGGATGCGGAGACCCGGGAGCGCATTTTCGAACCCTTTTTCACCACCAAGGAGAAAGACAAGGGCACCGGCCTGGGCCTGGCCACGGTCTACGGCATCGTCAAACAGCACGGCGGCAACATCTGGGTGTACAGCGAACCGGGCGACGGGACGACATTCAAGGTCTACCTGCCGGTTTTCGACGGCGCCGACGCGCCGGCGGCGGAAGCGATCGTCGCCGAACAAGGCGATCTTGGCGGCGACGAGACCATTCTTCTGGTGGAAGACAACGAGCAAGTGCGGGATCTCGCCCACGCCATTCTCGAACGTTACGGGTATCGGGTGGTTCCGGCCCGAAACGGGGAAGAGGCCCTGGCGGCGCTGGACCGCCGCGACGGCCGAATCCACCTGCTCCTGAGCGACGTGGTGATGCCCGGCATGAACGGCCGGGAGCTGTTCGACCGGATGTCGGGGCGATGCCCCGACATCAAGGTGCTTTATATGTCCGGCTATACCGACAATGTTATCGCCCACCGGGGGGTGAGGGACGAAGGCGTTGATTTTATCCAGAAGCCGTTTTCGGTAAAGGCGCTGGCCGCCAAGGTCCGGGAGGTGCTGGAAAAC
>CAZZBE010000190.1:0-2229 GCA_964652715.1 uncultured Desulfobacteraceae bacterium
GAACGCTCTACAACGGTTTGACCCTGGATATTGTCGGCGACCGCCTGCCCATTCTCGCCCTGTCTCCCTTGGACGACTTGGCGGACGTCTTTTCAGGACCGGAACTCGACCTTCCGGCCCTGTTGACCCGGTACAAGGATTACCTTAAGCGATTAAAAGCCAAAGGTTTGAACCCCTGGAAAGACCAGCCCCGCCGGGCCGATCTCCATTTGACCGAGGCCGTGGGCCATTTTCATCTCTACGCCTGGCTGCAAAACGCCGTTGGCCGGAGATGCGCGGTCAGCCCGGAATTTCCCACAGGCAACGGAAAAGTTGATCTTCATCTGCGATGCGATGGCAGGCGAGGCGTTATCGAAGTCAAAAGCTTTATCGACGCCAGCGAGGCCAAACGATCCGGACGCCAGGCCGCGGACTACGCCCGTCAAATGGGGCTGGCCGCCGTCGTTTTGGCTCTTTTTGTTCCGGTGGAGGATGAAGATGTACTTGGGAAATTGTCCGGCGCGGAGACCATTGAGGGGGTTGAAGTTTCGACCGCGGCGATTGGATGGGCGTGAGCAGTGAACATCCCCCCTAAAAATCTCCTTTGCGCCGTGGATTTTTCCAGCCACTCCCATGAGGCGGCCAAAATCGGCGTTGATCTGAGCCGGCGCTTCGGCGGCCGCCTTCATATTTTTCACGCCGTCTGCACCCCCAGCAGCCAGGTCTACGGCACCCCGGTTCTGGAACGGGGGCGCTCCCAGGAAGGGCAGGCCCGTCATGCCAAGGCGGAGATCGGCGGCCTCATGTCGGGCCTGGACTACCCCTGGACCCCGCACATCGCCTTCGGCGATCCGGTGGAGGGGCTGTCGGAGGCGGCGGACGCGACCGACGCGGATCTGGTGATCGCCGCCGGGTACGGCATCCGGGGCGTGCAACGGCTCCTGCACGGCACGGTGGTGGAGCGGATGATCCGGACCCAGGCCCGCGCGTTTCTTATGATTCCGCCCCGCGGGGCGAGGTATTCCGAAGACGGCGCACTGCGGGTCTCCCGCATCGTGGCCGCGTGCGGCGCCGGGGGCGATCTTTCGGAGCGGGTCCTGACCCACGCCCTTGCCTGCGCCCACATTTTCGGCGCTGAGCTGGATCTCCTGCATGTCATGGAATCGCCGAACGAAGAAGAATCGCCGGCCGTCGAACAGGCGGGGCATTATGCCGAAACCGAGTCGGCCCTGATGGAAAAGCGGCGGCGGCGGATCATGTCCCGCATCCCCGAGGCGATTCAGGCCCGACCCGGCCTTTCGGTTCTCCTCCATTCCGGGGTGCCCGGCGAGGCGCTGGTGGATTGCGCCCGGGACCGCGGAGCGGATTTGATCCTCGTGGGCGTTCGGCCCCGCCATTTATGGGAGCGCATCCTGAAAGGATCCACCACCGAAGCCGTTTTGCGGCACGCCCCCTGTCCGGTGCTGGCCGTTCCCGAGCGGACCGGCGAAGGGCGACGGGATGTCTAAAATCGGCATTGTGCGGGATCTCCGCTATCTCGACCATCGGACCCCCGAAGGGCATCCGGAATATCACCGGCGGCTGGAAGCCCTGTACGACATGATCGACGGATTGGAAGGATCAAACGGTTTCGTCGAAATCGCCCCCCGGGCGGCGGAGCGGGAGGAGATCCTGACGGTCCACGCCCCCGAGTACCTGGACAGCGTCGCGGCCACGGCGAACCGGGAGCAGACGGCCCTGACGGCGGACACCATTGTGTCGGCCGGGTCCTACACGGCGGCGCTGCTGTCGGCCGGCGGCCTGTTCGCGGCCATCGACCGGGTGGTTTCCGGCGAAGTGGACGCCGCCTTTTCCCTGGCCCGCCCTCCGGGCCACCACGCCGAGCGGAGCCGGGCCATGGGATTCTGCCTTTTCAACAATGTGGCCCTGGGGGCGCTTTACGCCAAAATCGCCCTGGGCCTCCGGCGGATCCTGATCGTGGACTGGGACGTCCACCACGGCAACGGCACCCAGCATATTTTCGAGATGGACCCGTCGGTTCTGTTTTTTTCCGTCCACCAGTACCCCCACTTTCCCGGCACGGGGCTTTTCACGGACGTGGGCCGGGGGCCGGGGGAGGGCCGCACCGTCAACCTTCCCCTGGGAAAGGGATACAAGGACGCGGAGTACGCCGCCCTGTTCCAGCGGGTGCTCCGACCCATCGCGCTGGAATTCGGCCCCGACCTGATCCTGGTGTCGGCCGGGTTCGAC
>CAZZBE010000190.1:2329-8760 GCA_964652715.1 uncultured Desulfobacteraceae bacterium
TACATGCTGGTCTGTTACGGGTGTCCCATCGCCGATTACACGGGCAAAAAATTCTGCAAAGGTTCTCCCTACGGCCCCTGGCTCCGGCACCAGATCGAAGCCCACGACAAGCTCGTCAAACGGGTCTACTGTCCGGAGTGCCGCCGACTGGCCAAGGACATGCACGATTTTATGATCGCGATCGTCGAAGATTTGAAGGCGAAGGCGGCGGATGAAAAGCGATCAGGCGGAGAGGACGGTCGGCCCCAACCGTGACCATCGACTTTTGGGAAGCGATGGCGGCGCCGGCCATGGCCGGAGAAGCGGCGCTGCTGACGGCGGGGGCCTATGTCGTGTTCCGGGGATGGGGATATACCCTGGCCGAGGCCGCCGGCTGCGGCATTGTGTCGGGCTTCATGGCCCTTTCCTTTCTCTTCCAGTGCGCCCTGTTAACAGGAGATCCGGCCTGGGTCCGGATACCGGAAGCCCTGCTGGCCCTTGCGGCGGCGGTCCTGATCCTGAAACGGCGGGATCTGGCGGCCCAGACGGCCCGGTCGGTTTCCGGTTTCGCCCGCTCCCACCGGGCCTGCCTACCCCTGGCCGCGGCCCTGGTGTTCCTTGGGGGAATGTCCCTGATCCTGCCCGCCGAGCTGGGCGACCGGTCCGCCTTGCTGCTGCGGCCGGTCAACCACGCGATCCTGCCCCATCTGTTTCTCCGATTCGGGAGCCGTGTCGGCCCGGATCTTTTCGGCTTTCTGGCTTATCTCTCGGTCGGGTTTTCCACCTACGCCCTGGCCCGGCGGTACGCGTGGCCGCCGACGGCCTTCACCGTGGTTCTGGTGGTGATGGGCATGCCCCGCCTCGTCTGGCAGACCACCACCTTCGGCCCGGAGATCATCCCGGCGGCGACGGCGCTCTGCTGCCTGGTCTGCATCTACCGGCTGGTGGAGGCGCCCGATGTCCGGGACCTGGCGCTGCTGTCCATGGCCATCCCCTTCACCTTTTCGGCCAATCCCCTGGGCGGCGCGGCGCCCTGCATCCTCCTGCCCCTGGCCGCCGTCCTTTTGTTCCGGCGCCACGGCGCCCTCATCTGGCGGGCCATGGTCGCCAACCATTGGCCGGCGTTTCTGCTTGTTCTCGCACCGGTCGTGGTGTTCTCCCAGGCCTGGCTGTTCATCGGCAATGTGCTCCGCGGGCTTCCCTGGATGGCGCCGCCGGCCGGCGCGGCCCCGAATCCGGACGGGTTGCAGGGCGCGGCGGCCAACGCGCTCCGGTACCTGCTGGAAAGCGCCCATTTCACCCGCCCGGTGGATTGGCTCTGCGACTGGGCCTTCGATTTCCGAATCACCGGATTCCTTCAGTGGCTGAACGATGCATTGATCCGGACGCTGTTCGACGGCGCCGGGGCGGCGGACCCCTTCCGCATCGTCTGGGCGCCCAACGGCCCGTTGTCGGGGTTCGGCCCCTTCGCCTTCCTGCTGGTGCTCCCGGCGGTGGTCTTCGCCCTGGTCAGGGCCAACCGTCACCTGAAAACCATCGCCCTGGGCCTGCTGGGGTACGTGTATATCGTGACGCTGACAGTGGCCTGGATGGACGGCAACGAACACTACGCCACCCTCTTTTTCGCCTGCGGCGGCTTCTGCGCCGCCTTCCTGCTGCCCCCCTGGCGCCTGACCCGGAGATGGAAGCAGGGGCTCCAGCTCCTCTGCCTGATGCTCATCGCCTATGTGGTGGTCGCCGAATTCGCCGTTGTGTTTGGGCCGCCGTTCTGAGGCGCCGGCGTCCGGGGGCGTCGTCCCGGAGCATTGAACTCCGCTCTTTTTTGTGATTATATGATCCCCATGGAATTCATCGCCGACCTCCACGTCCATTCGAAATTTTCCAGGGCCACGTCCAAAGACCTCGACCTGGAGCATCTCTACATCGCGGCCCGGCAGAAGGGAATTACGCTGGTGGGGACGGGGGACGTCGCCCATCCGGCCTGGTTCGCCGAGATTTCCGAAAAGCTGGTTCCGGCCGAGCCGGGGGTGTTCAAGCTGAAAGACGATATCGAGAGGATGTGCGATGCCGCTGTGGCGCCGAGTTGCCGGGGCGAGGTCCGGTTCATCCTTCAGGGCGAGATCAGCAACATCTATAAAAAGGCGGACCGGACCCGGAAAAACCACCAGGTGGTCCTCCTGCCGGACCTGGCGTCGGCCGAAAAGTTCAACCGAAAGCTCGACGCCGTGGGCAACATCCGGTCCGACGGCCGTCCGATCCTGGGGCTGGACGCCCGGGACCTGCTGGAGATCCTCCTGGACGTCTCCCCGGAAGCGATGCTGATCCCGGCCCACATCTGGACCCCCTGGTTTTCGGTGCTGGGCTCCAAATCGGGATTCGACGCCATTGAGGAATGCTTTGAAGACCTGACGCCGGAGATCTTCGCCGCCGAGACCGGCCTCTCCTCCGATTCGCCCATGAACTGGCGGGTGTCGGCCCTGGACGGCCTCACGCTGGTCTCCAATTCCGACGCCCATTCCCCCTTCACCCTGGGTCGGAACGCCAACCGCTTCAACACCGACCTGTCCTACCCGGCCCTCCGGTCGGCGCTGAAAACCGGCGACCCGGACCACTGCCTCGGCACCCTCGATCTTTATCCGGAAGAAGGGAAATACCATTACGACGGCCACCGGAAGTGCGGCGTCCGCCTTCACCCCGCCGAAACGCGGCGGCTGGACAATATCTGTCCCCAATGCGGCAAAGGGTTGACCCTGGGCGTCCTCTACCGGGTGGCGGCCCTGGCGGATCATCCCGAAGGCCGAAAGCCGGAGACCGCTCCGCCGTGCCGCCATATCATCCCGCTTCCTGAAATCCTGTCGGAGATCTTCGGAAAAGGACCCAAGACCAAAACGGTGCATGCCCCCTACATGACCGTCCTGAACGGACTCGGACCCGAACTCGATGTCCTGCTTAAGACGCCTGTCGAGGAGATCGACAGGATGGGAATTCCGCTTCTGGGGGAGGCCATCCGCCGTATGCGGGCCGAAAACGTCCACATCTCGCCGGGCTATGACGGAGAGTACGGCCGGATCACCCTGTTCACCGACGACGAACGGGATGAGCTGAGGGGTCAGTATTCCCTTTTCGGAAAACCGAAGGCGAAAGCAGTCGAAAAGACCCGGGTTCAGACCGAACCGCCGCTTGAAGAAACCGTCGCGCCAACCCCTGGCGGTTCGCCAAAAGCATCTCCGAAGCGGCCGAAACCGGCTCAACGCAGCTCCGATCCAACGACAACCGGCGATCTCACCGACGGCCTCAACGCCCAACAGCGGCAGGCCGTCCTCCATGGCGGCGCGCCCCTGCTGATCGTGGCCGGCCCCGGCGCCGGGAAAACCCGAACCCTCACCCGCCGCATCGCCCATCTCATCCGTCATGAAAAGGTCCCGCCGGACGCCGTCCTGGCCGTCACCTTCACCAACAAAGCGGCCCGGGAGATGGCGGAGCGGCTGGAACGCCTGCTCCCCCCGGAAGCGGGGCCGCCGCTGACCACCACATTCCACGGCCTGTGTCTTCGGCTCCTGAAGGAGGAGACCGAAGGCGCCGGGTCGGTCCTCGACGATGCCGGGCGAATGGTCCTGATCCGGGAGGCGATGCGGCGGGCCGCGGAAAAGGGGCGCGACATCGACGGTTCGCCGGAAGCCGCGGCGGCGATGATCCGGGAAGCGAAGCAGCGGCTGCTGACGCCCGACGACCTTCCGGGAAACGGGAATGGGGAGAAACTGAACGCCGTTGGGGCGGTCTACCGCATCTATCAGGACCTGCTGGACCGGATGGCGGCCTGGGATTTCGAGGATCTGATCCTGAACGTGGCGGGGAAGCTGGACCGGGACCCCGATTTCCTGTCCCAATGCCGCCGGCGATTCCGCTATGTCTTCGTGGACGAATACCAGGACCTCAATTACGGTCAGTACCGGTTGATCCGGCGCCTGTCGCCGACGGGAGAGGGACTGTGCGTGATCGGCGACCCGGATCAGTCCATTTATGGATTCCGGGGCTCGGACATCCGCTTTTTTGAGCGTTTCGCCGCCGACTTTCCGGAGAGCCGGACGATCCGGCTCAATCGGAATTACCGGTCCGTGGAGACCATTCTGGAGGCTTCCGCCCAGGTGTTGCGGGGTCACGCCATGGACGGCGAGGGGTCGCGGGTGTACTCCGGCCTGAAGGGCATCGACAAATTGACGATTCTGGAAGCGGCCGCGGAGCGCGCCGAAGCCGTGGCGGTGGGAAAGATCATCGAGCGGATGGTGGGCGGTTCGGGTTTTCACGCCATCGATTTCGGAAAAACCGACGGCGGATCGGTGGACCACGCCTTCTCCGACTTCGGCGTGCTGTACCGGACAAAGGCCCAGGGCCGGATCGTGGCGGAGGTGTTCGATGGCGCCGGCATCCCGTACCAGATGGCCAGCCGGGAGCACGTTTACGATCAGCCCGGCATCGCGCCCCTGATCGCCTGCCTGCGGCTCACCGAAGGCGTCGGCCGGCTGGGGGATCTTGAAACCGTTTCAGCCCTGCCGCGTTTCGCTATCGGGAAAACGACGATCGACCGCTTCCGCGCCTGGTTTTTCGACAGCGAATTGTCCCTGCCGAACGCTTTGGAACGCGCGGCCACGACGCACGCCGTCGGATTGGGGACGGTCGTTCAGCAAAAAATCAGGAAGTTGGCGACCGACCTTTCGGGCCTGAAAAACGAGACCGCGGGCCAACCGGCGGCCGACCGGCTGAATCGGCTCGTGCAGGCCCTGGACCTCCAGGATACAATTTTTGAAAACAACCGTCGTATCGACGCCCATGAGCGGTTGATCACGGCGGCGGCTGCATACGACCGGGATGCCGCGGCATTTCTGGACGCCGTTGCGCTGGATTCCGACCCGGATGTGTGCGCCGCCAATGCCCAGAAGGTGTCGCTGATGACGCTCCACGCCGCGAAGGGGCTCGAATTTCCGGTGGTTTTCATTTTGGGCTGCGAAGATGGACTGATCCCCTATCGGCGACCGGGGGGCGATGAGGTAGATGTGGACGAGGAACGCCGTCTTTTCTATGTCGGCATGACCCGCGCCAAATCGCAGCTCTTCCTCTCCTGGTCCAAAAAACGGACGCTTTACGGTAAAACCCTCGACCGAAAGCTGTCGCCGTTTGTTTCGGATATCGAAAGTCCGTTGCTGAAAAATGAAAAGCAGGTTTACAGAAAAAAGAAGAGGGAAGGGCAGGTTCAGTTGGAGTTGTTTGAGGGCTGAACTATAATTAACGATGTTAGCGGAAACTTGAATTAACATGATAACAGGAAGTAAAGGGAAAACTGATAATGCAGATTACACTAAGTGATGAAATCGTGGAAAAACTGAAAACAATTCATGACCCTGAAGCGTTCGTCAATTCAATTCTGAAAGAAAAGATATCCAAAAGCGAGGACATAAGGGGAAACATTGAAAAGGCGGTAGCGCAATTAATGGCTGATTATCGGGATGATGGTGAATTGACGATTTTCACAGATCTGGATGGAGATGACTTTTATGCGGAGGGGTGAAATCTGGTCAATCAGCCTTGATCCTACTATCGGTGCTGAAATACGGAAAGTAAGACCCGCGGTCATTGTGAATGATGATACAATCGGGCTGCTTCCCCTGAAAGTCATCGTTCCAATTACTGAATGGAAAGAACGGTATCAAATAGCGCCCTGGATGGTTAGAATTGAAGCCGATATGCAGAACGGTTTACAGAAAGATTCAGCAATTGATACGTTTCAGGTGAGATCTGTATCTGAAAAAAGATTTTCCCAGAAAATTGGCGAGATTTCGGACGTGGAAATGCTTGCGGTCTCAGAAGCGTTGAGAATCGTTTTGGCGATATAACACCTTGATATGGCAGTTTATAATTATAGGAAGAAGGGTATGAACACAAAACCATTGGAAGGCAAAACCGCGCTGATCACCGGCGCCTCGCGCGGCATCGGCCGCGCCATCGCCCTGCGGCTGGGCTCGGACGGCGCGGCGGTGGCCGTCAACTATGTCGGCAATGAAGACGCGGCCGCAGAAGCGGTAGAGGAGATCCAAAAAAAGGGCGGCAACGCCGTCGCCCTTCAGGGGGATGTCCGCCGAACGGAAGATGTCCGGCGCCTTTTCGATGAAACCGAAAAGGCGTTCGGTAAACTCGACATCCTGGTCAACAATGCCGGCGTCGCCCTGGAAAAAACGACGCCCATCGCGGAGACCACGGACGAGCAGTACGACCGCCTCTTTGCCGTCAACACCCGGGGCACCTTCATGCCCCTTCGGGAGGCGGCCCGGCGCATCGCCGACGGCGGCCGGATCATCAACATCTCCACCACCATCATTCGTATGGCCCTGCCGGGATATGCGGTCTATGCCGGGAGCAAGGCGGCGGTGGAGATGTTCACGCGCATCCTGTCCAAGGAG
>CAZZBE010000191.1:0-8714 GCA_964652715.1 uncultured Desulfobacteraceae bacterium
TCTAAAAACGGCGCCTGCATGATCCAGGGACCGATCATGAACTGATCGTCGATCTCGCTCAGGGACGCCGCCTCATCGGGAAAATCGTAGCACAGGGGCCGGAGGATGGCGTCCCCGGTTTCTTCCTGCCGGATGAACAGGTTATACAGGTAGGGGATCAGGCGATACCGGAGCCGGACAAACCGCCGGACGATCTCCAGGGCGCGGGGCGAAAAGGCCCAGGGTTCCTGGTCCCGGCTCCCACGCATGGTGTGGTTGCGGAAAAACGGGAAAAGAAACGCCGCCTTGACCCAGTCGATGAGCAGTTTCTCGGTGCAGTGGCCCCCGAAACCGCCCACGTCGGGGCCGTTGAAGGGGAACCCGGACATCGCCAGGTTGAGGGATTTGCCGATGGAGCGGCGGAGGTGGTGGTAGTTGGAGAAGTTGTCCCCGGTCCAGTGGGCCGCGTATTTCTGGGACCCGGTGCAGCCCGACCGGGAAAGGAGAAACGGCCGCTGGTCCGGATGGGCGTCCTCCAACCCCCGTCGGGTGGCCCGGGCCATGAGCAGGGCGTACTGGTTGTGGAAGGCGGCATGCTCGGTCTTCCCCTCCTCGAACCGCATGTCCATGGGGTCCACCGGGCCGGTGGAGGGGTCGTTCATGTCGATCCAGGCGCCGTCGAAGCCGGTCTCAAAAAATCGTTTGGCATGTCCGGCCCACCATTTCCGGGTTTCGGCCAGGCTGAAATCGGGAAAGACCGTCCATCCCGGCCAGACGATGCCCATGAAGTCGGTCCCGGCCGGGTTGCGGCAGAAGACGCCGCGATCCCGGCCGCTATCGTAGACCGCGTAGCCGGGGTCTCGCTTGACGCCGGGGTCGAGGATAGGGACAATCCGAAATCCCCTGTCTTTCAGGGCCGCGACCGTCCCGGCGGGATCGGGCAGACTGCCGGGGTCGAAAGTGAAGACCCGGAAACCATCCATGTAGTCGATGTCCAGCCAGAGGCCGTCTGCCGGGAATTCGTGTTCTTCGAACTTGTCCGCCAGCCCTTCCAGGTCCTCCCGGCCGCGGTACCCCCAGCGGCTCTGGTGGTAGCCCAGGGCCCACAGCGGCGGCAGGGGCGTGGTTCCGATGAGCCGCTGGAGTTTCCGGGTCAGTTCCGCCAGGGTTGGGCCGTAGATGCAGTAGAGGGAAGGAATCCCGTTTTCCGCCCCCATGACAATCGACGGCGGGTAATCGAGGTCGATGCCCAGCCCCTGCGCGGCTTGTTTTTCCTGATGGGTGGCGATCACGCCGGGCCAGGGATTGTCCATGAGCAGCCCGATGAAGGTTTCCCCCTGCTGGATGATGAGGTAGGGGACGGACAGATAATCCGGATCATAATCGCCGTGGGTCACGTCGGCCATAGGCTGGTCGGCCCAGACATCCACGTTCCAGAACCGGAAGGCCCGGCCGGAGCGCTCAAACGGCGTGTGCTTTTCGCCAAGACCGAAAAACCGCATGTCGTCGGTCCGGCGGAACTGGAACAGCCATGCCGGCCCGCTCACACCGAACCATTGGGAAAGTTCGGACCTTAAGAGGACATCGCCCCCATCCGCCGTCAGCGTCATGCCGGCGTCGGCGGAGATCGTCAACGCAGCGCGCCCCCCGACGGCCGTCCCGCCTTTCCATGGCCGTCCCTGGGACAAAACCGGCGTTTCGCACCGCACATCCCGGGGCCGGCGCCGCTCATTGCGCGCCTCGATATGAAACAGATCGTCGGACGTCGAGGCGATATGAAGGGTATACCCGTCATCCGCCGCGGCCAGCGTTTTTCCGTCGCATCGATTGGCGAAAACGAAATTGACGGGGTGGAAGTGCTTGTTGAAATGATACATCGGTCCTCCGCTCGAGCAGGGTCGTTTGTGATAAAATAAGGTCTTCCTGTTCCTCATATACCAAAAACGGTGTATTGTAAATTTGCGTGCATGTTCCCTAAGATGAGGGATTATCGGCCCGGCGCTCCGGGCGATTCGCAACGATCACCCCAAACCCTAAGAACAGGTCATCATGAAAGTTATACAGAAACGCGTCATCATCGAAAACGTAAAGCCGGCGGTCGACGGCGGTCGGTTCCCCGCCAAACGGGCCGTCGGCGAAACCGTGACGGTGGAAGCCGACATCTTCGTGGACGGCCACGATGCGCTGTCCGCCCGGCTGCTGCACCGGAAGGCCGGCGAAGCCGAATGGCGGATCCAGCCCATGGCGCTGTCGGTCAACGACCTGTGGCGGGCATCCTTTACGGCGGATGAACTGGGACATTATGAATTCACCGTCGTCGCCTGGATCGACCGGTTCGCCACATGGCGAAACCAGTTGGAAAAAAAAGCCGTCGCGGGCCAGGACGTGTCCGTGGAACTCATGGAAGGCGCCGAAATGGTGAATTCGGCGGCGGAACGGGCCGGGGGCGACGATGCCGATCAACTTAAAGAGACGGCCGAATTGTTGACATCCGAGAAGCCGCTGCCGGAACGGACCCGAAACGCCCTGGGCGGGGACCTCCTCCGTCTCATGGCTTCCCACCCGGATCTGAGCGGTTTGACCGAATACGGAAAGGTCCTGCCCCTGCGGACGGAACCCGTCAAGGCCCTCTTCAGCGCCTGGTACGAGATGTTCCCCCGCTCCTGCGCCGACGATGATCCCGGCCGCCACGGGACCTTCAGGGACTGCATCGAACGCCTTCCCTACATCGCCGACATGGGTTTCGACGTCCTCTACCTGCCGCCGATCCATCCCATCGGCCAAACCCACCGGAAAGGACGGAACAACGCCACCACGCCCGAACCTGGAGATCCCGGCAGCCCCTGGGCCATCGGCGTAAAGGAGGGCGGCCACAAGGCGATTCATCCGGAACTGGGAACCCTGGAAGATTTCCGGGAACTCGTTTCCGAAGCCAAAAAACACGGCATCGACATCGCCATGGACATCGCCTTCCAGTGCAGCCCGGATCATCCTTATGTGACAGAGCACCCCGAGTGGTTCCGGCGACGGCCCGACGGTTCGATTCAATACGCCGAGAACCCGCCCAAGAAATACCAGGACATCTACCCCTTCGATTTCGGGTCGGAACACGCCGAAAGCCTCCGGCAGGAACTCCTGGGCGTCGTTCAATACTGGATCGACCAGGGCGTCCGCATTTTCCGGGTGGACAACCCCCACACCAAGCCGCTCCGGTTCTGGGAATGGCTCATCGCCGAGTGCAAGCGGGAACATCCCGAAACGGTCTTTCTGGCCGAAGCCTTCACCCGGCCCAAAATCATGTACCGGCTGGCCAAGGGCGGGTTCACCCAGTCCTACACCTATTTCACCTGGCGCAATCTGAAATGGGAGATCGAACAGTATTTCGAAGAACTGACCCAGACCCGGGTCAAGGAGTTCTTCTGGCCCAACCTGTGGCCCAACACGCCGGACATCCTCCCGGAATTTCTCCAGATCGGGGATCGACCGGCGTTCATTCTCCGGCTGATGCTGGCCGCGACCCTTTCCTCCAATTACGGCATCTACGGACCGGCCTTTGAACTCTGCGTCAACGAACCCAGGGCGCCCCTGAGCGAGGAATACCGCGATTCGGAAAAATACGAGATCGTCCAGTGGAATCTGAATGAACCCCACTCCCTCCGCCCGTTCATCAAACGGATCAACCGCATCCGGCGGGAAAACCCGGCCCTGCAGGGGACCCGGAACCTGATGTTTCACCCGGTGGAGCGGGAGGAGATCCTCTGTTTCAGCAAGTACACCGACGATTTCTCCAGCATCATCCTGGTGGCGGCCAACCTCGACCCCCATCACACCCACAGCGCGTGGGTCCGGCTCCCCTTCGAGGAGATGGGGTTTGAAGCGGAACCCACCTTTCAGATGCACGATCTGGTGAGCGACGCCCGGTACCTGTGGCACAGCGACTATAATTATGTGGAACTCGACCCCAGGGTCGTCCCGGTTCAGATCTTCCGGCTCCGCCGGCGGATGCGGAGCGAAAGCGATTTCGATTACTTCATGTAGAGGCGGGCCTCATGCGGAAAAACAAACCCAATGCAGTGACGAATGATCCGCTCTGGTACAAGGATGCGGTCATCTATCAGCTCCACGTCAAAACCTTCTGCGACAGCACCGGGGACGGCATCGGCGACTTCCGGGGCCTCGCATCCAAGCTGGACTATCTCCAGGAACTGGGGGTGACCGCCCTGTGGCTGTTGCCGTTTTACCCCTCTCCCCTCCGGGACGACGGGTACGACATCGCCGATTTCAAGGCGATCCACCCGGCCTACGGGACCCTGGCCGATTTCAAGTCCTTCATGCGGGAGGCCCACAAGCGCGGCATGCGGGTCATCACCGAGCTGGTGATCAATCATACCTCGGACCAGCACCCCTGGTTCCAGCGGGCCCGCCGGGCCAAACCGGGCAGCGCCTGGCGTAATTTCTACGTCTGGAGCGACACCCACGACAAATACGCCGACGCCCGGATCATCTTCCAGGATTTCGAATCCAGCAACTGGACCTGGGATCCGGCGGCCAACGCCTATTTCTGGCACCGGTTTTATTCCCATCAGCCCGACCTCAACTACGACAACCCCAAGGTCCACGAGGCGGTCTTCAAGGCCCTCGATTTCTGGATGGACATGGGGGTGGACGGCCTCCGCCTGGACGCCATCCCCTACCTTTACCAGCGGGAGGGCACCAACTGCGAGAACCTCCCGGAGACCCACGCCTTTCTCAAGCGGCTCCGGGCCCGGATGGACGAAAAATACAAAGACCGGATGTTCCTGGCCGAGGCCAACCAGTGGCCCGAAGACGCCGTTGAGTACTTCGGCGACGGCGACGAATGCCACATGAGCTTTCACTTCCCCCTAATGCCCCGGCTCTACATGGCGCTCCACATGGAAAGCCGGCTTCCGGTCACCGACATCCTTGACGGCGCCCCGGCCATTCCGGAATCCTGCCAGTGGGCCATCTTTCTCCGGAATCACGACGAATTGACCCTGGAGATGGTCACCGACGAAGAGCGGGACTACATGTACCGGGCCTACGCCCGGGACCCCCGGATGCGCGTCAACCTGGGAATCCGCCGCCGCCTCGCGCCCCTGGTGGGCAACCACCGCCGCCGGATCGAGCTGATGAACGGGCTGCTCCTCTCCCTGCCGGGAACCCCCATCATCTACTACGGCGACGAGATCGGCATGGGCGACAACATCTACCTGGGGGACCGCAACGGGGTCCGCACCCCCATGCAGTGGAGCCCCGACCGCAACGCCGGCTTCTCCCGGGCCAACCCCCAGAAGCTCTACCTGCCGGTGATCATCGACCCGGAATACCATTACGAGGTGCTCAACGTCGAATCCCAGAAGAAAAACCGCCACTCGCTCTTCTGGTGGATGCGGCGGCTGCTCACCCTCCGGAGCCGGATCCCCGCCTTCAGCCGGGGCGATCTGACCTTCCTGGAGCCGGACAACCCCAGGATCCTGGCCTTTATCCGCCGGCACGAAGACCAGTCCATCCTGGTGGCGGTCAACCTCTCCCGGTTCGTCCAGTTCGTGGAGCTGAACCTGGGGGATTACGAAGGATCGATCCCCGTGGAGGTCTTCGGCAATACCCCCTTCCCCCGGATCACGGAAGATCCTTATTTTCTGACCCTCAGCCCCCACGCGTTCTACTGGTTCTACCTGGCCCCGGAAGAAGCCGTCAGGCAGACGCCCGAAGCGGCCGTTTCCCCGGACCGCCTGCCGGTCTTCGAAGTGGAGACCGGGTGGGAGGAAATCTTCGAAGACGGCGTCCCGGCCCGCCTGACGGAACGGCTTCCGGCCTACATCCTCGGCCAGCGCTGGTTCGGCGCCAAGAGCCGGCGCATCAAGTCCTGCGCCGTCCGGGAGCGGCTGCCGGTCAAAAACGATGTCCTCGCCGGCGTGATCCTCTTCGTGGATCTGGCCTACACCGACGGGACCGGCGAAGCCTACATCCTGCCCGTCGCTTATCTGGACGGGGCCGACGCGGAACCTATACTGGCGGACCATCCGCTGGCGGCCATGGCCCGGGTCCGGACCGCCGCCGACGATTCGGAGGGGTTTCTCATGGACGGCCTGGCACGCCGCGATTTCCGCCGCACGCTCCTTGATATGATCGCCCGGCGGGGCGGGATCAAAGGGGACGCGGGCCGCCTCAACGCCACGCCCGAAAGCGCTTTCAAAAAACTAAACCGTCCGGAAGAGACGCCTTACGATACCGCGGTCATGAAGGCGGAACAGAGCAACACCTCCATCGTCTACGGCGACCGGTTCATCCTGAAGCTTTTCCGGCGTCTCCAGGAGGGGACCAACCCGGACCTGGAGATCGGCCGCTTCCTGACCCGGAAGGGCTTTGCCCACCTGCCGGCGGTGGCCGGCTACCTGGAATACAAACGGCCCGGCGAAGCGCCCGGCACCCTGGCCATCCTTCAGGCTTACGTCCGGAACCAGGGGGACGCCTGGACCTACACCCTCGACGGTCTGTCGGGCTATTTCGAACAGATCCTGGAACGGCACGACGAGCCGCCGCCGCGGCCGTCCCGGAAGCATCCCCTGGCGCTGAGCCGGGCAACGATCCCGGAGGAGACCGCGGAACGGATCGGTTTCTACCTGGAATCCACGCGGCTGCTGGCGGAGCGCACCGCGGAGATGCATCGGGCCCTGGCGTCGGACCCCATCGATCCCCTGTTCGCGCCGGAAGCGTTTTCCAAGCTCTACCAGCGGTCCTTGTTTCAGTCCATGAGTTCCCAGGCGGGCCAGGTCCTGAAACAGTTCCAAAAGGTGCTTAAAAAACGACCGGACGGCATGGACGCCGCCGCGACATCGCTCGGAGAACGGATTCTTTCCCGCCAGGGGGAGATCATCGCCCGTTTCCGGGCCCTGACCGACGAAAAGATCACCGCCAAACGCCTCCGGTGCCACGGGGATTACCACCTGGGACAGGTCCTTTATACCGGCAAGGATTTCGTGATCATCGATTTCGAAGGGGAGCCCGCCCGGCCCGTCAGCGAACGGCGGATCAAACGCTCGCCCCTGCGGGACGTGGCCGGAATGCTGCGATCTTTCCATTACGCCGCCTTTTCGGCCCTGCTGGCCGAGGAGGCCCGGGGGAGCTTCCAGCCCGAGGGACGGCCCGTCATGGAAGCCTGGGCCGAGGAGTGGCGTCGATGGATCTGCGCGGAATATCTGCGGGTCTATCTCGACCGGAGCGCCGACAGCGGGTTCCTGCCCGACACCGATACGGAGATCCGGACCCTGCTGGACGCCTACCTGATGGAAAAAGCCGTCTACGAACTCGGCTACGAAATGAACAACCGGCCCGACTGGGTCCGGATCCCGCTCATGGGAATCGAACAATTACTGGATGAACGATAACGGCACGGAGGCCGATATATGTCCCATCATGATCATAAAACACCGGTAAGATACGACGTCAGTCTGCTGACCCAGGACGATGTGTTTCTCTTCAACGAAGGCAGCCATTTCCGCCTGTACGACAAACTGGGCGCCCAGCCCATGGAACACGACGGCGAAAACGGCGTCTATTTCGCCGTATGGGCCCCCAACGCCGAACAAGTCGCCGTCATGGGATCCTTCAACGACTGGCATAAAGAGAGCCATCCCCTGGCCGCGAGGGAAAATTCGGGCATCTGGGAGGGGTTCATCCCCGGCCTGGAACAGGGCGTCGTCTACAAATATCACATCCGCTCACGGTACAACGGTTATCAGGTGGACAAAACCGATCCGTTCGCGTTTTACACGGAACTCTCCCCCCAGACCGCCTCGGTGGCCTGGGATCTTGCCTACGACTGGCAGGACGGCGGCTGGATGGACAACCGCGGGGGACCCAACGCCCTGTCCGCGCCCATCGCCATCTACGAGATGCACATGGGCTCCTGGATGCACGCCGAAGACGAGCACCGCTCCCTCAATTACCGGGAACTGGCCCCCAAACTGTCGGAATACATCCTCAAAATGGGATTCACCCATGTGGAATTCCTGCCGGTCATGGAGCACCCCTTCTACGGGAGCTGGGGATACCAGTGCCTCGGCTATTTCGCGCCCACCAGTCGCTTCGGCCCGCCCCAGGATTTCATGTACCTGGTGGATCACCTCCATCAGAAGGGCATCGGCGTGATTCTGGACTGGGTCCCCTCCCATTTTCCCACCGACGAACACGGACTGGGGTATTTCGACGGCACCCACCTCTTCGAGCACCAGGACCAGCGCAAGGGGTTCCACCCCGACTGGAAAAGCTACATCTTCAATTACGGCCGCAACGAGGTCCAGAGCTATCTCATCAGCAGCGCCCTGTTCTGGTTCGACAAATACCACGTGGACGGATTCCGGGTGGACGCCGTGGCCTCCATGCTCTACCTCGACTACTCCCGGAAGGCCGGCGAGTGGATCCCCAACGAACACGGCGGCCGGGAGAACCTGGAAGCCATCGACTTTCTCCGGCGGTTCAACGCGGCGGTCCATGAAAACTATCCCGAGGTCATCACCATCGCGGAAGAATCCACCGACTGGCCCCAGGTCTCCCGCCCCACCTACGTGGGCGGGCTGGGATTCGACATGAAGTGGGACATGGGATGGATGCACGACACCCTGGCCTACATGTCCCAGGACCCCATCCACCGGAGCTACCACCACAACAAGCTCACGTTCCGGATGATCTACGCCTTCCACGAAAACTACGTG
>CAZZBE010000192.1:0-8701 GCA_964652715.1 uncultured Desulfobacteraceae bacterium
AAGAATTCACATGGCGAAGGCGGATGACGAGATCTTTGAAAAAGCTTGGTTTATATACCAAATGTTTGAAGACAAAAACTGGAGTTTTACAGACTGCACCTCCTACGTGTTGATGAAAAATCTGTCGATAGGCACAGGCCTATCTTTTGATGAACATTTTAAACAGTTCGGGTTCAAAACGCTCCCGTTTTAGGGCTTATATATCCGAGGAACGCCGTTCCGGGACCTGCTTTGAGCCCAATTGAAATGGAAAAAACCATTGATCACACTCCCCCTCACCCACGCCGCATTAGGCGAACGATTCGCATCCCAGCTTATCACCATCGACTCCCACACCGCCGGCGAGATGACCCGGCTCATTGTGGGCGGGGTCGAGCCCATTCCCGGCGAGACCATGGCCGAGAAGCTCTTCAACCTCCGCGATCACCGGGGCGACATCCGTAAAATCCTGTCCCGCGATCCTCGCTTGAACGGCCGCATCGCCAAAATAATGAAGATATCTATATGAATATAGAAGACTTCATATGGTTGCCGGATATAGTTGATAAGCTCATTGTCAAACACAATGTTTCCCAAGAGGAGGTCGAAGAAGTTTTTTTCAGTAGGCCGATGTTTCGATTTGTTGAAAAGGGACATAGAAAAGGCGATAATGTGTATGCGGCTCTCGGACGGAGCGATGCCGGCAGGTATCTTATTGTCATTTTCATCCATAAGGAGAGCAACTTGGCCCTGATATTGAGTGCAAGGGATATGGATAAAAAAGAAAGAAAACGATATGAAAAATCAAGATAATAAAACCAGTATATCCAAAGCGGATACGCTTGAAGAAATTGGTGAATTCTGGGACGATCACAGCTTGGCGGATTATTGGGATCAGACCGAAGCGGTTGAGTTTAAGATAAATGCGGCAAGAAGGCACCGCATCACGATTGATCCGGATCTGTATAATCAAATTTCGATTTCTTCAAGAAAAAGGGGCGTATTGCCGGAAACCCTGATTAACGTGTGGTTGACCGAAAAGCTCAAAGAATCTGAAATGGATCGAAGCGCAATGCCCTAAGCCACCATTTTAAAAAGAATTTTTATTGAACAGATTGGAAAACCATTGATCACACTCCCCCTCACCCACGCCGCATTAGGCGAACGATTCGCATCCCAGCTGATCACCATCGACTCCCACACCGCCGGCGAGATGACCCGGCTGATTGTGGGCGGGGTCGATCCCGTGCCCGGCGAGACCATGGCCGACAAGCTGGCGTATCTTAAAAACCACCAGGACGACGTCCGGCTGCGACTGACCCGGGAGCCCCGGGGCCATCACGGCGTTTTGGCGGCCCTGGTGACGGAGCCGGTCACCGAAGGGGCCGGTTTCGGCCTTATCTACATGGACGGCCGACGCTACCCCTACCTCTGCGGCCACGCCACCATCGGGGCGGTGACCACGCTCATCGAAACCGGGGCGCTCAAGGCCGAGGAACCCGAAACGATCATCACCATCGACACCCCCTCCGGCCCCATGACCGCCAGCGCGGCCGTTCAGGACGGACGGGTGGCGTCGGTGGCCATAAGGATGGCCCCGTCCTTTATTTACGGCGACGAGCAACCCCTCGAGGTCCCCGGCCTGGGCCGGATTCCCGTCCACCTCGTTTGCGTGGGCGGCTTTTTCGCCATGGTCCCGGCGGACGCCGTCGGCCTGACCCTGACGCCAAACAACGCCCCCCGGCTCATCGATCTCGGCATGGCCATCATCGACGCGGCCAACGACCAATTGACGGTCCGCCATCCGGAGCGGCCGGAGGTGACCACCGTCGATGTGACCGAGTTCTACGCGCCGGACGGCGACGACCGGCGCAAAGGGCGCGGGGCCGTGATCTACGGCGAGTCCCATATCGACCGGTCCCCCTGCGGCACCGGCACCGCCGCCAAGCTGACCCTGCTCCACAGCCAGGGGAAGCTGAAGCCCGGCGAGATTTACGAAAACCGAAGTCCACTGGACACCGTTTTCCAGGCCCGCATTGTCGAAGAAACCCCCGTCGGCGACCTGCCCGGCGTGATCGTCGAGATCCGGGGCAGCGCCCACATCACCGGCGTTCACACGTTTATCATGGATCCCGAAGATCCTTTTCCTAAAGGTTTTATCCTATGACCCCTGCATCACCCGATCTGGTTCTCATCAACGGCACGATCCGGACCATGGACCCCAGCCAGCCGGACGCCGGCGCCCTGGCCATCGGCAACGGCCGGATTCTCGCCGCGGGCGATATCGGATACCCGGCCGGAACGAAAACCATCGACCTGGAGGGCCGCACCGTCATCCCCGGCATGATGGACGGCCATTTCCACTACTTCGACTGGGCCATGGGCCGGAAGGGGCTCAATCTGGCTGATGTGCCGGATTACGGCGCGATGCTCGACCGGATCGCCGAGACGGCCCGGAAGCTGCCGCCGGGCGACTGGATCGTGGGCCAGGGATGGAACGAGGCGGACTGGACCGAGCCCCGGATGCCGACCCGGGCCGACCTGGACGCCGCGGCCCCGGATCATCCAGCGGCCCTGTGGCGGTGCGACCTTCACCTGCTGGCGGTCAATTCCGAAGCCCTGCGCAGGGCCGGGGTCGACCGCGACACCCCCGACCCGCCCGAGGGCGTCATCGGCCGGGACGCCTCCGGAGAACCCGACGGCATTCTCCGGGAGATGGCCGTCAATCTCGTCAAGGAGATCATCGCGCCCCCGTCCGGCGACGAGGTCTTCGCCATCATGGCCGAAGGCATCCCGGTGCTCCACGGGCTGGGCATCACCGGCCTGGAGGACGTCAAGCTCATGGACGACCCCAACGCGGCCCTGGCCCTGCGGACGTGGCAGCGGCTCCGGGCCGCCGGCCGCCTCGACCTCCGGTGCTGGGTCTCCATTCCCGGCGAACAGCGGGAAGCGGCCCAGAAACTGGGGTTGCGCACCGGCATGGGGGACGAGCGCCTCCGGATCGGCCACCTCAAATATTTCGCGGACGGCGGCATGGGCGCCCGGACGGCCTGGATGCTGGAGCCCTATCTCGACGCGGAGATGGGGATGCCCACCCTCGACATGGACGAATTCCGGGAAGCGGTGATCGCGGCGGACCGGGCCGGGCTGGCGGTGATGGCCCACGCCATCGGCGACCGGACCAACCGGGAGGTCATCGACATCTTTGAAGCGGCGGCGAAGCAGCGGCGCCAAGGCGGCGAATGTCCCGCCATCCCCCACCGCATCGAGCATGTCCAGATGATCCGTCCCGAAGACGTGGCCCGGCTCCGGCAACTGGGGGTCGCCGCCTGCATGCAGCCCACCAACATGATCCTCGACATCCACATGATCGACGCCTGCGTGGGCGAGCGGGGCCGGTTCACCTATCCCTTCGGCCAGATTCTCGACGCCGGGGTCCGGACCCTGTTTTCCTCGGACGCCCCGGTCTGCGATCCCAATCCGTTCCTGGGCATCCACGCGGCGGCGACCCGGCAGCGGCGGGACGGAACCCCGAAGGGCGGCTGGCATCCCGAACACCGGATCTCCGTCGAAGCGGCTCTTCGGGGCTACACCCTCACCCCGGCCGAATACTACGGCCTCGGCGCCGAACTGGGCAGCCTGAGTCCCGGAAAGCGGGCCGATCTGGCGGTGCTGGACCGGGACATCTTCACCATCGACCCGGCGGAGATCGCCGACACCCAGGTGGAAATGACCCTCTTCGACGGTCGGGTGGTGTACGACCGGTCCGCCGGATAAACGCGAAATGGAAGAACTGACCAAATCCCAGAAGGCGCGGATGGCCATCCGCATCTTCAAGACCACCGCCGACGCCCTGGCCCTGAGAGGCTATTACAAGCCCTCGGGCAAGTCGGGCCAGACCCTCGCCGAAGCCCTCCGGATGCTCAGCCCCGAGATCTACGGGACCATGAACGACCCCCGGATCATCGAACTGAAAGGGCTGGAGTACGTCATCGAACGGCTGCCCCGGGGCATCGAATCCTGCAACCGGATCATTCTCACCGCCCAGGAAGACCTGGAAGAGACCTCCTTCGAGCGGATCGTGCCCGCCAAGCGCCGCCGCACGTCCTACCGCATCGGGGAAAAGGAGATGTGCTTCGTCATCACCCGGGGGTTGAGCGAGATTTACGATGTATTGAGCCATTTGACCTTCCTCACGCTGGAGGGCGAGAAAATCAAGAAACAGATCCGGTCCCGGGAAGGGGATATCGCCCCGGAGTGGCGAAAGCTGGAAGGGGTGATCCAGCGGTGCGACGACCTCTCGGGCGAGGAGATGGACCGGGCCCTGTGGAACCTCGGCATCATCCTGGGCCGCACCTACCAGGAGACTCGCCTGTCCTACCTGTACCTCGACGGGCTCCGCAAAGAGAGCCAGAGCCATCACGGATTGTTCCGGTTCGTCCACGACCTGGGCATGCGGGCCCTGGAGGAGGACGCCGGTCCGGAGAGCATGCAGCTCATTTACTTCACCCCCACCCTCCGGGACATGATCGGCCACCACCGGTACGGGGAAAAATGGGCGTCGGACATCAAATCGACCCTCTCCGCCATGGGGCTGACGGATCGGCCGCTCCACATCATCAGCGCCAATCTCCACAGCATCCTCAATATCCTTTACGGCTACGGGGCCGTCAAGACCAACGTCCCCGAGGCGGCGGAGGACGATTTCTACCGCTTTTTCCAGAAGATCCGCGACCGGCAGGAGGAGGTGCGGGCCTATGCCCTCCAGCGGGGGTTCCATGAACTGCCGGACCGGTCCGACACCCACATCGACTGCCAGCTCATCGATACGGACGGTCTGGCGTCGGTCCCCCTCCATCCGGACCTCCGGATCACCGCCCCCATCCCCCAGGACCCCAAACCGGTGATCCTGGTCATGGACTACGCCTTCGGGACCCAGGCCTTCGAGGTGATGGACGAACTCCTGGCCCCTTTCGAGGCCGACGACAAGCCGGTCCGGTTCGACATCCGGTCGGTCTCGGTGATGGGCAAGGCCGGGACCCTGCCCGGAAAAAAAGGGGACATCATGCTGGCCACGGCCCATGTCTTCGAGGGTACGCCCCACAATTACGTCTTTGAAAACGATTTGGAGGCGGCGGATTTCGACGGCGACATCCCGGTCCACGTCGGGCCGATCCTCACGGTGCTGGGCACGTCGCTCCAGAACCGGGACATGCTCAAACGGTTCCAGAAGAGTTCCTGGGGGGCGGTGGGGCTGGAAATGGAGGGAGGTCACTACCACCGGGCCATCGGGGCGGCCGTCATCCGGGGGCACATCTCAAAGGACGTCAAGGTTCGGTACGCCTATTATGCGTCGGACAACCCGCTCATCAGCGGTCAGACCCTGGCCTCGGGGAGCATGGGCCAGGAAGGCATCCGGCCCACCTACATGATCACCAGGGTGATCCTGGAAAAAATCCTTTCCTGAACCCACTTCCCATGCCCCTTTTTTCAGAACCGCCGGTTATCGCAGCTGAAGGGTTGACGCGGATTTACACCGCCGGCGCCGCCGCCGTCGCGGGCCTGTCGGACGTGACCCTCGCCGTGGCGCCCGCCGAGCTGGTGGTGCTCAAGGGCGATTCCGGTTCGGGAAAGTCGACGCTGCTCTCCCTTCTCGCCGGGCTGGACGCCCCCACGTCGGGCGCTCTCACGGTGGCCGGATACAACCTCAACGGCGCCTCCGGGAGGCGGCTGACCGCCTTTCGGCGCGAGGTGGTGGGGATCGTCTTCCAGACCTTCAACCTGCTGCCGACGCTGTCGGTGCTGGAAAACGTCTGCCTGCCGGCGCTGCTGGCCGGCAAACCGGCGGCCGGGGTCCGGGAGAAGGCCCGGGACCTGCTGGAATGGCTGGGGATGACCCCGCGGCTGGCCCATTTCCCCGCCCAGCTCTCCGGCGGCGAGATGCAGCGGACCGCCATCGCCCGGGCCCTCATCAATGATCCGGCCGTCATCCTCGCCGATGAACCCACGGGCAACCTCGACAGCGACAACAGCGCGGCGGTGGTCGATCTGCTGGCCCGGCTCAACCGGCGGGAGGGCCGCACCATCCTCATCGCCACTCACAGCGACATCGCGGATACCGTCGCCACCCGCCGGATCCGGCTCAAAGACGGCCGGATGGTCGATCCCGACCGTCCGGCATGACTGCTTTCCTCCGCTTTTTCATATGGTTCAGCCTCCGGCACGCCGTCCGCCACCGATGGCGGACCCTGGCCGTGATCCTGGGCATCGGCCTGGGCGCGGCGGTCTTCACCAGCGTGCGGCTGTCGATCCATGCGTCACTGGCCTCCTTCACCCAGTCCATGGACCGGATCACCGGCGCGGCCGACGCCGTGGCCGCCCGCCCCGGCGGCCGGGTTCCGGAGACCCTCGTGCCCCGGTTGCTGCGCCTTCCCGGCGTGCGGACCGCATCGCCGGTCTGCACGACCTATGTGACGCCCGAGGGCGGCGACGACCCGTTTCTGCTCATCGGCTTCGATCCCATCCTGGACCGGACCCTGCGGGACTGGCGCATGGCCGGAACGGGGGAGGACCGGACCACCTGGACCGATCTCATGCGCGACCCCTTCACCATGGCCGTGGGCGCGCCGCTGGCGGACGCGCTGGGCGTCGGGCCTGGCGATGCGGTCGGATTGACCCACGGGCGGGGCAGGGCGGATTTCCGCATCGCCGGCGTGATGGCGGAAGATGGGCTGGCCCTGGTGGAGGGCGGCCGGATCGCCGTGGCCGACATCGCGACCTTCCAGGAGTTCACCGGCTATTTCGGCGTGGTGGACCGGATCGATATCGCCCTGGCGCCGAATGTGACGCCGGGGGCGGCGGCGGAGACCCGGTCGGCGATCGGGGCGATGCTGCCCGACGGCGTCGTCCTTGGGCCGCCCGGCGAGGAGAAGGCGAGCGGCGAGCGGATGATCCGGGCCTACCAGCTCAACCTGTCGGTGCTCTCCTTCGTGTCGCTTTTCGTGGGGATGTTCCTGGTCTACGCCCTGGTCTCCCTTAACGCCGCTTCCCGGCGGCGGGAGCTGGCGATTCTCCGGTCCGTGGGAGCGTCCTCGCGGACCATCCTGGCGTTGTTTCTCGCCGAAGGGCTGATGCTGGGGCTCCTGGGCTGGGGGCTGGCCATGCCGGCGGGGGCGTTGATGGTCAAGGCCATGGTGGGCGGGGTGAGCGAGACGGTCTCGACGCTTTTTGTGCGGGTGTCGGCGACGGCGCTGTCCCTGAACTGGGGGGAAGTCCTGCTGTCGCTGGTCATGACCGCCGGCGTGGCGGTGCTGGGCGCCGCGGCGCCGGCCCGGGAGGCCATGACCGTCGCGCCCCGGGAGGCCCTGTCCGCCGACGCCGAACCGCCGCCGGCCCGGGCGCCGGGAGCGCTGGCCCTGGCCGGGCTCTGCGCCGTGGGATTGAGCTGGCCCCTGTCGATGATGCCGGGTCCGGCCGGTTTTCCGCTCTTCGGTTATGTCGCCACCTTCATGCTCTTTCTGGGGTTTTCCCTCATGTCGCCCTGGACCCTGCGCCGTTTGGGGGACCGGTTGTCGCCGATCCTGAACCGGGTGGGCGGCATGCCGGGGTATCTGGCGGGCCGGTATGTGAAGGACAGCGGCCTGCGGACGGCCGTCTCCGTGGGGGCTTTGATCACGGCGGTGGCGCTGTTCGCGGGGCTTGTCATCATGATCCATTCCTTCCGGGGAACGGTCCAGACCTGGGTTCGGCAGACCGTCACCGGCGACATTTTCCTTCGACCGGAGTTGTCCGGCGTCAACCGATACCGGGATGCGCTGCCCCGGGAGGTGGTGGACGCCATCCGGGGACTGGACGAGCCCGTGGACCTCGTCCCTTATCGACGCGACTATCTCCATTACCGGGACGGGTCGTTGTACCAGTTCGAGGCCATCGACATGGCCACTTTTTTGGAATACGGCGGTTTCGTCTGGACCGACGGCGACCCGGAAACGATTTTGCCGGCCCTGAAAGCGGGGGAAGGCGTGGCGGTCTCCGAGGTTTTCTCCAGCCGCACGGGGCTGGGCCGGGGCGACCGGTTTACCGCCGTCATCGACGGGCATCGGGTGGACGTGCCCATCCTAGGCGTCATGCGGGATTACCGGACCAAGGGCGGCATGGTGTACGCGGATTACCGGGCCATAGGCGCGGAAGATCCGGCTGAAGCGACCTGGAGCGGGGTCCGGTTTTTCTTCCGGGACCGGACCGGCGATTTGCCGGACCGCGTGGCGGCGCTCCGGGCGAAGCTCATCGCCTGCCGCGGCGAATTTCTGGACATTACGTCGGGGGAGGAGCTGCGCCGGGGGATACTCAAAGTCTTTGACGAGACGTTCGCCATCACCTTCGTGCTGCTGATCATCGCCCTGGTCGTGGCGGCCCTGGGCGTCGCCACCACGTTGGCGGTGCTGGTGCTGGAGCGGTCCCGCCAGCTCAACACCCTCATCGCCGTGGGCGCGGACCGGGGACAGATCCGGGCCATGATCTTCTGGGAGGCGCTGCTGCTGACCGCCGCCGGCGAGGTGTTGGGGATGGCCTGCGGGTTTGCGTTGTCGTGGCTTTTGGTGTATGTGATTAATTATCAGTCGTTTGGATGGACGTTCATCTATGCCGTGGATTGGAGGATGCTGGGGTTGTCGGTGCCGTTGATCGTGGGGGCCGCGCTGGGGGCCGCTGTTCCGGCGGTGAG
>CAZZBE010000193.1:0-8635 GCA_964652715.1 uncultured Desulfobacteraceae bacterium
ACGCCATGCCCTTCGGCGATTTTCTGGAGATCGAGGGGGAAAAGCCAGACATCCGACGCATCGCGGAGCAATTGAACTTGGATTGGGATCGCCGGATACTGACTAATTATCTGCGGATTTTCGACGCCATCCGCAGGGATTTAGGCCTTGATTTCACCGATGTCACCTTTGACAATTTCCGGTCCGTGGAATCCATGGATATGGGACGCTATCTGCCCGCCCTCCAAGCGGGAAAATGAGCCGGCCGCGCGGGAGTGAACTCCCACGCTATTTTACCATGTCCCTACAGGACATTTCTATCCACCTATAAGACCTGCGAGGTTTTGAAAACCTCGTAGGTCTGGGCTTTATAAGCCTTATGGCCCGTCCGGCGTCTCACCCGGCGCCCGGCGCTGGAGCACCCCCAGGGTCCCCGTCATGGGCAGACGGCGGAAAAGCCCCGACCCCGCGGCGAGTTTGTAGATTTGACGGGGCGCCTGCCCCCCGTCGCCGGGGTCGGCGAAGATGTCGTGGATGGCCAGAAATCCGCCGGGCATGAGGTGGCCGGCCCATCCGTTGTAATCCGCGAAAGCGGCGGCATAGGAATGGCCGCCGTCGATGAGCACCAGGCTCAGGGGCGTGGACCAGAAGCGGGCCGCCGCGGCCGACGCCGAGACGACGGGGACCACCGTGTCCGTCAACCCGCCTCGTTCCACTGTCCGGATAAATTCGGTGAACGAGTTGACCCGTCCCAGCCTGGGGTCCCACAGCGCCGGATCGAAATATTCCTCCCCCGGCTGGTGCTCTTCCGATCCCCGGTGGTGGTCGATGGAATAGAGAATCCCCCCGGCGTCCCGGCACCCGCTTCCCAGGTACATCGTCGATTTGCCGCAAAACCCCCCGATCTCCAGGCAAGGCCCCCGACGCCCCGCCTCAAGCGCCAGTTCGTAAAGCCGCGTCCCCTCCTCCGGGTCCATGAATCCCCGGACGGTCGCCAGCAGCCGCTGGTCCGGCAACCCGCTTTTCCCCTCGCGGTCCGGCGCGACCCCAACCCCCTTTGTCCCTCTGTCCCTTTGTCCCTCTGTCCCTCTACTCACGACACCTCCTCATATCCCCGCACCAGAACCTCCCTCGGCCGCGCCCCGTCGGACGGCCCCACGATCCCTTCTTTTTCCATCATCTCGATCATCCGGGCGGCCCGGTTGTACCCGACCCGCAGGTGGCGCTGGACCATGGAGATGGACGCCTGCCGGGTCTCCGTCACCAGGGCCACGGCGGCGTCGTACCGTTCGTCGTAATCTTCCTTGTCCGCCGATCCGCTGTCCCTGGCCGGGGCTTCCACCACCTCCGGGTCGTATTCCGGCCGCTGTTGGTCCCGCAGAAACTGGGTGACCCGCTCCACCTCATCCTCGGAGATATAGGGCCCGTGGATCCGCTGGAGCTTGGCCGTGCCCGGCGGCAGAAAGAGCAGGTCCCCGTTGCCCAGGAGGTTTTCGGCGCCGTTGGCGTCGATGATGGTCCGGGAGTCGGTCCGGGAAGAGACCTGGAAGGTGAGCCGGGTGGGGAAGTTGGCCTTGATGATGCCGGTGAGCACGTCCACCGACGGCCGCTGGGTGGCCAGGATCAGGTGGATGCCCGCGGCCCGGGCCATTTGGGCGAGCCGGGTCAGGGCCACCTCCACGTCCCGGGACGCCACCATCATCAAATCCGCCAGTTCGTCGATGACGATGACGAGGTAGGGGAGGGGTTCCGGCGGCGCCTCGCCTTCCCCGACGGTTTCCTTGGCGATCTTCCGGTTGTACTGGCCGATGTTGCGAACCTGTTTTTCGGCCAGGAGTTCGTAGCGCCGCTCCATCTCCTTGACCGCCCAGAAAAGGGCGTTGGTGGCCTTTTTGGGATCGGTGACCACGGGCGTGATGAGGTGGGGGATGCCGTCGTAGACCGACAGCTCGATCCGCTTGGGGTCCACCATGATCAGCTTCACCTCGTCGGGATTGGCCTTGTAGAGAAAGGAGCAGATCATGGCGTTGAGGCCCACGCTCTTGCCGGTGCCGGTGGCGCCGGCGATAAGGAGGTGGGGCATTTTGTCAAGGTCCGCCACCACGGGATTGCCCACGATGTCCTTGCCCAGGCAGAGGGTGAGACGGGACCGGGAATGCTCGAAGACGTCGGAGCAGATGATGTCCTTGAGGCGGACGATCTCCCGGACGGCGTTGGGAATTTCGATGCCGATGGCCGCCTTGCCGGGGATGGGGGCCACGATGCGGATGGACATGGCCCGAAGGGCCAGGGCCAGGTCGTCGGTAAGGTTCACGATCTTGTTGATCTTGACCCCCGGCGCCGGCACGTACTCGAAGGTGGTGATGACCGGCCCGGGGGTGGCCACGGTCACCTTGCCGTGGACCCCGAAATCCTCCAGCTTCTGTTCCAGGAGCCGGGACTGGGACTGGAGATGCGCCTCGTCCACCCCTTCGGGCCGGGCCAGCGGATCATCCAGAAAATCGAAGCCGGGCAGGGCTTCGGCGTTTTCCGGGGGGATGTATTCGATCTCCATGGGTTTGGGGGTCAGAACCCGGCCGGGCAGGTCGGGGGCCTTAATGGTGAACCGCCGGGGCTTTTCCCCTTCCGGCGGGGGCGGCGTGGCCTTGGGGCCGGATCGCGCGATCTGTTCGTACCGCCGGCTTTCCTTTTCTCTTTCTTTTTCCCGTTTCCGCTTTTCCCGCCACAGTTCCACCCCCTTCCGTCCGCCGTCGAAGGCGTTTTTCAGGGCCTTGCCCCCGGTTTCAAGGAGCTGGGTCAGGGAATGGCCCGTGGCCAGCATGAGCCCCATCGCCCACAGCAAGAGCAGGATGATGACGCCGCCGACCGCGTTGACGGTCTCCATGAGCAGGGATTTCAGGGAGATCCCGACGATGCCCCCGGCGGTGATCCGTCCGCTGAAAAGGGTCATGTGGTCCTGCCAGAAGGCCAGCAGGGTGCCGGTGGCGACCATGAGCAGCAGGCCCCCGCCGACGGTGGACGGGATGGTTCCCCCCGTGGGGCGGCCCACGAAGTGGAGGCCCAGCAGCAGGATCAGGGCCGGGGTCCAGAAGGCGCCCCCGCCGAAGAGGCCGATGAGGAAGCTCGACACGTAGGCCCCGGCCAGGCCGAAGAGGTTCCGGATTTCGCCGTGGGGGGCGGCGTTGTGGACCGAGGGGTCCTGGGGGCTGTGGGAGAGCAGACTGATGAGGGTGAAGAGAATCGCGAAAACGAGCAGCAGCCCGATGAGGTCTTTTCGCATGGATCGGTGCATGGCGCGTCTCTAAACCTCCAGGACAAAGGGCAGGATCAGGGGGCGGCGCTTGATGGTGAAGGTGAAATACCGCCGCAGATCGGCCTGGATGCGGTTGCGGATCCGCTCGATCCGGTTGGGGACGTCGGGCGGCACGTCCTCCACCGCCTCCAGCACCACGCAGATGGCGTCGTCCAGAAGGTGGCCGGTTTCGGTCATGAAGACGAACCCCCGGGAGACGATCTCCGGGCCGTAGACGACGATCCCCGTCTCCTCGTCGAAGGCCAGGGTGACGGCCACGAACCCGTCTTCGGACAGGGCCCGCCGTTCCTTGAGGATGGACCGGCCCACGTCCCCGATCCCCTTGCCGTCCACCATGACCCGGCCGGTGCCGATCCGGTCCCCGAGCCGGCCCCCCGTTTCGTCGAAGAGGATCTCCTGGCCGTTTTCAGCCATGAGCACACGGCGCTTCGGGATGCCCATGGACTGGGCCAGCCGGGCGTGGAGGACCAGGTGGCGGTATTCGCCGTGGATGGGGATGAAATACCGGGGCCGGGTGAGGTGGATCATCAGCTTCAGCTCTTCCTGGAAGGCGTGGCCCGAGACGTGGATGTCCGAGATCTTCTCGTAAATCACGTCGGCGCCCCGGCGGTAGAGGTTGTTGATGATCTTGGCGATGGCCTTTTCGTTGCCGGGGATGAACTTGGAAGAGAGGATCACCGTGTCCCCCTCCCGGATCTTGATCCCCTTGTGGATCCCCGAGGCCATCCGGGCCAGGGCCGACATGGGCTCCCCCTGGCTGCCGGTGGTGATGATCGCCACCTCGTTTTCCGGGTAGTCGTTGACCTCGTCGATGTCGATCTCAAGGGCGGGTTCGAGCTGGAGGTAGCCCATCTCCCGGGCGATGGACACCGTGATGTCGAGGCTCCGGCCGTTGACGACGATCTTCCGGTTCGTCTCCCGGGCGATGTCGACGATCTGCTGGATCCGGGCGATGCTGGAGGCGAACAGGGCCACCAGGACCCGGCCGCGGCTCCGGTCGATGATCCCCTTGAGGGTCTCCCCGATGTCCCGGTCCGACACCGTGTAGCCGGGTTTTTCCACGTTGGTGGAATCCGAAAGAAGCGCCAGGACCCCCTCCTGTCCGATTCGGGCGAACCGGTTGACGTCGGTGGCCATGCCGCGCATGTGGGTGTGGGAGATCTTGAAGTCGCCGGTATGGACGATCCGGCCCAGGGGGGTGACGATGCTCAGGCCGACGCCGTCCACCACGCTGTGGTTGACCCGGATGAATTCGATCCGGAACGGGGAAAGCGACAGGACGTCGCCGGGGGCGACGGGGTTGAGAAGGGCGGTATTGAGGAGCCCGTGTTCTTCCAGTTTGTGGCGGACGAGGCCCAGGGTGAAGCGGGTGGCGTGGATCGGCGCGTTGACGTCCCGGAGGAGATAGGGAAGGGCGCCGATGTGGTCCTCATGGGCGTGGGTGAGGAGGATGGCCCCGACCCTGTCGCGACGCTCCCGGATGTAGTCCATGTCCGGGATCACGCAATCGACCCCCAGCATGTAGTCTTCGGGGAACATCAGCCCGGCGTCGATGACGACGATGGCCCCGTCGTATTCGACCGCCATCATGTTGAGGCCGATTTCTCCCAGACCGCCCAGGGGCACGATTTTCAGCATCCTTTATCCCTTCAGCCGGCCGTCGGAGGCGCCGACGATTTCCCGGCGGACCCGGTTCAGGAGCCGGTCCTTGGTTTTCCGGCTGTACCGGCCCGCGTCGATGGGCGGCCGGACCTCCACCGCCACGTCCCGGGGGAAGATCCGCAACTGCCCCTTGGGCATGATCTCATGGGTTCCCAGGGTGATGACGGGCGTCACGGGGACCCCCGAATCCACCGCCAGGACGAACCCGCCTTTTTTAAAGGAACGGAGGGTGTTGGTGCGGCTGCGGGTGCCTTCGGGAAAGATGAGCACCGAGACGCCGCCGCGGATCATGTCCGCGGCCCGGGCCAGGCTCGCGAAGGCCGATTTCCGGTCGGACCGGTCGATGCTGATGTAGCCGACCCGGCCCATGGCATGGCCGAAAAGGGGAATCCGGAAAAGTTCGGCCTTGGCCAGCCACCGGAACTGGATGGGCAAATGACCCAGCAGAACCGGGATGTCGAACAGGCTCTGGTGGTTGGACATGTAGATGCCGGGCCGCTCCGGGTCGATGTGGCGGCGTCCCCGGACCCGGACCCTCACCCCGGAGAACTGGAGGATCAGGCGGGCCCAAATTTGGGCGACCTTGTGGCTGCTGTTGCCGGTGGGGTCCGTCAGGGAGACCGCCAGGGCGACGATGCCCATAAAAATGGTGATGACGATCGTCCATCCGATGATCAGGCAGGCGCGGCCCATCAGCAGGTGATTCCGAGTTTTTCGAGGATGGCGTCGGTCGCGTCGATGATCCAGTTCCGCTGCGCTTCGCCGGCGTAGGCCATGCAGGGGCAGTGGAGCCGCTCCCGGGTGCGCACCAGCAGTTCGCAGCTCAGACGGTCCGGCGTCAGCTCGAAGGCGAAGGAGTAAGGTTTGCAGTCGTCGTGGGCGGTTTGAAGGCCCGAGAGCATCTCCTCAGGCAGGGGGATCCAGTAGATGCCTCCTACCCCGGAGTCGCCGTAGGTCTCGTCCAGATGGGTCTTCAGCTTCCGGTGGTCGTCCCGCGTCAGTTCGTCGATGACATATTGTTTCATAACCCCGAAAGTTACCACAGATCGGGGCGGGGTGCAAGCGCCGTCCAACTTACATTGACTTTCCCAAGGCGGGTTGGTATGAGAGGGACCCATGGAACCCGGAACGATCGTGGAATATATCGACCGCCAGCGGATCATGTGCGCCGTTGTCCTGGAGGTGAAAAATCAGCGGCTCAGGCTGCTCACCGAGACCCATCGGGAGGTGAAGCTGTCGGCGAACCGGCTCCTTTTTCTGCCGGGGGCGTCCGGCGACCTCTCCGCCGGACGGGATGCGCTGGCCGGCGTTCTCAAGGAGACGGCCGAACGGCGGCGGCGGCTGGCGGAAAGGGTGGATATCGAGGAATTGTGGGAGGTCCTCCACGAAGAACAGGAGTGGATCGACCTGGACACCATGACCGACCTCTGCTTCCCCGGGGCCGTGGACGACGACCACCGGTCCGCCGCGGCCCGGGCGTTTTTCGATAACCGGGTCTATTTCAAGTTCAACAGCGACCGGTATTTCCCCCACACCCCGGAACAGGTGGACGCCATCCAGGCCCAGGAGCGGGAGGCGGCCCGGCGGCAGCGGGTGATCGAGGCCGGCGGCGACTGGCTCGCCCGGGCCCTGAAGGGCGGAACCCCGTCGCCGGAGGCCTTCACCCCCGAGCAGGCCGAATGGGTGGAGATCATCCGGTCCGTCTACCTTTTAGAAAAGGAAAGCCCCCACTGGGATCTGGGAAAGGCCATGCTCGCGCGGGCCGGGGTGGATATGGGGGACCCCGTGTTCCGGCTGCTGGTGGCCCTGGGCGCGTGGTCGCCGGATGAAAACGTCGAGCTGTACCGGTTCGACGTCCCCGTGGAATTCCCCAATGTCGTCGTCGACCGGACCGCCGATCTCGTCCGGTCCGGATCGGCGATCGACATGGACGGGGTCCGCCGGGATCTGACCGGTCTGGAACTGATGACCATCGACGGCCAGTACACCCTCGATTTCGACGACGCCCTCTCCATCCGGGACATGGGGAACCACTGCGAACTGGGGGTCCACATCGCGGATGTGAGCCATTTCATCAGACGGGACGACCCCATCGACCGGGAGGCCATCGCCCGGGGCAGTTCCATCTACATGCCCGACCAGAAAATCCCCATGCTGCCCCAGACCCTGGCCGAGGATCTGTGCAGCCTCAAGGCCGGGGAACTCCGGCCGGCGGTCAGCATCCTGATCCGGATCGATCGCGAGGCGGAGATTCTCGGCTATGAAATCGTGCCCAGCGCCATCCGCGTGGCCCATCAGCTGTCGTATTTCGATGCCAACATGATGGCCGAAGGGAATCCGGACATCATGCTCCTCCACGCCATCGCCCGGAAATACCGCCAGAAGCGGCTGGCGGACGGCGCGGTCCAGATCACCCTGCCGGAACTCAACATCTGGCTCGGGGAAGACGGGACGCCGGTGGTCAACCGCACCAACCGGGAGAGCCCCGGCCGGCTCCTGGTCTCGGAGATCATGATCATGGCCAACGCCCTCATGGCCCGGTTTCTGGCGGAAAAGGAGATCCCGGCCGTGTTCCGGTCCCAGCCCGCCCCCCGGGACCGGCTCTACAAAGACAGCGAAGGCACCCTGTTCCAGAACTGGATGCAGCGCAAATTTCTCAGCCGGTTCGCCCTCGGCCCCGGCCCGGAGCGCCATTCGGGCCTGGGGGTGGACGCCTACGTCACGGCCACCTCCCCCATCCGGAAGTATTTCGACCTCATCACCCAGCGCCAGATCCGCTCGGCCTTCGGACTCGAAACCCCCTACACCCAGGAGGAGGTCTCCCTGGCCATCGGCGCCCTGGAGGCGCCCATGACCGCCGTTTCCCGCCTCCAGTTCCGGCGGAAGCGGTACTGGCTCCTCAAATACCTGGAGGGCCGGGTCGGGGAGAAGGAAGAAGCCCTGGTCCTGGCCCGCCGCAAAAGCGACTACCTGGCCCTGCTGCCCGAATACATGATCGAATGCGCCATCCCCTTCTCCTCGGGCCTCGCCCTCAAGCCCGAGAACGTGACCCAGGTGACGTTGCAGCATGTGGATGCGCGGCGGGATGTGTTGACGGTGTTCGCGGCGTAGGGGCGAAAAATTTTTCGCCCCTACGCCGCCTCATCGTTGCTGCCCTTCTTCAGCCAATCATCCCGCCAACCCCCCCTGACCCCGCGCCGCGCCGCCTGAAATTCCGAAACCGGATGGGCAAAAAATAAGGCTTGAATCAGGATGCCCAGGATGACAAAGGATGGTCAGGATGACATCCTGATTCAAAAACAAACAATGTCGGAACCGCGGATAATCCTGATGATCATGATGCCGCGGATGTCGGCCGCCATCATGGTTCATCCGCGGCATCAGGGTAATCCGCGGTTCCGACAACAACCCCTCAACCCAAACGGCCCGGACCCGCCATGAGCCGGGATCCGTTCCGTTTTCCCTTTTGCCCTCGCTCCACCATTGACGGCCGCCGACCCCAACGAGTTGTTGACACGATACCCTCCCGATTTTACAATAAGAAAAAAAAGGAGATCGCACACCGCCATGAAACAAACCGGCAACCGCTTCGACATCCGCCACAAGGAAACCCTGATGCTGTTCCCGCGGGAATATTTCCAGTTGTTTTTCCCCGATCTGGTGGATAAAATCAATTTTGAA
>CAZZBE010000194.1:0-8609 GCA_964652715.1 uncultured Desulfobacteraceae bacterium
TCACCCCCCATCCTTCCACTGAAGCCACCGCAGATAGTTGGTGTAGCGCTGGTGGAGGTATTTCATCTTCAGGATGTCGTCGTACATGTGGGCGTAAAATTTCCGCCCCTTGCTCCATTCGCCCAGAATCCGCTCGATGCGAATGAGGCGCTCCAGGACCTCGTCCTCCGAGACGCCGTCGAGGCCCGATTCGAATTCCCGCTCCATCTCCTTCACCGGGTCGTCCCGGTCCAGCTCCAATCGTTCGTATTCCCGGCAGGATTCGTTGAACAGGTGGCGGATCCAGCTGATGAGATCGGTGCGGAAGGCCCCGTTGCCCTCTTTTTCGAAAAAGGGCGCGTCCGGATACTGGACGAGCTTTTCGTGGAGCACAAAGGGAAGGATCTGGCGGACATCCTCGAAATCCACCTCCGCCGCGCCCCGGAAATAAGCCATGGCCTTGACGTAGATGAGGCCGGTGAGCATGGCCCGGACCGACAGGCCGTTTTCCGTCTGGATGCCCAGATCCTTGGCCTTGTCCTTGCCCGCGCCGGCGTTGACCACCGTTCGCCAGTCCACGGCGGCCAGCTTGACGGTGTCCTTGGTCATGTATTCCAGTTGCCGGGCGCCCTCCTCGCAGAACTCGAACTGGGCCGTGAAGAACTCGATGCGGCGGCGCAGTTCCGGCGGCAGCCGGACGGACCGGATCTCCCGGTTCATCCGGTCGATCTCGCCGTTGTTGAAGATGATCTCCGGCGGCACGATGTCTTCGGGCCGGACGTCGTCCTCGATGCGCAGGAGCAATTCGTTCAGAAACCGCGTGTTGAAATGCAGGGCCTTGACCACCACGTCGATCCGGTCCCGGAGGGCCTCGATCACCTGGTAGGTGCCGCCGCCCCCATCGTCGTTGGCGGTGAGATACCAGGCGGCCTCGGGGCATTCGTAAATCTGGTCGAGGATCTCGGCGTAGTTGTCCGCCATCACCGTGAGGAGGGCCGACTGGGTCCGGGTGGGGATTCGGTTGTATTCGTCGATGATCTTCACCCGCATGGAGAGCCATTTGCGCCAGGCGATCTTGACGTCCTCCATCTTTTCGGCATTGACCAGGGTGGAGGGGAGGGGATTGCCCAACAGATCGGCGATGGTCATCTGGGGCTGACCGTGCTGGATGGCCCGGCGGATGTCGGTGAGGCTGTAGCCGGCCAGGACCCCCATGAGGATGGCGATGGCGGTCTTTCCCCGGCCCGGCCCGCCCACCAGCAGACACCGCCGCCGCACCGCCAGGTTGAGCAGGGGCAGCAACACGTAGCTGGAATAGCTCTGGCCCGAGGGCAGGTTGACGGTGATCTTCTGGTCCCCGAAGGTGAACCGCTGCCCCGGCCCGTCGTCGTATTCGATGTCGTAAAACGGCGAAATGATGGCGTGGTTGGCCACCCAGAAATAGGCCTGGCGGAGCTTTTCGTCCAGGGGCGCGGCGTCTTCGGGCGGGGTTTCCACGGCGGCGACGGGTCCCTTGTACAGGTCGGCCACGTCGAAGACCCGCGGCCGCGGTTCAGTCTTGGGATTCGTGGGGGACTCGGATACTTTTCGGCGGGCGTTTTTGGGGGGCATGGTCTGGTCCTTTTTCATTTGGGGTCGAGTAAACCATTAAAAGGAAGGCATTGTCAATTGATGGATGCATGCCGGCCGGTTTGCGGCCCTTTTGAACCACGCAGCATTCATCTTGGCGTCGAAATAAACTTGACATCAGTGCGGCCCTTGGGTATGTTTCCAAATAATAAACACGACCAAGGGTATGAAGCGAATCTAAGGTTGAAATAACGCCAGAAATAGCTTGCCGATTTGTTTCTTAAATGGAAACCGAAACGAAAAACCCGATTCTCTCTGAAGACCAGATTGGGAAAATCATCCGAAGCCTTCGCAAACAGCGCCGCTTGACCCTGGACGCCATGGCCAAGGAGACCGGCTATACCAAAGGGTATCTGTCCAAAATGGAAAATTCCGAGAAGGCCCCGCCGGTCTCCACCCTGATCGTGATCGCCAAAGCACTGGGGGTGACGGTTTCCCAAATCCTGGGAGAAGAGATCGCCCCCGTGCTTTGCTCGGTTGTGAAATCGGGCGAGCGCCGGATGATGGCCCGAAACGGAACTGTTTTCGGC
Organism: uncultured Desulfobacteraceae bacterium; assembly: GCA_964652715.1. GTDB lineage: Bacteria > Desulfobacterota > Desulfobacteria > Desulfobacterales > JAABSP01 > JAABTD01. The sequence goes on from CAZZBE010000194.1 coordinate 2,139, forward strand.
TATTCATATGAGACTTTAGCCCATAACTATTTCAACAAAAAGATGGAGCCTTACCTTCTCACCATCCCGGCGGAACCTTCGGAAAGCGCCGTCTTTCAACACCAAGGCGAAGAAATGCTGCTGGTGGTTGAAGGGACGATGCGGTTTTTTCACGGCGACAATGAATACCTCGTGGAGACGGGGGATTGCATCTATTTCGATGCCGGCATCCCTCATTATGGGATCACGGCGGATCATCGCGAGGTTAAATGCCTGATGGTCATTTACGTTCCGTGACCGGTGGCAGGAGTCATGGCATGGAAAAGAACACGACTTTTTTTCACGACCCCCCTCGCATCGGCATTCTGGGCGCCGGCCTGATGGGCCACGGCCTGGCCCAGGTGTTCGCCGTCAAGGGATGCGACGTCGCCATTTTCGACCGGGATGCGGCGTCCCTGGCCGGCAGCCCGGATCGGATCCGGCGCAACCTGTCGGTTTTCATAGACCTGAACCTGATGACCGCGGACGAGGCAGAGGAGAGCGTGGACCGCATTCGCCTGTCTGAATGCCTTGCGGACATGTGCGGCGACCGGGATATGGTCGTCGAGGCCGTCAGCGAAAATCTGGACCTCAAGCGGCGGGTCTTTTCCGAGATGGAAGACCATGCGCCGCCGTCGACGATCCTTGCCAGCAACACGTCCGCCATCCGCATCTCCCGCATCGCCGAGGGCCTGCGGCATTCCGAACGGGTTTTGGGCACGCATTTCTGGAACCCGCCCCACATCGTGCCGTGCGTGGAGGTGATCCGGGCGGCCCGGACGTCCGAGGCGGTCTTCGAGGCGGTCTATGCCCTGATGAAACAAGTGGGGAAGGCGCCGGTGCGGGTGCAGAAGGATGTGCCGGGGTTTCTGGGAAACCGGATGCAGCACGCCCTTTGGCGGGAGGCCGTCAAGCTGGTGGAAAACGGCATCGCCAGCGCGGCGGACGTGGACAATGTCGCGCGCAACGCCTTTGGACTGCGTCTGGCGTTCCTGGGCCCCCTGGCAACGGCCGATTTGGCGGGGTTGGACCTGACCTGCGAGATCCAAAGCGATCTCCTGCCGGAGTTGGACGACTCCCATAAACCGTCGGCCCTGTTGCGGGAGAAGGTTGAACAAGGGGAAACGGGCGCCAAAAGCGGTCGGGGCTTCCATGACTGGCCCCCGGAGAAACTGAACCGGCTGGTGGAACGGCGCGACCGGGTCCTGCTCAACATCCTCCAACAAGCAGGCGTCGAATAGACGCGGCGGCGGGTCAACGGTGACGAGATGAGCGAAACGGTGGTATTCTTTCTGCACGGACTGGCCTATGCGGGTCTGCTGTTCCTGGTGTCGTCCGGGCTCACCCTGGTGTTCGGCATGATGAACGTCCTCAATTTCGCCCATGCCGCTTTTTACATGCTGGGCGCGTATCTGGCGTTTTCCATCATGCAGTACAGCGGCAGTTTCTGGCTGGCCTTGATCGTTAGTCCGCTGGTGTTGCTGGTCCTGGGCGGCCTGGTGGAAAAGTTTCTCCTGCGCCGGGTCCATGCTTACGGCCATGTTTACGAACTGCTGCTGACCTTCGGATTGGCCTATATCATTCAGGAGACCGTGAAATTTATCTGGGGCACGACGCCCCAGGCCATGACGATCCCCGGGATTCTGGCCGAAACGGTTGTCCTGTTCGGCGTTACCTATCCCGTCTACCGTCTCTTCATTTTTGCAGTGGCGCTAGTGGTGGGAATTCTGATGGCCCTGACGCTGTATAAGACGCGCGTCGGCATCATCGTCCGGGCCGCCGTGGACGACAGCGACATGGTGGGGGCGCTGGGCATCAACGTCCCCTTCTTTTTCATGGGCATCTATGCGGTGGGCGCGGCCCTGTCCGCCTTCGCGGGCGTCGTGGCCGGGCCCCTTCTGAGCGTGTTCCCGGGCATGGCCGAGGCCATTCTCATCGACGCCTTCGTGGTCATCGTCGTGGGCGGCATGGGCAGCCTTTGGGGGGCGGTGCTGGCCTCCTTTGCCATCGGCGAACTCCAGTCCTTCGGCGTCCTCTGGTTTCCCAAATTTTCCCTGGCGCTGATCTACATGCTGATGGCCCTGGTGTTGGTGCTCAAGCCCGAAGGGCTGTTGGGAGAAAAGCAATCATGATCTTTGGAAATCCGGCGATGAAGCGATGGTGGCTCATCCCCCTCGTTTTTTTGCCGTTGCTGGCGGCCCCCTATGTCCTCGGTGGCTATCAACTCCGTTTGTTCACCGAGGCGGCCATCTTCTCGTTATACGCCGTTAGCTATAATCTGTTGCTGGGATACGCCGGGCTGCTCTCGTTCGGCCATGCCATGTTTTTCGGAACCGGCGCTTTCGCCGTCGCGGTGGCTTTGGAGCGCATTGATGGGTTGCCCCTGTTGGCGGCGGTCGGGCTGGCCACCGCATTCACCGCCCTGGTGGGCCTGGCAGTGGGCCTTTTGTTGTTGCGGGTGAAAGGGACACCCTTCGCCCTGCTGACGCTGGCGTTTAACGCCCTTTTCTTCGCCGTCGGCATCAAATGGTATTCGGTCACCGGTGGCGACGACGGGCTGATCGTCGATTTGCCCTTTATCGATATGGGGGGTTATCTACTCAACCCCATGCACGGACCCACCCTCTATTACCTGACAATGGTCGTCATGGGCGGGGCCGTCGCCTTTTGCTGGTATTTCACCCGGACGGCCATGGGGCAATCGGTGCTGCTGATCCGGGAAAACGAGGAGCGGATGCGGTTTTTGGGGTACAACACCTACCTTTCCCGGCTCATTCTGTTCGTGTTCAGCGGCGCCCTGGCGGGGCTGGCCGGATCGTTTTATGCGGTCCTCCATTCCTTTGTCTCGCTGGACGCCGTCAGCATCAACATGACCACGAAAGTCCTGCTGATGACGTTCATCGGCGGCATCGGTCATTTTTTCGGGCCGGTTCTCGGCGCCTTCTTTTACACCTACTTTCAGAATTTTCTCAGTGAAATGACCGACAGCTGGCCGCTGATCATGGGCCTCTTGTTCATCGCCATGGTATTGAAGGCCCCCGGCGGGCTGGCGGGGTTGCTCCTGTCGATCCGGGAGGCTGTTTCGCGGCGCTTCGCCCCCTCTTCGGCGGAGAATCCTACGACATGACGATCCTCCAGGCGGCCGACATCCACAAAAGCTTCGACGGACTACAGGTCCTGACGGGCGTCAACTTCGAGGTGAAGGAAAAAGAGAAATTCGCCATCATCGGGCCCAACGGCGCCGGTAAGACCACGCTGTTCAACATCATTAGCGGGAAATCCCGAGCGACAGCCGGCAAAGTGATCTTCAGGGGCCGGGACGCCTCTGTTTATTCGGCTTATCGCCTGTCGCGCCTGGGGATGTCCCGGTCTTTTCAGATCACGAATATTTTTCAGCAACTATCGGCCCTCGACAACGTTCTGGCCGGCGTTCGGTCACAGGTCGGTCTGCGCCATAACATTTTTCGGCGCCCTCATAAAGATCCTGAATTGATCCGCCGCAGCGAAGAAATCCTGGAGCGGGTCGGGTTGTCGGCCCATCGCGACACCCCGGCACAGGATATGGCCTACGGGCAGCAGCGGGCCCTCGAACTGGGCGTCACCCTGTCCATGGCGCCCCGACTCGTGCTCCTGGACGAGCCCACCGCCGGCATGAGCCGCCAGGAGACCCAGGAGGCCATCGGCATGATCCGGCGGGTGACCCGGGACATCGCCTGCGTGATCATCGAACACGACATGAACGTCGTTTTCTCGCTGGCCGACCGCATATCCGTGCTTCATTACGGCGTGATCCTGGCCTGCGGCGAGCCGGAGGCGATCCGCTGCGATCAGCGGGTGAAGGACGCCTACCTGGGGGAGGGAACCAAATGATCCTTGAGATCGACGACCTGCACGCCTATTATGGCAAAAGCCACGTGCTGCAGGGCGTGGACCTGGAACTGGCGGCCGGGGAGATGGTCTGCCTGCTGGGCAGAAACGGCGTGGGCAAGTCGACGACCCTGAAATCCATCATGGGGCTGACGCCGCCCCGAGGGGGACGGGTCCGCTTCAAAGGCCAGGACATCGGTGGGCGCCGGCCGTATGAAATCGCGCGGCTGGGGCTCGGATACGTTCCCGAGGAGCGCCGCATCTTCAAGAGCCTGACGGTTCATGAAAACCTGCTGATCGGCGTCAAAAATCCCGCAGGAGAGGGGCGGGGCCGGCCCTGGACGGCGGAGCGGATCTTCGAATCGTTTCCGCGGCTGAAAGAACGCCGGAACCATAAAGGGCGGCATCTTTCCGGCGGCGAGCAGCAGATGCTGACCATCGGCCGGACCCTGATGGGCAATCCGGAGGTGATCCTCGTGGACGAACCCACCGAGGGACTGGCGCCGCTGGTGGCCGAATCGGTGCTGGAGATGCTGGGCGCGATCAGCGAAGATGGGATCACCATCCTGATGGTGGAGCAGAATGTCAAGGCGGCCTTGAAACTGGCCCAAAAAATTTACATCATGTCCAAGGGGCGCATCGTGTTCAGGGGGGATGGCCGGGCCTTTATGGCGGCGGAGGATGTCCGCCGGAAATACCTGGAGGTATAGCAGGTCGGTTTGCCGGCTATGTCGCCGGCGCTGGAACCCAACTCACAAAAGGAGGATATTATGAAAAAACGGCGAGTTGCAGTCTTTATGGTTTTCATGGTTCTGATGGCGGTCCCTTCAGCCTGGGCTGCGGACACCATCAAGCTGGGGGTCATGGAACCGCTGTCGGGAGCATTCAAGGATATTGGAGACCGCTACCTGGAAGGCGTTCAATACGCCGCCGATGTGCTCAACGCCAAAGGCGGCATCAACGGAAAACAGGTGGAAGTCATCCCCGTGGACAGCGAACTCAAACCGGCCATTGCCACCAACAAGGCCACCAAATTGATTCTGAGAGAGGACGTGCGGTATTTTTGCGGCGGCACCGGCAGTTCCGTGGCCGGGGCCATGGAGGCGCTGGCCCGGAAACAGGATCTGCTCTTTTTTACTTACGGCATGGCCGCCGCCAGTCTCACAGGCGAGAAATGCAGCCCGAACTTCTTCCGGCTGTGCGCCAACACGAACACGCAATCCTACGCTTTGGCCGCCTGGGTGGCGGAGCAGGGATTCAAGAAGGTGATCACCATCGCACAGGATTATTCCTTCGGACAGGAAGCCACTGCCGCCTTCGTGGAAAAGCTTAAGGAACTGGCGCCGGACGCCGAAGTCGTCGGCCAGATCCTCCATCCCATCGGGACCAAGGATTTCGCCCCTTATGTCAGTCAGATCATCAACTCGGGCGCCGAGGTGGTCTTTACGTCCAACTGGGGCAGCGACCTGACGCTGCTGCTGAAACAGGCAAAGCCATTGGGGCTGGATGCCACATTCGCCTGCTATTACTTGAACGATGAAAATGCGATTACCTCGGTGGCCAACGACGAGGCGGCGATCGGCAGCGTGACCGCGGAGGTTTACATGGTCAGCATCCCCGGCGCCGCCAACCGGGAATTCGTCGAAGGCTTCAAAAAGGCCAAAGGATACTATCCCACCTGGTTGCGGGGAAAAGCCTACCTGGCGACGATGTTCTGGGCGGAAGCCGTCAAAAAAGCCGGCTCGGCGGAAGTCGACGCCGTCCGCACGGCGTGGGAAGGGCTCAGCTACGACGGACCGGCCGGGACCTGGACCATGCGGGCGTGCGATCATCAGGTGCAACAACCGGTGTGGATCGCGGAGATCGTCAAGGATAACCCCTACTTCAGCCATGCTTACGTGGGGCCGGCCCAACAGGTGGACCCGGCGAAAATCGATGTGCCCTGCGAAGAGACGGGCTGCAAGGGCCTGTCGAAGTAATCATTCCCCGAAGGGAATCCGGAGGGCCGCCGGCCCGGGAGGACATCCCGGGCCGGCGGCGGCCGTTCCAAGCGCTTATCCGAAAATAAGGACCGAACCATGAAAGCCCTGATAACCGGGGGGAGCGGATTGCTCGGTTCCGAACTCACCCGTTTGCTGATCGCGGAGGGCCGGCGCCCGGTGGTCATGGACATCGCCCCGCCGGGGGCGGCGCTGGGCGCCGCGGCCGATGGGTTTGATTTCGTCTCCGGGTCCTTCGCCGACCGCGACCGACTCATGGCGGCGATCCAAACCCATGGCGTCGATACCCTGTTCCACCTGGGCGGCATGCTCTCCGTGCCCTCCGAAGATGCGCCCGAAACGGCCGTTCGGCTCAACGGCATGGGGACCTTCGAGGTGCTGGAGACCGCCCGCCTCGGCCAAATCGATAAGGTCGTCTTCGCCAGCAGCATCGCCGTTTACGGCCTGGACCTTCCGGACGGCCCGGTGGACGACCGGCGCCTTCAGCGCCCCACCAGCCTCTACGGGATCTGCAAGGTCTTCAGCGAACAACTGGGATTGTACTTCGCCCGGCGCTACGGCCTGGATTTTCGGGGGTTGCGGCTGC
>CAZZBE010000195.1:0-8603 GCA_964652715.1 uncultured Desulfobacteraceae bacterium
AAAAGCTGGACAGGCTCCGGGATATCCGCAACGATATCCGGGACAAGGTCGACGCATGGGTACGGTCCATTGACTGATCCCCGCACCCCTTCTCTCATTCCCGTCATCCCGGAGTCGTTTCCGATGAAGCAGTCCCTGGATTCCGCCATCTGGTCGTCGCGGTTGTCGCGAATCGAGTACGCCTTCCAGCCCATCGTCAACATCCACACCGGCGTCTGCTACGGGTGCGAAGCCCTCTTGCGCAACTGGGAGGACGCCGGCATCCCTTCCATCGGCTGCTTTTTCGATCAGGCCCACGCCGACGGGGTGCTCTACAGCGTCGATCTGGCCCTCCGGGAAAAGGCCATCCAAAAATTCGCCCGACTGGAATGGAAACACCAGGTCAAGCTCTTTTTCAACCTGGACAACCGGGCCCTGGACTCGGAGGACTATCGGTCGGGCAACACCCTGGACATCCTGAAAAAATTTCGGTTTCCCAAAGACGCCATCTGTTTCGAGATTTCCGAAAAGCACGAACTCCAGAAAGCCGATGAAGCGGTCCGCACCCTCGACAGCTACCGGGCCCAGGGGTTCACCATCGCGGTGGACGACTGCGGCAGCGGGTTCGCGGGGATGAAACTGTTGTATTACACCCGTCCCAACTTCATCAAAATCGACCGGTTTTTCATCCGGGACATCGCCGCCGACCCCCAAAAAAAGATGTTCGTCTCATCCCTGGTCAACCTCTCCCATCTCATGGGGGCCATGGTGATCGCGGAAGGCGTGGAAACCCGGCAGGAATACTACAGTTGCCGGGATATCGGCTGCGACCTGGCGCAGGGGTATCTCATTCAGAAACCCGAGATCGATCTCGGCCGGCTGAAGAACCGGTACGACCACATCCGGGAGTTGAGCCGGTCCGACCGGCGGTACCGGAAAGGACGGGACGAAAAGCTGATCCTCGGCGAGATGACGCGGATCGATCCGCTGCCCCACACCTGCGATCTCACGGAGGTCTTCGAGAAATTCCGCCGGCAAAAGGATCGGACGTTTTTCCCCATCGTCAACGACAACGGCGAGCCCCTGGGAGTGATCAACGAGAACAGCTTCAAGGAGTACCTTTACACCCGATACGGCGGCGAACTGCTCAAGAATCCGACCATCAACAAGAACATCGGCCGGTTCATCACCCGCCATCCCATCGCCGACGTCCACACCCCCGCCGAAAAAATCCTGGAGATCTACTCCCAGAACGAGAACATGGACGGGATCCTGATCGTCGACAACATGCGGTACCTGGGCTTTCTCAGCGCCCATTCCCTGTTGAAGGTGCTGAACGAGAAAAACATCGTCCTGGCCAGGGACCAGAACCCCCTGACCCGGCTGCCGGGCAACGCCCTGATCCACGAATACGTCTCCCGGGCGCTTCAGGACCGCCGCACCCCGCATGCGCTGATATACTTCGATCTCGATTATTTCAAGCCCTACAACGACACCTACGGATTCCGCAACGGCGACCGCGTGATCATGCTGTTCGGCGAACTCCTCAAGGCGCGGACCGAATATTCAAACGGATTCGCCGGCCATATCGGCGGCGACGATTTTTTCATGGGCGTCGGCAACGTCTCCCTCCAAAAAGCGATTCGCCATATCGAGGAGATCGCCCGCCGGTTCGCCTCCGACGTCGAAAGCTTCTACGACCCCGAGGCCATCCGGCAAGGCCATATCATCGCCAACGACCGGAACGGCGTCCCCCAGGCCTTTCCCCTCCTGACCGTCAGCGCGGCGGTGGTCTTCCTGCCGGCGGACCGGGACCGCATCTTCTCCACCGAAGAAATCAGCAAACTGCTGAGCCGGGAAAAGAAAACCGCCAAGGCGCGTCCCGACAAGATCGCCGCGGTTCGCCTGCCGGCATCCTCCTCTTCCGGGGGGACGCCGAAAACGGAACGTCTCATCCAGTTCCCCGGCCCGCGTCAGGCCGCCCTGTAAGACGCGAAACCCCATCGTCCTGAAAAAACTTGATCCCATCGACCGATTGGGATAACGGTATACAGGGTCCAGCATTCCTCCGATCTGGCCCGGAATTCTCTTCGGAACGATCCAAAACGACAGGAGCCCTCCATGAAATGCCCCCAATGCAACGGCAATCAACGGTACAAAGACGGCATGACGTGCAATTCCTGCGGCTACCGGTTCGCCCTCGACCCCAAGAAGGCGCCGAACCTGTCGGATATGGCCGTCAAAAAGGTCGTGGACGGGCTGTCGGGTTTCGGGCAGTACGCCTTCACCTATCACCAGCTCTACGCCCGGATCCACCGGTTGCTGCAGAAGAAGGGCAAGGGCGGCCGCATCGGCTGCGCGGTGGGGCTGGGCATCGCCCTGATCATCCTGTCCTTTCCGGTCCTCTCCACAGAGGCTGTCCCGCCCCTGGCCCTGATCCTGCCGGCGGCGCTTTACGTCTTCTTTGTGGTCTGGCTCGTCAGACGGCCCGTCAAGGTCAGCCATTCGGTCATCGCCGACGTGATTTCACGGTACCGGGCGGTTCATGCCATGGAGGGACTGGCAGACGGCAAAGGCATCGGGGAAAAGGACGAAACGGATCCGAACCCGGAATGGCTTCACCACGCCCCGGAGCGGATCTTGATCGTTCAACGGGACGACGTAGCGGAGATGCTGATCCGAAACGGGTTCCACCTGGAGAACAAGACCCTGGTGGTCAGCGCCCATCGACGCCCGGCTCAGGCCTTTGCCGCCTTCCGGGAATTCATGGAGCGATATCCCGACATCCCCATTGCCGTGGTCCACGACGCCTCCAAAAAGGGCCATCGCCTGAAAACCGATCTCATGGCGGATCCGGAATGGGGTCTGGCAGGGAAAAAGGTCGAGGATCTGGGGCTTCATCCAGCCGACGTCGCGCGTCTGAAGACGCCGGTCTGGACCCCCGAACCGGGTTCGAAAAACAAACATGTACGGGTGAAAGGCAAACCGGTGGAGACCATCCAGGACGGCTACTACATGCCCCTGGACATCGCCGGTCCCAAGGCCCTCATGGGCTCCATGGGTCTGGCCATGGTGGTCGGGGCGGCGCTTCTGAGCGACGAGCTGCTGGCGGAACAGCAAAAAGGCGGCGCCGACGGCGGCGGGTTCGGCTGATTTATGGCCTGTCTGTTCGGCTACATCGGAAAACCCGCGCCGGGTCTGCTGGAGGGGATGGCCGACCGGCTGCAACATCGGTGCAAACTCGGGTGGGAACGGACATCGGCCCGGTGGGGCGGCGACCGGTTCGTCGAAATCGGCCACGGCCGGGCCCCCTGGAACCGTGAAGCCCAGATCGCCGACCAAAGTGAACCCCGGGCCCTGTTCGGCTATGCCGGGGCGATCTTCAATCCGGAAATCCTGAGCGGCCTCGATGCCGGGGGGAACGGCGTCTTCGCGAAGGCGATGCTCCAAAGATTGGTCGCATCCCCTGAAGAGGGGCTGGCTTCGCTGGAAGGCGCGTTCACCGGGGTCCTGGCCCTGGACGGCGACCTGCTCCTGGTCCGGGACCACGCCGGCGTCAAAGCCCTGTATTGGACCTGCCACAAAGAGCGCCTCGTTTTCGCCAGCGAAATCAAGGCCCTTTTCGCCGATCCGTCGGTCCCCAGACGGATGCGCACGGGGGCCCTGACCGAATACCTGACCTTCAGCTTCGTGCCCGGCGAACGGACCATGTTCGGGGACATTTTCGAGCTGCAGCCGGGAACCCTCCTCCGCTGGCGGAATGGACAACCGACGACCCGCCGCCATTTCGATTTCGAACGGCTGGAGCCTGGCGAAGAGGCGCCGATATCCGAAGACGGCCTGGTAGATCGGGTCGCCTCGGACCTGGAAACATCGGTCCGGGAATGCTGCCGGATCGGCGACGCGCCGCCGGGCGTCTTTCTTTCCGGCGGCATCGATTCCAGCGCCGTGCTGGCCCACGCGGCCCTGCAATACCCTGAAATCCCCCTGAAGACCTTTTCGGTCCATTTCGGTCCGGAATACGCCAATGAAAATGAATTCGTCCGGATGATGGTGGACCGGCGCCGGACCGACCACACATGGCTGGAGATCCGCCCCAAACGGTTCATCCGCCGCATGCGCGAGATCATCTGGCGTTTGGACGACCCCATCGGCGACCCCATCACCGTCCCCAACTACCTCATGGCCGAGGCCGCGTCCAAAGTCACGAACGTGATTCTAAACGGCGAAGGGGGCGACCCCTGTTTCGGCGGCCCCAAGAACATCCCCATGATGCTGGCCGCCCTCTACGGCCCGCTGCCCGGGGAACCGGCGGACGCCTGGCTGGAACGGACCTATCTGCTCACCTACCGGAAATGCTTTACGGACCTCCGTCAACTCCTGACCCCCGAGGTCTGGGACGCATCCGGCGGCGAGGAGGCCCTCACAGACATCCTGACGCCCTTTTTCCGGCGCACCCCCCCCCGGCGGTTCATCAACAAGCTCATGGCCGTCAACATCCGGCTCAAAGGGGCCAACCTGATCCTGGTCAAGGTGGACAAAATGACCTCGGCCAACGGGGTCCTGGCCCTGCCGCCGCTTTTTTCCAAACGGATTATCGAGACCAGCATGATGTGCCCGCCGGAACTCAAACTGGCGGGAAATATAGAAAAGAGCGTGCTGAAGCGGGCCGTGGCCGGCATCGTGCCCGCCCCCATCGTCCATCGTCCAAAATCCGGAATGATGGTGCCGGTCCGGTACTGGCTCCAGGGCGAGATGCGCCGCCATGCCCGACGGATGCTCAGCAAACGCCGGTTGCGGCGCATGGGGTTATTCAATACCGATTATGTGCGAAAGCTGCTGAAATACGACCGCCACGAAATCCACGGCGCCCGTCACGGGCTGAAGCTGTGGATGCTGCTGACCTTTGTTCACTGGTATGAGCAGATGGTGGAGGGGCGCTAATCCGCGATCGCCTTCAGCAACGCATCCCGGGCATCCGAGTAAAACTGAATATCCACCTTGGCCGCCATGTCGTCGGAGAGGTCGAAGAGCTGCCGCCGGCAGGCGACGGGCACGAGGAGGGCGGCGGCCCCTTTTTCCACGGCGATTTCGGCGATGGCGACGGCGTTGTGGATGGGTTCGATAGCGTCAGCGGAGCCGCCCAGGTTGATTTCACCGACGATGATCAGGCCGCCCCGGGTGCTTTTTTTGAGCAGTGCGGTGCAAAGGGCGATGAGGGCGGGGACCCCGAGTTTCGCGCCGGTTTTGGCGGCGTCGAAGGCCCGGAGCTGAAGGGTGAACTCGTGCTGGCGGGGGGTTTTGTCGCCGATCAACTGGGGCGAGCGGGCGTAGAGGTTCTGTTCGGCGTAGGAGATGCTCTCCTTGAACGGCGGCGGCGCGGGTTTGTTGAGGATTTTGACGCCGGAACCGGGGCCTTCGTTGACTTCGATGCGAAACAGGCCGGGGTGTTCTTCTGATCCGCCGGGGCTGACGCACCAGACCTGGCCGGGTTCCAGGGGGTCGCCGCCGATGGTGTTTTCACTGTGCAGTTCCGGGGTGGCCACGAATTTTTCAACGCCTTCCTCTCCCATGACGTAGCTGAAATGGGTGTTCCGGAACTCCGCCGCGCCGATCCGCTTCTGCTGCTCCTTGACCCGCCTTCGGGTTTCCAGGGCGAGACGCACGGCCCATTCGAGTTCCTCGTCCGGTATGGCGTCGCCATCGCCGGGCCTTAGCAGTTTCAGCAATCCGCTGGCGGTTTTGTTCACGGCGTTGATGTCCCGGCCGCTGAGCGCGCCGCCGAAAAAGACCCGGTTTTGAAGGGCCGCCACGCGGCTTTGGTACCGGAGGCGGCTCATGCATTCCGACAGGAAATCGCTCACCAGGCCGAAATGGTCGGTCAGCATCTCCTTTTTGATTTTGGGCGCGTCCCACCCCGGCAGGTAGGCGTGAATCCGGTCCATGAAGGCGGTGTCGTCCCGCATTTCCGGCGGCATGGGGCCGAAGAGATGGCCGACCCGCTGCTGATGGGCCACATCCACGTCGAAATTGCCCACCAGCACGATGCCGCCGTCGGCCCGGATGCTCTCCCTGCCCCGGCTGAACTCGCCGGATTCCATATAGCCTTTCATGATGTTGACGCCGTCCTTCTGGTCGAAGGAGATGCCGGAAATCTCGTCGAAGCAGACCACGTCGTACTGGCAGACCAGGCCCCGCCGGCCGGTGTTGTTGTTGACGAACATCCGGGCCACGGTGGCCTTGCCGCCGGAAATGAGGTGGGCGTAGGGGGAGACCTGCTGAAACAGATGGCTTTTGCCGGTTCCCCGGGGGCCGAGTTCCACCAGGTTGTAGTTGCGCTCCACAAAGGGGACCATCCGGAGGAAGAACGCGTTCTTTGCGCGGTCGGAGAGGTGTTCCGATTCCACGCCGATGCTTCGCAATAGGAACGCCTTCCACTGGTGGGTGGAGAACGCTTTTCGGGCCTCGGCCAGCGTATCCAGGACGTCGCGTTTGGAAAGCTGGATTTCCCGGAGGCTTTCGACGCCGAAGGGCCGGCCGTTTTTCTCCTGGGCGATGGCGGCGTCGTAGGACAAGGCGATTTCGGCGTAGAAGCCGCCGGTGAGCATCCGCTCGTGGGCGTTGACCAGTTCCGGGCTGATGCGGACATCCTTGAGTCGCAGGCTGGGCAGGGCGGCCAGGTAGGAATCGGTCTTTGCATCCAGCCGGGCGCTGAGCAGATCGATGATCTTCACTTCGCCTTTTTCCCGGGCGCGGGATTTGAACAGTTCCTCCTCCCCGGCTTTGACGGTTCGGGACGTCAACTGGCGCTGAACGATTTCCAACCCTTCCTCGATCTCCTCCGGATCGATGCTGGCGCAATATCGGCCCAGCAGGAACTCGACCACGTAGGTGGGCACCGGGAACTGGCGGCTGAACGCGCGCACCAAGTCCTTGCGGACCAGGTAGCCGTCCAGGACCAAGGCGGCCTGTTTGTCCAGGGCGTCCATTTCCATCAGTCGATCATCCCCCCAAATTCCCTGACAAATTTGACAAAACCGGCTGTAATGGGACAAGCGCGGAGAGCGTCATCCGATATGAGATCGGCTTGCTCCAATACGACATTCAATGAGGCGCCCGGCTTTTTCCTCTGCCCCACGGTCGTAAGAACAGCCTTATTGAACTTTTCAATTTCGGCCACGGCTCTTCTTCTTTCCGTATGGTCCATATCCCACGTGAACATTTCATTCATTGTTTGTTTGGACTTTGCAATGAGCGGCTTGTTCTCTTCAGTGAAATCGAACATCGGCATCAGTATATCCTCCAAGGTCCCCCTTTCTGGCGTTCCACCCCAGACAAACACCGCTTTATCTTTTGATATTCTGCCAAATTCCGATCCAGGGACATGTCCCGAGCCGCATGATTTTGGACGGCCGTTGAGAACAAGGCGTTGAATGGCGACGGCATTTCAGAAAACTTGAGCCTTGCTATCCGGAACCCCAGTATCTTTTTGAAAACCATTCTCACAAACGCGGCGTCATGCGGCCCCTCGCAGAAGACCAGGAGGGCCTTCACAGATGAACTCATCGCGCTCTCCGCAGATCGACATCTCCAGCCTCAACCAGTCTGGAAAAATCCTTCCCAAAAAATTCTCGAATCATTGTCCTCCCCTTCCCATCCCGGACGAGGGCGTGAAACGAAAAATCATCCATTTGCGCCTGAGGTATATTTTTGACAAATGAATTGATGCACTCCTTGCTGTGGCTTGTCAGAAATACCTGAACGTTAAACTCTTTTGCCAGGGAGTGTATAAAGGGTTCAAAAATTCCGATTAAGTCCGCATGGATGGCGTTCTCGAATTCATCGATCAGAACAACGCCGTTTTCAGCCGAGGCGAAAAGCAGGGAAGTAAAGAAAATTCTTTGAAGGCCCTCCCCGTATGACATCAAATCCATTGATCTTTCAAAGGCGTCGTCTTCCACGAGAAATCTCTGGAGTTGATCCACCATGCGTATGTCTCTCACGGTCGGAACCACTTGATTCTGGATAAATTTTAATATTTTGGGTAGAAGTTTTGACTGAACCGCCTTGTGATAAAAAGACGTGTGGTGGTATGGTTCATTGAAAAAAAACGGGCTGCTGAACACCACATTGCAGAGCAGCCGGATCGTGTCCGCTTGGGTTTCGCGATCACGCCCTTGATAAATCCGCGTCAGGGATTCAAGTTTGTATTTTTCAAACCGTGTCGATATTTCCACAGATTTTAAATATCGTGTTCGATCCAGCGTGTCGCTTTTCTCGATAAACGGCCGGATATCGATCCGGCTTTCTTTATGATCAAAAACCCCTTCAAGCGTGATTGTCTCCGTAAGCTGGTCTGTAAGCCATTTCGGCGGAATGTGGCCTTCCGGAATTTTCCCTCTGCGTCTTAGAACGTCCACCACGCCATTGAAGTCGTTTTGCTTGCAAAGCAGATAGATCGCTTCAAGAAGGGACGTCTTGCCGCTGTTGTTAACGCCCGCGAAAAGATTGATTTTGGATATCTTATGAACTTCCAGTCCGTTCAGACGGCGATACGAGGGAATCTTTACAGATGAGAAATGCCGGTCGATGCGATCATAAAAAACGGCGGTCTGCTCAACGCC
>CAZZBE010000196.1:0-4888 GCA_964652715.1 uncultured Desulfobacteraceae bacterium
TGTCCCTCTGTCCCTCTGTCCCTTCTTTCACTCCTCCACCCGCATCGCATCCACCGGCTGCATCCGCGCCGCCACCAGGGCCGGGTAGAGGACCCCCACCAGGCTCAGCAGGCAGCCGATCCCCAAACTGAAGGCGATGGAAAGGGCCGCATCCCCCCAGGGCATGGCCCGCAACGGGGCGAAACCGTACTGGAGAACGCTGTTGAGCAGGGCGAACAGAGCCCCGATGAGCGCCCCGGCGCCGGCGCCGGCCACCCCCTGCATGCCCGCTTCCAGCAGGAAGAGCCGGAGCACGAACCGGTCCAGGGCGCCGAGGCATTTCATGGTGCCGATCTCCCGGAACCGCTCCGTCACCGCCATGAGCTGGGCGTTGACGATCCCCACGGTGCAGACCAGGAGCGAGAGGATAATAATCCAGCGCTGCTTGGGACTGCTGCCGGCGCGGGCGTCTTCGGGGGCCAGGTCGTAGCCGGACCGGACCAGGGCCTGGCGCAGATCGGCGTCGCCGGTGGCCAGCAGCCCGTTGGCGGCGTCCGTGGTCACGTTGACGAAACTGAGAAAGGAGACGGCCAGCACCAGGGTCAGGGTGGTGATGAGGGACCGGAAAAACCGCACCCGGATGCTGTTGTAGGCGATGGCCGCGGATGTGCCCAGGGGGAGCGCCACCTGCCGTTTGACGCTGTCGCCGTCCGATGTCATGGGGTTTCCGTCTCGATCAAGTCTTTAAAATGAACGGGCCGCACGCCCGGTTCCCGGCTCAGGATCGCCAGGAGCGCGTCGAGGAAATCCAGGGCCGCGCCGTTCATCCGCTGGTGGTGGATCATGATGCCGCAGAAGCCGCTTTTGAGCGATGTCTCCAGTTCGACCAGCAGGTTCTCCCGGCCGGTCTCCGGAAGGGGTTCCTTGCGGGTATGGAGGTCCACATTGACGGAAAAATCGGCCAGGCCCCGGGGCGGGGCGGGGGACGCGCCCTGGCTTCTGGATATTACATAATAACCCATCTCTTCTAATAGCACAAGCGTCGTCGTGCCGCACCGGTTCCAGGGCGGCGTAAAGGCCGGGAAAAAAGCGGGGCCGATGATGGAAGTGAGCCGGTCCCGTCCCTTTTGGAGATCATGCCGGATCGCCTCGACCGGGCGGGTTTGCCCGAACTCGCACTTTTTGCCCTCCCTTTCATGGTTTTTATGCTGGTAGCCGTGCTGGTGCCAGCACCAGAGGGGGGGATCGTCGCCGGCCAGGGACCGTATGATTTCCCACCGGGATCGGGTAAGCCAGGCGGGAACCACGGCCATGGACAGGGGAACCCGATGGCGCTTGAACACCGCGATCAAATTGGCGAACTGCTTGCCGTGAACGGCCACATCGTCGGCCCGGAAAAAGACCAGGCTGGGATAGGACGCGGGCGAGACGGCGTCATGGACCCGTTGCCGGAGATCCCGTTTAAGATCTTCGGGAGGGAGACGCCAGAGGGATGATGGGGCGTAGTGGACCATGAATTCAACGCTCAGGTTGCGATATCGTCCATATCAACATCCAGCGCATCGGCGATGGCCGCCAAGGTTTCCGCATCGGCGGCTCGCTGGCGCCTCTCGATTTTTTCTAATTCATGGATAGCGATGCCCGATGCTTCGGCCAGTTGGGACAGCGTCATGTTTTGGTGTTCCCGCCATGCGCTTATCGGGTGCCGGCCATCCAAAATGGAAAACGTTACTTCCCCGGGCACCAGTTTTTCGCCGTTTTCAATCGCCTGTTTGGCGGAATCATAATCCTGAATGTCTTGCAGCATTTCAGCATCTTCTATCAAGGACAGATACTTCTCATAAGGTATCACCGCCCATTCAGGCCTGCCGTCTTTTGCTATGATTTGCGCCGTCATCGGTATGCCTCCCCCCTCGGTCGGACCCTCAAGACCAAAATAATCAGTTGCTCATTCCGTATTTCATAAATAACCCGCCAGTCGCCTACACGCAAGCGGTATCCAGGCCTGTTCTGAAGATAAATGACGTTATTATGGAGTTCGTATGGCGCAGCGGCGATTGTTGAAAGTTTTTTTCTGATCCGCCGCGCCGTATTGCGCGGCATTTTCCGGAGCGTTTTATTCGCCTGTTTTGTAAACACGATTCGGTACACGTCAATTCCTGGCGCTCGGTGTCGATCTTTTTAGGAAACGATTTTGATTCGGCCTTTCCTTCGGCTTTGTTCCATGATGGGCTGACGATTTTTTACCCTAAATCCTATCGGAACGCAATGTGTTGTCAAGACTCCATTTGACACCGACCCTGAGATCGGGATAAAGTCCGAGATGTTTCCGCGCCCGCTCCGTATCGCGCCGGCATCGGCAGCCATGTCGTCTTCAGTCCATTACAGAGGCCAAGGGAGGACCCGCCATGAAAGAGATTCTCACGGATGAGAAAAAGAGACGGATCGACAAAGAATTCCTTGATGAATTGCGCCAACAGGTCGACGATTTAAAAAACGGCGACCGGTACGCCGACGCCCGGGAGGTGCTGAAACTGGCCCTGAAGGAGTTCAGGGACGACCTCTGGGTCAATACCCAGCTGGCGCTCTGCTATTACCTGGACGAATCCCTCCCCATGGAAGACCGGGTGGCGTGGGCGCTGGAACGGCTGGTGACGGCGGACATGGCGGAACCCGGCGAGGAGGACCGGGAAGATCGCATGCTCCGGGGATTCGCCGCCGCGTTTTTCACCCTCGAGGAATACGACCAGGCCGGCAAACTGATCGCCATGCTGCCGGAACGGATGGCCCCGGAACCCCTGGCGGCCTTCCTCGATCATCTGATCCGCATCGCCCACGGCCAGGGAAACCCCATCCCCGAACGCGCCGGGGAGATCGACGACCGACCGGCCTGGCGGACCCTCAAGCCCTTCCTGGGGGACGATCCCCAGGTCCGGTTCACTTCCCATCGGGGCAAGGTGGGACTGGCCCTGTCCGGCGGCGGGTTCCGGGCATCCCTCTACCACATCGGGGTCATGGCCCGCCTGGCGGAAATGGACGTGCTCCGGCGCGTGGAGGTGATCTCCACCGTCTCCGGCGGCAGCATCGTGGGCGCGCTCTACTATCTCAAGGTGAAGGGGCTCCTGGAGACCAAAGCGGACGACGACATCCGGGCGTCGGACTACATCCGGATCATCCGGGAGATTCAGACGGCCTTCATGACCGGGATCGGGGAGAACATCCGGGTCCTGGCCTTTTCCCGGCTCCGGCCCAACCTCAAGATGATCTTTTCGGACCGGTACAGCCGGTCCCACCGCCTGGGGGAACTCTACGAAGCCCTCCTTTACAAAGACGCCCTCCCCGTCTTCGGGGACGGCCGGCCCATCCACATGGACGACCTCTACATCCGTCCCCCCGGCGAAACCGGTTTTTCCCCGCGGACCGGCAACTGGCGGCGCAAAGCAAAGGTCCCCATGCTGCTGATCAACGCCGCCAACCTCAACACCGGCCACAACTGGCACTTCACCGCCAGCTTCATGGGCGAACCGCCGGGCCTTCTAAAATCGAAAGCCGGACCGGACAAGCACGTGGAGGTGGACAAGAACGCCCGGTACCGGCGGGTCCGGTACGCGGAGGCCCCGGAACCGCTTCGAAAATACCGTCTCGGCCACGCCGTGGCCGCCAGCGCCTGCGTGCCGGGGCTGTTTCCGCCCCTGCCCATCCAGGGGCTCTATCCGGGCAAAACCGTCCGCCTGGTGGACGGCGGGGTCCACGACAACCAGGGCGCCGCCGGCCTGCTGGACGAAAACTGCACCTTCCTCTTCGTCAGCGACGCGTCCGGCCAGATGCACGACGTGGACCGGCCGTCGGACAACATCTTCTCGGTGCTGATGCGGTCTTCCTCCATCACCATGGACCGGGTCCGGGAGGCGCAGTACCAGGAACTGTGGGCCCGTCTCACGGGTCGAGAGCTTCGGGGACTTTTCTTCGTCCATTTGAAGAAGGATTTCCCCGCGGATGAGGAAAACTGGGTCGGCTGCCGGGACTCGTCCGGCCATGTGGATAAAACCGGCGCTCTCCCTTACGGCGTCGCCCTGACGCTCCAGGACAAGATCGCCCGGATGCGGACGGACCTCGACGCCTTCAGCGAAGTGGAGGCCTACAGCCTGATGACCAGCGGCTACCTCATGACGAAACAGGAAGGAGAGGCCATCATGGACCGCTGCGCGGAATACGGCCAGACGGCCAAATGGGAGGGGTTCGACGCGGGCGCGTCCGGCGACCAAAGCCGGTGGACGTTCCTCGCCCTGGAAGACTGCCTCAACCCGGAAACCGCCGCTCCGAAAATCCGCAAGGACCTTAAAAAACAACTTTCCGTCGCCGCATCCAGGGTCTTCAAGGCCTGGCGGCTGGACAACCTGCTCAAGACCATCGGCGTGCTGATGGTCGCCCTCATCTTCGCCCTGCTGGGGCTTCTCATCCACGCCACCTGGGAACAGGCCCTCGGCGTCACGGTGGGCGGCCTCGCCATCGCCGCGGCCGTCGTGGTCGCCACCCTGGTCGTCCGGTCGCTGCTGCGCAAGCTCAAATCCCGCTGGGAAAAAGCCGGCGCCGGGCCCGAACCCGGACTGGAAAGCGTGACCGGCCTTTTCCTCAAGATCGCCCGCACCCTCTCCATCGAAAAAGCGGTCCGGACGGTCCTCTGGGACGCGCTGGCCGCGGTGGCGGGAACGGTTCTCGCCCGGTTCCACCTGGACATCGTCAACCCGGCCTTCCGGGAGCGGGGCAGCCTGGACCGCCTCCTCAACCGGGAGCGCCGGGCCGTATCGCCGCCCGCCGCGCCGCCCGAGGCATCCAAGGGGAGCGATTGAGAAAACCCTTGCCCGGTTTCCCCGGCGTGGTTAAAATGGTCTGACAGGAACGCGAACAC
>CAZZBE010000196.1:4988-8592 GCA_964652715.1 uncultured Desulfobacteraceae bacterium
TTCATCTTCATCGTCTGGAAAGCCGGCATCAGGGCCAAGCGGGGCCGTTACAGCTACAAAGACTGGTCCCGCGGCAGCCTCGCGGCCCTCAAAGCCCTTGAACGGACCGGCATTCGCGTCCGGATCGCCGGCGTCGAACACATCGCCAACCTGACCACCCCCTGCGTGATCATCGGCAACCACATGAGCGTGATGGAAGCCGTCATCCTGCCGGGCATCGTTCAACCCCTGCGAAACGTCACCTTCGTGATCAAAAAGAGCCTGGTGGACTACCCGGTGTTCAAACACGTCATGCGATCCCGGAACCCCATCGTGGTGGGCCGGGACAACCCGCGCCAGGATCTCAAGGCCGTCATGGACGGCGGCCGGAAACGGCTGGAACAGGGCGTCTCCATCATCGTCTTCCCCCAGACCACCCGCACCCTCGACTTCGACCCCAGACGATTCAACACCATCGGCGTCAAACTCGCCCAGAAAGCCGGGGTCCCCGTGATTCCCCTGGCCCTCCTCACCGATGCCTGGGCCAACGGCCGCATCGTCAAGGAGTTCGGCCGCATCGATCCGGCCAAAAACGTCCGTTTCGCCTTCGGCCCGCCGGTCTGGGTTGGGGGGCGACCCGCGGAAGCGCACAGCGCCGTTATTTCATTCATAAGGCGCCATCTCGGGAAATGGAAAGCGGGACGGATGGCTCGTTGACCCACAGCGCCGTCCGGGCCGCGCCATCCAGATCCACAGGAACCTCCGGCCGCTCCCGCCGGCCGAGTTCGTCGGCCATCAACCGGGCCAGCCGCGCCGGTTTCAAATCGTCGTCTTCCAGCACCCGCATGGCCGCGCCCAATCCGATGAGCCGTTCGGCCCGGAGCCGCTGCTCCCGGTTCCGGGCGAAGGGCCAGACCAGGGCCGGGACCCGGGCGGCCAGGATGTTCATGGCGGTGTTGTATCCTCCCATGCTGACGGAAAGGTCCGCCGCGGCCAGGTGGGAGAGAAAATCGGAGGTGAAGCGGGAGACACGAACGCGGTCCCCTGCCCTGGATTGCAGCCGATCCACCACGTCGTCGTCCATGTAGGGGCCGGTGAAGACCAGCAGTCGGGACGTTTCGGCACTTTTCATCAGGGGAAAGGCTTCTATAGCCGCCTCCAGGAGCGGCGCGCCCACCTTGCCGCCGCCGGCGCTGGCCACGATCAGTTTTTCGTCCGCCCCGATGCCAAGCGACCGCCGCACCCGTTCCCGGGCGTCCGGCGCCGGTTGGGGCGTGACGAAGCCGGTGTAGACGATCTCCACGTCCAGATCGGACACGCGCGAAAAGGTCTCCTCCAGCCGGATGAGTTTGGGGTCCGCGTGGATCAGCAGGGCGTCGAACCAGCGGTTGAGGGTCTTGACCACCCGGTTTTCGTAGGACGCCGCGTCGTCCTTTTCCACCAGGATGTCCCGGAGCCCGCACGCCGTCCGGCAGGGCGGCACGGTCCCTTCCCGGATGCCCGCCAGCACCGGGTCCAGCTCGAACCGGAATTTTTTGCGGCCGAAGGGATAGAGTTCCACCAGGAAGAGGTCCGGGGCGGTCTCCTCAAAAATCCCGAAGAGCCGCCGTTTCCGCTCCGCCTGGATCGCCTCCACGGACGCCGCTTCGTCGCCGCCGTGAAGGGCCTTGAAATCCGCGTCCATCATCAGGGCCGGCAGATGGACCTCCCGGACGTGAGGCGGCGGGTCCGCCGCCACCCGGTCCCCGCCGGTGACCAGGATCACCTCGTGGTCCGACAAAGCCCTAAGGATCTCCAGGGTCCGGAAAAAATGGCCGACGCCCAGCACGTGCTGGCAATACTGGAGGATCTTCACGATCCGACCTCCTCCGGCCCGTGTCTCAATGCCAGGGCGTTGAGCCGGTCCAGGCGGAGTTCGTCGTTTTTCACGGAAAACCAGTGGAGGCGATAGGGCTCGATCACCTCCGGTTCCGAGGGCAGAAAGGCCCGGTCGAGGGCTCTGTAGATGAGCGACTTGATGACGCCGCCGTGGGCCACCACCAGCAGGGTCTTCCCCGGCCACTTTCGCGAAGCCGCCGCCAGGGCCGCGCGGCACCGCCGGAACTGGTCCGCCCGGGACTCGCCCCCCGGCGGACGGAAATCCCACCCCTTGACCTCTTGTCCTTCGAGAAGATCCGGGAACCGGTCCCGAATCTCCCGGACGGTTTTCCCGGACCATTGCCCCCAGTCCATCTCCCGAAGCCGGGGTTCCGGGGTTACGGGCAGCCCCAGGGATGCATTGACGAGATCGGCGGTCCGCCGGGCCCGGCCCAGGTCGCTGACCAGTATCCGGTCCCACGACCGGTCCTTCAGAATCGTTCCCCAGGACCGGGCCGCCGCTTCCCCCGCGGCCGTCAGATCCGAATCGATCTGTCCCTGGATCCGCCCGTCCCGGTTCCACGCCGTGCGGGCGTGGCGCATCAGTCCGAATTTCGTCGCCTCATCCGCCATGAATCCGCCTCAACTCCTCTTCCATATCGCCGTAATTTTTGTCCAGATCGTGGCGCTCCCGCACCCGGCGGCGGGCCGCCTCGCCCATGCGCCGCCGAAGGGCGTCATCGGCAAGAAGACGTTCCACGGCGGCATCGAAAGCGTCCCGGTCGAAAGGCCGGGTGAGAAAACCCGTGGTTTTGTCCCCCACCACCTCCGGCACCCCGCCGTTGTGGAACGCGACCACCGGCAGACCGCAAGACTGGGCCTCCAGGTAAACCATTCCCAGGGATTCCCGGATGCCGGGGAAGACGAAGAGATCGCCGGCGCTGTAGAACCGGTGGAGCTGTTCCCGGGGGATTTTCCCCACAAATCGACATCGGCCCGGGAGCCTGTTCGCCGCCAGTCGTTCCAGCCGTCCCCGCTCCCGTCCGTCGCCGGCGATGACCAGTCGCAGGTCATGGCCTTTTTCAGCCAGCCGGCCGCAGGTCCGGATCGTCCACTCCAGCCCGTCGGCCTTGACCCCGGGCCGGAACATGGCCGCGGACAGAATCACCGGGGCGTCGCCGACCCGCCATTCATCCCGGAGCGCCCGCCGGGCCGCCGCATCGAAGGGAAAATCACCGGGCCGGATGCCCGGGGCCACATAGCGGATCCGGTCCTCCGGCAGCAACCGCCGCAGGTTGACGAGATCGTCCCGCCGGTTGGTGAAGACGCGCCGCGCCGCCAGGAGCGCCCGCCGGTTGAGATAAAAACCGGGCCAGGATTCGATCCGCTTCCGCCGTTTGGTGGAGTAGATCCCCTGGAAAATGACGTAGGGGATCCCGTGCCGCCTCGCCAGATGCGGCCCCAGCAGGTCCGGCGCCTTGTAGTAGGTGTGATAGGTGAGCCACAGGTCGGCCGGGTCGCGGGTCAAGGCCCGGTCCGCCCGACGCCGTTCCCTCAGCAGTTCCGGCAGCCGCCACGGTTGCCAGTAGATCCACCGGGCCCGAAACGGGCTGACGGGCCGCACCTCGTGGCCCCGGCCTTGCAGAAAATCCCGCAATCCCCCGGCGATGATCAAATCTCCCGACGGATTCGGATGATCCAACGGCTTGAAGGGCGCGTAAAAAGCAATCCGCATAAGCTTCCTGTTTGGAGTTCCGCCTTCAGGCGG
>CAZZBE010000197.1:0-8546 GCA_964652715.1 uncultured Desulfobacteraceae bacterium
GGAGCCTGAGCAGTGCCGGGAATGTTTGGCGGAATGCGTGGCGCGGCACGGGGCGACGGGGCCGGAATCTATTCAGCCCTGAAAGGGCGAAACATACCCAGCCCAAGGCATCGCCCTGGGAATCGTGAATTTATGTAACGAGCCCTGTAAGGGCGGGACATAAAGGTCGGTGTATGTCCCGCCCTTACAGGGCTTTGTCGTTTCTCCCTCCCACACCAGGGCGTTGCCCTGGGCTGGTATGTGCAACCCCTTCGGGGTTTTGACGCTTGTGGAAACGGGCGGGTTGTGGCATGAAGGACGGCATGGTTACGGGCTGATTTTTCCAATGCGCATCATCCGTTTCGGAGGTTTCCATGGAACCCTTTACATGGCCGTTCATATCCGGCGCCGCCGCCGCCCTTGCCGCCAACCTGATTTCCAGCGGCGGAAGAAAGGTTCGGGCCGCCCTGTCCGGTTCCGACAATGAGCAGGCTTTGCAGCGGTGCATCGAAAAAGGGATGATCGAGTTTCTGGCCATGGCCACGGAAAAGGCGCCGGACAAAGTCGATGCCGTCGAGGATCTTTTGAGGGATTTTTTCGAGGACCGGGACACCGCCCTCGATCTGGCGCCCATGTTGCGGGGGCAGGGCGTTCATGCCGGGGACCTGGCGGAGGCCCTGTGCAAGGATGCGCATCTGGATCGAAATTTGCCGGACTTCGACGTCCGGGAAGGATTTCTGGCCTTCGAGACCGCATTCCTGCTGGCCGCCGAAGAGGAGCCGCTGCTTCAGCCGGTCATCCAGGGGAACCGGTTGCGGGAGATCGTCGAGACCAACCGGGAGCTGGCCGAATCGATCCGAAGCCATCTATCGTCCCTGGAACCGGTCAAACAGGAAAGCATCACAGTTCAGGACGGGTCCATTTACGGGAAAAGAATCGATGCCACTAATGTGGTTTCCGGCATCCAGATGATCTTCCAGGTGGCCCCGGGCCCGGCCCGGCCGCCGGTGGAAGACAAGCGCCTCCAATACCTGAAGGAACTGGCGGCGGTCACCAACATCCTCGACTGGGGCCGGCTCTCCGCTGAGTTTTCCGACGCCTGCCGGGCCGGGGACCGGGAGATGGGGCTGATCGATGTCTATACTTCCCTGGACACTACGGAAATCGAGCGGGAGGCGGACGAAGACCGCATCCGGGAACTGGAGCGGAAGCCGGACGACGACAGACGGGTGTCGGCCCAGGGGATGATCAACGACCATCCACGCCTGGTGCTTTTGGGCGATCCGGGATCGGGAAAAACCACGCTGGTGAACTATGTGGCCCATGTTCTGGCCAAGGCGGGCATCGAAGGAGAGGCGTGGTTGGAGCGGTTGAAGGGGAAAGGCGACTGGGCGCATGGCGTCCTCGCGCCGGTGCGGGTGATCCTCCGGGAATTCGCGGAGAACCTCTCTCCTGATGCGGCGACGGGAAAGGCGGAACTGGTGACGGGTTTTCTCGAGCATCACTTCCATTCCCTGGGAGTGGCCGCGTTCTGGGACCATCTGCGGGAACACCTCGCCGAGCCGGAGTCGCCGGTTTTGTTCATTTTCGACGGGCTGGACGAGGTGCCGCCCCATCTTCGGGGTCCGGTGGTCGGGAGCATCGACGCCTTCTCCGGCCGGTATCGCAATCACCGGTTTCTGGTCACCTGCCGGATTCACGCCTACATCGGCCAGCCCTACACCCTCGACGGATTCAGACGGGTCATCCTTTCGCCGTTCAGCCGGAAGCAGATCGAACAGTTCGTGTCGGCGTGGTACGATCAGGTTCGAACCCGCAACCTGATGGATTCCAAAGAGGCGGAAGAGAAGGCTCGGGATCTGCTGCGGGCCGCTTCCAGGCAAGACCTTCGGGGCATGGCCGAACGGCCCTTGCTGATGACCGTCATGGCCATCCTCCACTCTTACCGGGGCCAGCTCCCGGAAGACCGCATCGACCTCTACGCCCAGGTAGTGGACCTGCTGATGCACCGCTGGAAAGGTGGTGTCGGCGGCGAAAAAGGGGTTCTGGAAGAGATCGATCTGCCGGGGCTTCGAATGGACCATCTCGAGACGGCTCTGTTCGGCGTTGCCTTCCAGGCCCACGAGGGACTCGGGGAAGACCAGGACGTAGCAGACATCCCGGAACCGATCCTGCTTTACCACCTAAAAACCACCTTTGGGGACCAATACGACAAGGCGAAGCGGTTTGTCGATTTCATCCGGGAGAGGGCCGGTTTGCTCATCCGCCACAAGACGGACGCATACCGGTTTCCCCACCGGACCTTCCAGGAGTTCATGGCGGCCCGGCATCTGGTGGGGCGGGACAACTACCCGGGGGAGGCGGCGACGCTGGTGGAAAGTGCGCCGGACCGGTGGCGGGAGGTTTTTGTCCTGGCCGCGGGGTATGCTGCCCGGAACGACCGGATCACCCCGGCCATCGCCGCCGTCAACGAGCTGTGCCCCATGGAACCGGGGGAAACGCCGGATGCGGCCGGGTTCCGGAAGGCCGAAATCGCCGCCGAAGCCCTCCTGGAGATCGGGCGCGTGGATGCCCCGCGGCGGGGAACAAAGCAGGCGGCGGAAGAAAGAGTGCGGCGGTGGCTGGAAAGGGCTTTGGGCGCCGACAAGGTCTTAGAGCCCATCCAACGAACCGCATACGGCAACACACTGGCTCGCCTCGGCGACACGCGGCCCGGCGTCGGGGTCATCGTCGTCAGTGACCGGCTTTCGATTCCGGACCTGGAACTTTGTTATGTGCCCAAAGGCGAATTCCGAATGGGGGGTGAGAAAAATGATCGTGAAAAACCGATCCACACCAACGACTGTCTGGATTACGATTACTGGATATCCCGGTATCCGGTCACCGCGGCCCAGTTCCGGGCGTTTGTGGATGCGTCGGGGCACAAGCCGGCGGACGAAGACTCCCTGCAAGGCATTGATAATCATCCGGTGGCCGATGTGACCTGGCACGATGCATTGGCTTTCTGCAAGTGGCTGACGGAACTGGCGGTGAAGGGGGCAGGGGGGATCGCTTTTCCAAAGGGGTATGCTTTCCGGCTGCCCAGCGAGGCGGAGTGGGAAAAGGCGGCCCGAGGGGGACTCAGAATATTCGAGGCCCCGGCCATCGTTCGGTTGTCATCGGAGAAAAGGTGGATACCCCCGGCGAGCCCGAGTGTGGACAACCCCCATTCGGACCGGGAATACCCTTGGGGGAGAAACCAATCCGTGGATGCGCCGGACCCGAATCGCGCGAACTATGGCGATAGTAAACTCGGCGATAGGAGCCCCGTCGGCGCATTTCCTGGTGGACAGTGTCCTTATGGGTGCCTTGATCTTTCCGGCAATGTTTGGGAATGGACGAGGAGTCTTTGGGGTAAGGATTTCGAAAAGCCGACGTTCAGGTATCCTTACCGAAAAGATGACGGTCGGGAAAACGAGACTGCTCCCGGTGATGTCGCCCGTGTGTTGCGGGGCGGCGCGTTCTACAACTCCGCGGACTACGTGCGGTGCGCCTTCCGGAACAGGCTCGACCCGTACGACCGGCTCACGCACATCGGTTTCCGGTGTGTGTGCGCTCCCAATACCTCTGACCTCTGATTCCTCTGGCCTCTGGCACTCTGGGTATTCTGGACTCTCTGATAGTGGGATGATGGACCCGAAACCGATAGCCAAACCCGTCCGAGCGCCCTTCAGGGCGCTTCCCCTGTTTGCCGGGGGCTTCAGCCCCCGGCATCGGATTTGAGCCCTCAATGCCCAAACACTCCCTCCAAACCCGCCCCCGCCTCGTCATCGGCGCCCAATACTTCGTCCACTTCGGCGTCCTGGGCATCTTCCTGCCCTATTTCAACCTCTATTGCTACCACCTCGGCTTTACCGGCCTCCAGATCGGGACCCTGTCGAGCATTCGGTCCCTGGCCATGATCCTCTGCTCGGTTCTCTGGAGCCTGGTCGCGGACCGGTTCGGGGTCCGGCGGCCCATCTACATCCTGTGCAGTTTCGCCTACCCGGCCCTCTGGTCCCTCTACCTTTTCACGGACAGCTTCCTCCCCATGCTCCTGGTCACCCTGGTCTACGCGATTTTTTTCGCCCCCATCGTCTCGTTTCTGGAAGCCTTCGCCATGGACGCGCTGGGCGGAGACAAGAGAGGATACGGCCGCCTCCGGGTCTGGGGCACGCTCTCATTCATCGGGGTGGTGTCGATCATGGGGAGGATCATCGATCAGGTTTCCATCGCCGTGATCCTCGTGCTGATTCTGGCCGGGGCCTCGGTCCAGGCGGTCTTTTCCCTGGGGACGCCGAGGGTGGCGATCCGGAAAAAAGCGGGCTTTTTCACCGGCGCCCGGGACCTGTTCACCCCGCCGGTGGCGGTCTTTCTCATCTGCGGTTTCCTGATGCTGGTGAGCCACAGCGCCTACTACGGCTTCTTCTCCATCCACCTGGAAAAGCTTGGCTATTCAGCCGGCTTCACCGGCGCGGCCTGGGCCCTGGCGGCCGGCGCCGAGGTGCTGGTGATGGTCAACTCCAGCCGCATCTTCGCCCGGTTCTCCCAGGAGAGCGTCCTGATTTTCTCCCTCTCGGTGGCCGCCCTCCGGTGGTTCACCCTCTCCCAGGTGCAATCGCCCGTCCTGATTTTGCTCTCCCAGACCCTCCACGCCGTCACCTACGGCGCCTTCCACATCGCCAGCATCCTCTACATCGACCGCATGTCCCCCGGCGTCGCCAAAACCGTGGGCCAGGCGGTCAACCATTCCCTCACCTACGGGCTGGGACTGATGGTCGGGTTTATGGTCAACGGCGCCCTCTTCGAGCGGGTCGGCACGTTCGCCATGTTTGGCGTCAGCGGCGGCGCGGCGTTGTCGGCGGCGGTGATTTTGAGCGTTTTTAGATGGCGTAGCCAAAGCGCCAGGAATCTGATATAAACTTCCTATACTGACGGACTCATGGCAAGCGCCAACAAAAGGAGCGGACACATGGCCAACGCGGCAACCCAACCCCGAATGCGGCAACTGGTCGACTGGAGCGCGGCGGCCTGGGCGGGCCTCTACAATCGGTTCACCTCCGAGGATCAGCTGGCCGCGGTCCTGGGCCACGAGATCGTCCACGTCGTGGCCCGCCATTCGGCCCAGCGGCTGGCCAAAGCCGAGCTGACGAGGGGGCTGACCGGCGCCGTGATGGTCGCCTCGGGGGACGCCGCGGCGGCCCAGATCACGGCGGTGATCGGGCAATTGGTCCACATGAAGTACGGACGGGACGACGAGCTGGAGTCGGACCGGCTGGGCGTCTTTTTCATGGCCGACGCCGGCTGCGATCCTCGAGGAATGGTCGAGCTGATGCGGCTTCTCCAGGAAAGCCGCTCCGGCGCCGCCATGCCCGAGTTCTTCAGCACCCACCCCAGTCCCGGCAACCGGATCGAGAAGATAAAGGAAGCCATCGGGGAGATTCCGCGTCGCCGGAGCGGGATCTGGTTTTCAATGCCTGAGCATATCGCCAGTTCATGGCGGCATCATGGCCTCAGAGAGTGTGGCAGGATGTTCCCTGTCATCTGATATTCTCCAGGCCCCTTTCCAACTCTTCCAGGTCATAGTTCAACTCGACCGATTCCCTCTTCAAACAAAGAAGCATATCCCTGGCGGTAGGCGCGAAGCGCATTCTTCGTTTTGCTGGCCTGCCAGATTACCCCCCTTTTTTCGGTCCGCATGGTCGTTCCTTTGGGAGCGCGGGTGTGGACTCTTCCGCAGGAATGGTGTCCGCCGCCGCGGAAATGGGGATGACTTCCTGTTTTCTTAGAGGAAGAAAGGCCTGTTTGTAAAGGGAAATATTTGAAAACTTCCGGAACCGATCAGTTTTCGGTGGACCGAAGATGGGCAAAGAGCGCCTGGATGGCCGACTCCGGCAGATGTTTCCGGATGGCCTCGGCCAGGACGGCCGGATTCCGGGGCAGGTGGATCGGTTCGGGCCGGACGACCGATTCTTCCTCGCCCCCGGCCTCTTCCGGGGCGACCATCAGGAAGGCCAGGGCGTCGATAAGGTCGGCGTCGTATTTGGCCTCGATCCGCATCAGCGACAGCACCTCCTTGGACGTGAGGACCTCCCTGGCGCGGCCCTTCAGGTAGGTGCGGTCGAAGACCATCTCGTCGAACTGGTTGCAGATGGCGATGATCCGGGCCTCCTCCAGAACGGGCCGCCGGGCGTCGAGTTCTCCCACGACGGCGGTGACGAGATCGGCGTCCATGCCTTCGGGGACCTGGGAGGCGATTGCGTTGGGGATGAGGGTTTCGAGGCCGATCCGGCTCAGCGAGAGGGCGTTTTGCCAGAGGGCGGAGAAGATCAGGGCGTCCAGTCGCGGCTCCGGCAGCTCCCGGTGGGCGCCCGCGGCGTGGGCCAGCAGCGCCCGGGAGATGGAGAGGTTGTAGCAGCCGGTCATGTGCTCGACGTAGGGGATGCCCACGTCCAGGAATTGGTTGATCCGCTGGACCTCGCGGATCTGAATGCGACCGATTGTCAGCGTGGCCGCCAGACGGGTGAGAACTTCGGGCACATCTTCGGCGTACCGTCGGTAAAACCGGGTTTTCGGATAGATGTTCTCGAAGAGCGATCCCTCTCCCACCACCCGGTAGCCCGGCTGGACCCCCAACCCCTTGAGGGTGATGGGCGGCATGTCCTCCAGCCGGTAGACGTGGTCCACCAGCCGCTTGGCGTTTTCTCCGATGTGAATCTCGCCGGGGGTGCCGTTGCTTTCCAGCCGGAAGGCGTAGATCACCGCGCCGCCCTGGGCCGTGTAGTCGATGCAGGTTTCGGCGCCCATCATCACCATCCGCATCCGGTCGATTTCCCGGTCGCTGGTCGGGTTGGAGGTGTTGATCCCCACCCGGCACTGAAACCGGAGATCCTCGATCCGGATGGTCTTCCGGTCCTCGCTGGAAAGCGACTGGTGGCGGGCCGCGATGGCGGTGTAATTGTCCTGGATGGCCGTCTGCATGATCCGGTTGATCTCTTCGGACGCCTGGATGAGCTTAATGGCGCAGGCGATGGCGTCGAAGGCGTGGACCGGCGAGGCGGGGGAGTCGTCCTTTGGGGTGCCGAAGATGGCCACGATCTGGTCGCCCACGGTCTTGTCGAACATCCCCCGGTACTGGGCCAGCAGCTTGTGGCTCTCCCGGAAGAACTTCTTCATGAACTCGCCCATGAGGGTTTCGCCCAGGATCATGTTGAGCTTGGTGTAGTTGCAGACGTCCGACACGAGTTCGGTGGCGTAGACCAGGCCCAGTTGCTGCCGGTTGCTGCCGATGAGCCGGGAAACGCCGGGATTGAGGCGCTCCAGGGTCTCTTCCAGCACCGCGTTGGCCTCCGTAAGCTGTCGGTTGGCCACCTGGAGTTCCTCGGTCCGCTCCCGGACCCGTTCCTCCAGCTGGAGGTTGTACTCCTTGAGCTGCCCGTCGTAGGCCTGGAGATCCTCGGCCATGGTGTTGAACGCCCCCGTCAGCTCCCCGATCTCGTCGCCGGAGGTCGCATCCACCCGGTGGCCGTACTCTCCCTGGCCGATCCGTTCCGTCCCCTTCTTCAGCCGCTGCACCGGAACCACGATGCGGCGGACCACGATGGTCTTGATGATGAGGGCCAGGAGAAATCCCACCAGAAAGATGGACAAGAGAGTGGCGATGGCCACGTTCCGGGTGTGAAGATAGGCGTCCACCCCCCGCTGGACCATGAGGACGCCCACGGGTTCTGCGTTGAAATCCGGGATGGGCGCGAGTTTGGCGATGCTGCCGCCGTTGCCGATGCGGGCGATGCTGACGGGATCGCCGCCGGAAAGGACCGACCGAAGCGTTTCTTCCGCCGGATGCACGAAGTCGTCGCCCGTTTCCTGGACGCTGCACGAAGCGATCAACCGCTCTTTTTTGAACAGGGCGGCGTTTATATTGAGGTTTCGGCAGATGTCCCCGACAATGGCCGATTCTTCATCGATGATCCGCCGGACGACGATGGCCCCCACGATGTTCTCCCGCTGGCGGTCGTAGACCGGGGCCGCGCCGGTGATGGCCATGGGGGCGGGATCGGCGGGGCTGTCGGCCAGGAATCGGCCTTCTTCCGCCAGGGGCCCCGAGAGGATCTCGGTACCGCTGACGGTTTCCCCGGAAAGGGCGGCCGCGATATAGGGCCTGGGGGCGTAGGCGTCGTGGATTTTTCTCGGGGCGTGGGACCGCACCAGCACCCTGTAGGTCCGGTCCACCACGGTCACCATGTCGAGGCCGTCGATGGCGGCGGACCGGGCCAGGTCCTTGCCCAGCTTTTCGCCCATGTTGAGCCCCAGGAGTACGGTCAGGGTCTTTTTCTGGGCGTAGGCGTCGGCCAGGTTGCCCATGTTGTCCACCGCATGGCGGTAGATGAGGTCGGCGATCTTCAGGTCCGACCCGATGGTGTTGACCGCCTCTTCCCGGATCTTGTTGCTGTAGTAGACAATGGAAAAGACGGTGGCCACCAGCATGGGCACGAGAAGGACCAGTGCGAAGGAGATGTTGAGCTGGGTTCCGAGTTTGAGGTTTTTCA
>CAZZBE010000198.1:0-2697 GCA_964652715.1 uncultured Desulfobacteraceae bacterium
CCATTTTTGTTCAAATAAGATACACGATTCTGTATAGTCCACTGATCATCTATTCTACATCCAAGAGACTTCCAGATATCTCCCTTTAGTCCGCAGTAGAAGTCGATTGGCATCAGAAACAAAAGTCTACCTTTTGGCTTAAGCAGTAACAGCGATCGCTCAATGTATTCCATCCTTAGCAAAAATGGAGGGTTAGTAATAATCAAGTCAAACTTGCCGTCAAATTCATGCTTCAAGTAATCTCCCTGAAACCAAGTCGCATTGGGACAGCGATCGCTACCAGTCTTAACCCGACTTGGCTTTAGCTCTAATGCAGTTACATTTCGACATTCGTCAGGAGGAATGAATTGAACTATCTGACCCGAACCAGCCGCTGGCTCTAATATATCTACCTCATATCGCTTAGTAAGTTCAGCCATTGCTTTGGCTTCATCATTGGGTGTTTCCCAGTCATCATTAGTCCATTCATCTAGACTTTCTCCAAACAAAGATAGTTGTGTAGTTATTTGTAAATTCATTGTGTATCCAAAGTAAAAGAGTAAATTTTGTCAGCAACAATTTCGTCTTTATCATTTACATCAAAACTGGCTATCAAAAAGTTTATTGTAGTTAGTTTCTGCATAGCATAAATTTGCCAAGGTTGATAATGTGCCATTAAATTATTCTCTTTTACCTTCGAGTACAAATGTTTCTTTGACGTACTTGCATACCCTGTCTTTGCGTCCTTTCCCACAAGGAAATAAGTGCCAATGTCCTCGTCTTAAATGTCCCCGTGGAGATTTACGATGTTTACCAGATTTGTTATGCCTTCCTTGATACGCTTTCTTGTATGTCTTATTTCCAATCCATCGAACAGATCTAAACCTATTTTTTACTTTAGACTTAGATTTATATTTGGATTGGTTAAGAACATCAGATTCTTTTTCCTCCGTTTCTTTTTCTATTAACTCTGGCGCAAAAAGCAAAGCCAACATACATTGTAGGGCAATATCTCTTAAGTTTACTAGAAACTTATGTTCTGCTTCAGAAATTGATTGCTCACTGTAGCTTTTTCGAGATTCAAGAATGTTGCCATCTTCATCCACCCCAGCGCCAATATACCAGGTATAGTTATTATCGCTTATTCCACTAACATGAAAATTTTTGCAATCATCATGTGACAAAACTTGAGCTGGTAAACCTGGACTAAAGTTTGAATCGGAAAAATTAACTGATGATTTCTCTGGTTTATCTAAATCAGAAAAGTGAACTACGATCCAATCAATATGACTTTCATCAGGAGTCTTGACCTGTCCTTGAGGAAACAGTAATAAAAAAGTTTCATGGACTGGTTCAAAATTTGCTAGTAGTTGTTTCCGATTGGACATATCCGAAAACATAAACTCATTCAGCAAGTGATGATTAAGTGCATAAACAGGTGCATCTTTACTTAACCATAAAGCACATCTTAGTCCATGAAGCTTGCTTGGTACATCAGAATCTGGGTGAAAGAAATAATCAATTGAAAGTCCTAAAATTCCTGCAAGAATATCCCACTTTAGATAATTCTTTGGGGTTTTATAAGGACGTTCTATTTTAATTTTATCTGCTAAATATTTAGCAGATATGTAACCAGGTAAGGATTTACCATGATCATTTAATGCTTTGACAGTTTGTTTTAGTCTAAATCGCATAAAGCTCCTTTGTTATAAATCACTAAATCTTTTTACTTTGTCATACATAGCACTGTCAAGATACTTAACTTGCCAATTAAGATTGACTGATTCTAGTATTCTCCTAATGGAACAAAATTTTTGGCGTCAACTATTGCTGACGCCAAGCACATTAATGGGTTTCTATCTCTTCAATTGGCAAAGCATTATCCAAGACAAGTTTTTCAAGATCGTCAAGCTTACTTATTTTTTTTGCAATTAATTTCCTTTCTTTCTCAATTGCAATTTTTATTTGTTCGTAAGCTTCTTCTAGAGTATAAGCATACTCTGATCTTCTGATAACTCCATAGAATCCTTTTAACTCTAGGAGATCACGACCATATATCTTCCAGTTGTAATATTTTTGTATACCTTTAGTTAAAGGATATTTTGTGAGGTATATTGGTGTCTGTTTATCTGTCATTACTTTTTCCTTTGAGTTGATAAGTTTTTACTTGTCATGCTCTCCACTAACAATATATTTCATTGTTAGTGCTTCAAGCTGAAGCATAAGATTTTGAGCTAATTTTCTTGGAATCGAATTTGGATCACTTTCTATTGTCGCTAAGTATTTTTTAAAACCAAGAAAATCTTGATCGTTAGAAGCCATAGAGTTCCAAATCTTAACTAACTTTATTCTTGGATAAATTGACGGATAAATAATAAATCCATTTCCGTTGTTATCCCAAATTAGATCAACTGAGGTTAATCTAATTACATCTTGTAAATCATTAAGATTCTTACACCAAACAGCCATACCACTCCACATAAATCTGCCTTTATAAAACCGTGGGATAAACTCAGATTTAGTAACTAACTCTAAGAAAAATTTAGCATGGTCTGGATGACTAAAGTAATTTTTAACAAACTTTTTTCCTTCCTTGCCATACTGTAAAGCTTCTACTAAATACTTACTTTCATCAATTTGAGAACAACCTTCTAGTTTTTTAATAACTCCATCTAAACCACCTAGAATAGCGCAGTTTTTTGGAGTTTGACTTAAAAC